>NZ_REBW01000052.1 GCF_007692535.1 Thioalkalivibrio sp. | reverse complement strand
CGCTCCGAAGCCATGAGAACTAGTGCTCTGTCGGTAACGGTTCGCCCGGCGCTCGTTCGTCGCCGTTGAGCCGCGTGGCCCACTAGTCGACCCAGACCGTCTTCGCGTTGACGAACTCGCGGATGCCGAGGGCGGCCAGTTCGCGCCCGTAACCCGAGTCCTTGACACCGCCGAAGGGCAGTCGCGGATCGCTCTTCACAATCCCGTTCACAAAGGCACAGCCGCACTCCAGCCGGCGCGCGACCTGCTCGCCACGGGCCCGGTCGCGGGTCCAGACGCTGCCGCCGAGCCCGTAGCGCGAGGCGTTGGCCAGCGCGACCGCCTCGTCGACATCCGCCGCCCGCGTCACCGCCGCCACCGGCCCGAAGGTCTCCTCGTCGAAGGCCGCCATGCCGGGCCGGACCCGGTCCAGCAGCGTCGGCGCATAGAAATAGCCGTCACGGTCCAGTGCCTCCCCGCCCGCGAGGCAGGCGGCACCGGCGTCCACGCTGCGCCGCACCTGATCGTGCAGATCGTCGCGGAGATCCGGACGCGCCAGTGGACCGAGGTCCGTGTCCTCGGCCATCGGATCGCCGACCTTGATCCGCTCGATACCGTCCCGCAACCGGGCCACGAAGGCATCCGCGACCGACGCCTCGACGATGAAGCGCTTCGCCGCGATGCAGGTCTCGCCGTTGTTCTGAAAGCGCGCCTTGACCGCCTGCTCCGCGACATGGTCCAGGTCGGCATCGGCGAGAACGATAAAGGCATCCGATCCGCCCAGCTCCAGCACCGTCTTCTTCAGGGACTTGCCGGCCGCCGCGGCGACCGCGCGCCCGGCGCCCTCGGAACCGGTCAGGCTGACGCCACGCACGCGCGGATCGGTGATCACCCCTTCGACGGCGTCGGAGCCGATCGCGAGGTTCCGGAACACACCCTCGGGGAACCCGGCGTCGTTGAACACTTCCTCCAGCGCCGCCGCACAGCCGGGCACGTTCGACGCGTGCTTCAGCAGCACGGTATTCCCTGCCAGCGTCGCCGGAATGGCCTGGCGCAGCGCCTGCCAGTAGGGGAAGTTCCAGGGCATCACCAGCAGCACCGGCCCCAGCGGCTGCCAGGCCACCAGCGAGCGCCCGGCGTCCGAGGCAACCATCTGGTCCACCAGGAAGTCCGGACCATGGCCGGCGTAGTACTCGCAGGCCACGGCGCACTTCTCCACCTCGGCCCGCGCCTCGGTCAGGCGTTTGCCCATCTCCTCGGTGGCCCGCCGCGCCAGCGGTTCCGACTGCTCGCGCAGGGCCCTGGCCAGTTGCTCCAGGAAACCGGCCCGCTTGCCGGCCCGCAGCCGCGACCATTCCGGGAAACGCTCGGAGGCCCGGGCCACGGCCCGGTCGATACCCGCCGACGGAAGCACCGGGTAGGCGCGGATACGTTGGCCCGTCGTGGGATTCACGCTGATCAGTTCGCCCATGAGTGACATACCTCGTATTGGCTGCCCTGCGCCGCGATGCGCCGCCACAGGGCGTTGGCACGTCATCGAAGTATAGAGGACCCCGACTGCAGGCACCTGTCCTGCTCGCGAAGGAAAATGGCAGTCGCACGCATGCCGCGTCGCTCCGGGCACGTTACTATAGGGCGGTCGATCATGAATCCAGGAAGGTTGGGCAGGCCATGTCGATCCATCACGTCTCCATCCTCGGCGGCACCGGCTTCGTCGGCCGCTACATCGTGGCGCGACTGGCGGAAAGGGGGATCCAGGTCCGCATCCTGACCCGTCACCCCCAGCGGCACCGGGACCTGAAGGTGATGCCTCAGGTAGAACTGATGGCGGGCGATACACATGATCCCGCCACGCTGAGCCGCTTCTTCGCCGGCAGCGATGCCGTGATGAACCTGGTCGGCATCCTGAACGAAAGGGGTCGCGACGGCGCCGGATTCCGGGAGGTCCACACCGATCTCACCGAACGGGCACTCGCGGCGGCCGAGGCCCAGGGTGTTGGCCGCTTCGTGCAGATGAGCGCGCTGAAGGCGGACATGCCGGACCCGCCCAGCCACTACCTGCGCAGCAAGGCCGCGGCAGAACGCGCGGTCTTCGCGGCAAAGGCCTTCCCGGTGACGGTGTTCCGACCCTCGGTGATTTTCGGACCCGAGGACTCCTTCCTGAACCGTTTCGCCGGCTTGCTGAAGATCGCGCCGGTCATGCCGCTGGCCCGCGCCGACGCGCGTTTCGCGCCGGTCTTCGTCGGCGACGTTGCCGACCACTTCGTGAACTGCCTGGAAGATCCCGATACCTACGGCAAGGGCTTCGAACTGTGTGGACCGCGCATCTACACCCTGCGCGATCTGGTCCGCTACACCGGGCGGCTGACCGGGCGTCGGCGTCCGATCATGGCCCTGCCCGACTGGGCGGGAAAGATCCAGGCCACGGTCTTCGAATTCGTGCCGGGCAAGCCGCTCTCGCGCGACAACCTGGCCTCGCTGTCGGTGGACAGCGTCTGCACCGGCGAGACCCTGCCCTGCCCGACCCTGCTCGAGAGCGTTGCACCCGCCTACCTCGGCCAGGAGGGTCTCCAGGCCCGGCTGCAGCGACTGCGCATGGGCCAGCGCGAGTAGCAGGCCCAACGTCATGGAGACATTCCTGGTCGGCGGCGCGGTGCGTGACCGCCTGCTGGGCCGGCCGGTCCACGAGCGCGACTACGTCGTGGTCGGGGCGACGCCCGAAGAAATGGAGGCCCGGGGTTTTCGGCCGGTCGGGCGCGATTTCCCGGTCTTCCTGCACCCCCGGACCCACGAAGAATATGCCCTCGCGCGCACCGAGCGGAAGACAGCCCGCGGCTATCATGGCTTCGCTTTCAACGCCGCACCGGAAGTGACGCTGGAAGAAGATTTGGCGCGCCGCGACCTGACCATCAACGCGATGGCCGAGAGCGGCGACGGCCGCCTGATCGACCCCTTTGGCGGACGCCGCGACCTCGAGGCGCGCGTGCTGCGCCACGTCTCGCCGGCATTCGCCGAGGATCCGGTGCGCCTTCTGCGCGTGGCCCGGCTCGCTGCGCAACTGTCGCCGTTCGGCTTCACCATCGCATCTGAGACACACGATCTGATGCGCGAGCTGGTAGCCAGCGGCGAGGTCGACGCCCTGGTCCCCGAGCGGGTCTGGGCAGAGTGCGAGAAGGCCCTGGCCAGCCCCGCGCCGGTCCGTTTCTTCGAGATCCTGCGCAGCACCGGCGCCATGCCAGCGCTGTTTCCCGAGGTGGCGCAACTGTTTGGAGTGCCGCAGCCGCCACGCCATCACCCGGAAGTGGACACCGGCATCCACACCTTCATGGTCCTCGAGCAGGCCACCCGACTCAGCCCGGCCCCCGAGGTGCGTTTCGCCGCGCTGGCGCACGATCTGGGCAAGGGCAACACGCCTTCCGAGATCCTGCCCGGTCACCACGGCCACGAGGAGCGCGGCGTGACGCTGATCCGCGACCTCGCGCAACGGCTGCGAATCCCCAAGCGCTACCGCGATCTCGCGATCAAGGTCGCGCGCTACCACGGCCTGGTGCATCGGGTCTTCGAGCTGCGCCCGAAGACGGTACTGAAGCTGTTGGAGGGCGTCGACAGCCTGCGCCGCCCGGAGGGTCTGGAGCCCTTTCTGGCGGCGGTTGAGGCCGACTTCCGGGGCCGCGCCGGGTTCGAAGCGCGATCCTATCCCCAGGCCGACGCGGTGCGTCGTGCCTCGCGTGCGGTCGCCGCGGTGTCGCCGGAGCCTCTTCTGGCAAAGGGACTGCGGGGCGAGGCGCTCGGCGAGGCGCTGCGCCGAGCCCGAATCGCGGCAATCGCGGCGCTCGGCCTCCAGCAGGAATCCGGCGCACGGGGAACCTGACGCCCAACTTGCCTCCCGGACCCGGTCGCCGTACCCTTCGACCGGTTTCACGCTTCCCGAGGATCAGCTCATGGATTTCGCCCACGCGCGCAACAACATGGTGGAACAGCAGGTTCGTCCCTGGGACGTGCTGGACATGCGCGTGCTGGACGTGATGGAGGATCTGCCACGGGAACGGTTCGTGCCCGAGGGTCGCGAGGGCCTCGCCTACGCGGATACCGAGATCCCGCTGGGTCAGGGCGAGTCCATGCTGGCGCCCAAGGTCGTGGGGCGCCTGCTGCAGGCGCTCGCGCCCGGCCGCAGTGACCGGGTGCTGGAGATCGGCACCGGATCCGGCTACGTGACCGCCTGTCTCGCGCGGCTCGCCGCAGGCGTGGACAGCGTGGAGCGGATCGACGGCTTCAGGCTTGCGGCAAGGGCCCGGCTCGACGCGCTTGGCGTCGACAACGCCCAGCTGCGAACGGGGACGATGACCCCGGACTGGTCGCCCCCCGGCAGGCGCTATGACGTGATCAGCTGCAATGGGGCGATGGCCGAGTACGACCCCTGCCTGCAGTCCCACCTGAGCCTGGGTGGCCGCATGTTCGTGGTGGTCGGCATCCCCCCGGTGATGGAGGCGCTGCTGATCATCCGGGTCGCCGAGGACAGCTACCGCACGGAGAAGCTGTTCGAGACCGGCCTGAAGCCGCTGGTGGGTTTCGAACGGAAGCGAGAATTCGTCTTCTGAGAGCCCCGCGGCAACCCGCCCGCGGCACCACCGGTTTGGAACGGGTCAACGTCCGCCGCATCCCCATATGGCGCACGCTCTGCTAGCATAGGGCGATCCCGTCCGCACCGGAACCGACGCCATGAAGACCCTCCGCACGCTGAGTGCCGCCGCCCTCGTCTGCACGCTCTGGACATTGCCTGCCCAGGCCGAGGATCTGCTTCAGGTCTTCGAACGCGCGCAGCAGCAGGACGCGGAACTGCGCGCGGCCGAGGCCGAATACCGCGCCATCCTGGAGAGCAGACCGCTGGCCCGCTCGGCACTGCTGCCCCAGGTCTCCGCCGATGCCGAACTGGGCGCCTTCTATTCCGACCCCGATCCCGGGTCGAGCGTCGACGGCACGCGGCGCAGCATCGGCCTTGAACTCAACCAAAGCCTCTTCGACCGTCGCAATACCATCGGGTTGCGCCAGGCGGACCTGCAGATCGATCGCGCCGCGGCCAACCTGGATGCCGCCCGCCAGGACCTGATCCTGCGCGTGTCCGAAGCGTACTTCGGCGTGCTGGTCGCGCAGGAGACCCTGGAGTTCCGGGTCGCCGAGCGCGAGGCCATCGGCCGGCAGCTGGAGCAGACCCAGCGCCGCTTTGACGTCGGCCTGATCGCGATCACCGACGTCAAGGACGCCCAGGCACAGTTCGACCTGGCGGGTGCCGCCGAGATCGAGGCGGAGAACGCGCTGAACCTGGCCCAGGAACAGCTGGCAGTGATCACCAACCGCTATTACGACACCCTGGCGGCGCTCGGGGAGGTCCTGGACATGGTCAGTCCCGAGCCACTGGACCCGCAGCAGTGGGTTGCCGCAGCCCTGGAGACCAACCAGGAACTCCGCGCACAGCGCCTTGCCACCGAAACCGCGCGCGAACAGATCGCGCGCCAGCGCGCCGAAGGCCTGCCAACCCTGGGATTGGGCGCATCGATCACCGATACCGGGTACTCGGGCGTGGGTGGCGCGGACGCGAGGGGACAGTTCATCGATCGCACCGACAGCCAGATCGGCCTGCGCCTGCAGATCCCGGTGTACACCGGCGGCCGGGTCAGCGCCCTGACGCGCGAGGCCAGGGAAGAGTTCGAGGCCGCTCAGGAGGGCCTGGTGCTTACCGAGCGACGGACCGTGCAGAACACCCGCAGCAGCTATCTATCGGTGATCGCGAACGCCTCCCGCGCCCAGGCCCTCGCGCAGGCCCTCGAGTCCACGCAGGCCGCCTTCGAATCGGCCGAGGCCGGCTTCGAGGTCGGGACGCGTACCCAGGTTGACGTGCTGCTGGCTCTGCGCGAGGTTTTCCGCGCCCAGCGGGACTTCTCGGAGGCCCGCTATGGCTACCTGCTGGAAACCCTCCGGCTCCAGCGCGCGGTGGGCAGCCTGAGCGTCGCGGACCTTCAGCACATCAACCAGTTCCTGGAATGAACCGGTGAGCGTGCGGGCCGCCGGTGTCGATCCGACCCGGCTTTGCGACCGAAGGCATTCACGCCTGCTGCTGATCGATCTGCAGGAGCGGCTGCTGGCGGCCATGCCCGAAGACGAGCGTGCTGCGGTGGAGCGCAGCACCGGCCGCCTGATCGAGGCGGCGCGTCTGCTGGATGTGCCCGTCGAGGCCACACTGCAATATCCGCAAGGACTGGGTTCGATCACCGCTCCACTGGAAGCGCTGCTCGGCGCCGGCGACGGGCGCACCGAGAAGACGGCGTTCTCCTGCTGCGCCGCCGATGACCTGGTCAGCCGCCTGACCGGCGCCGACGTGATCGTCTGCGGCACCGAGACCCACGTCTGCGTACTGCAGACGACGCTGGAACTGCTCGCCGCCGGCGAAACGGTGTTCGTCGTCGCGGACGCGGTCTGCAGCCGCGACCCGCAACTGAAGACCAACGGCATCGAGCGGATGCGCGCCGCCGGGGCGGTGATCACCAACCACGAATCCGTCCTGTTCGAATGGCTGCGCGATGCCGCCGACCCCCAGTTCCGGGCCGTCAGCCGGCTGATCCGCTGAAACCATGGACCGACCGTGCATGGCGACCAGGCCGCCATCCAGACCGAGGAATCTCTGCAATGCGTTTTCTGGGTAGTCTGCTTCTGGGAATCTGGCTGGTCCTGTACGGACTTCGCGGACTGCTGCATCTCCAGTTCCAGTACGACCACTACGTGATGAGCGCCCTGGCCCTGGCCGCCGGGGTCCTCCTGATTCTGCGGAGGTGACCCAGACATGCGCCTGACACCCGCGGAGTACCGTCGCCTGCCGCACCGGCGAATCACCCTGCTCGGCATGTCCGGCGTCGGCAAGACGTACCTGTCGAACATGCTGCGGCGCGAGGACTGGTTCCACTACTCGGGAGACTACCGCATCGGCACCCGCTATCTGAGCGAGCCGATCCTGGACAACATCAAGGCGCAGGCGATGCAGGTGCCCTTCCTGCGTACCCTGCTGCGCACGGATTCGATCCAGATCATCAACAACATCACCGTCGACAACCTCAATCCGGTCTCCAGCTTCCTGGGCAAGCTGGGCAATCCGGAGCGCGGCGGACTCTCGCTGACGGAGTTCAAGCGCCGCCAGGCCCTGCACCACGAGGCCGAGGTGAGTGCGATGCTCGACGTACCCGATTTCATCCACAAGGCCCAGGTCCTGTTCGGTTACCCGCACTTCATCAACGATGCCGGCGGATCGGTCAGCGAACTCGAGGCACCCGAGGTCCTGGAGACCCTGGCCCAACACACCCTGATCATCTACATCAAGGCATCCGAACAGAACGAGCGCGAGCTGATCGCGCGCGCGGAGCGCGACCCGAAGCCGCTGTACTATCGCGAGGCCTTCCTTGACGAGCAGCTCACCCGCTACATGGTCGCGCACGAACTCGAATACGTGGCACAGATCGACCCCGACGACTTCGTACGCTGGGTCTTCCCGCACCTGTTCCGTGCCCGCCTCCCCCGCTATGAGGCCATCGCCCGGGATTACGGCTACACCATCCTGAGCAGCGAGCTGGCGCAGATCGATAGCACAGCCGAGTTCGACGATCTGGTGGAACAGGCGCTGGAGCGCGAGGGACCCGACTGATGCCACTGGTCGCGCATACCGACCTGCCCGCCTTCTCCCGGCTGCGCGAGGAGGGCGGGACCGTGTTGCCCTCCGATTACGCCCTGCACCAGGACATCCGCGCTCTGCACATCGGCCTGCTCAACATGATGCCCGACGCCGCGCTGGCGGCCACCGAGCGCCAGTTCTTCCGCCTGGTCGGCGAGAGCAACCAGATCGCGCAGTTCTACGTGCATCCGTTCACTCTTAGGGAACTGCCGCGTGGCCCGGGCGGCCAGGCCCACGTGGAGCAATACTACGAGACCTTCGAGACCATCAAGCAGTCGGGGCTCGACGCCCTGATCATCACCGGCGCCAACGTCAACCAACCCGACCTGGCCATGGAGCCGTTCTGGGAACCGCTGGCCGAAGTGGTGGACTGGGCCTGGAACAACGTAACCTCCACCCTGTGTTCCTGCCTGGCAACCCATGCGGTGATGCAGGCACGCTACGGAGAACGGCGTCGGCACCGCGGTGCGAAGCTTTGGGGTGTCTTCGATCACCGCGTGGTTGACCGTGGGCACCCCCTGGTGGCGGGAGTCAACACCCGCTTCGACGTGCCGCATTCCCGCTTCAATGACGTCTCGCGCGAGCAGTTTGAACGTCACGAACTGAAGGTCCTCGTCGAAAGCGAACGCGCCGGCGTCCATCTGGCGGTGTCGCGGGACGGCTTCCGCATGGTCTTCTTCCAGGGCCATCCGGAATACGACAGCATCAGCCTGTTGAAGGAATACAAGCGCGAGGTCGGTCGCTTCGTCAACGGTGAGCGCGAGGACTTTCCGCCGCTGCCGGAAAACTACCTAGCGCCACAGGCGGCCGCGATCCTGGACGAACACCGCGAGCGGATCGAGCAGGCCCTGCAACGGCGGGCACCGGCGCCGCAAATGCCGGAGGCCCTGCTGCTGAACCGGCTCGACAACACCTGGCACGACAGCGCGCTGGCGGTGGTGAACAACTGGATCGGCAACGTCTACCAACTGACCCACCACGATCGCCGGATACCCTTCCGCCACGGCATCGACCCCGCAGACCCACTCGGCTGGCGCCGCTGACCAAACCGCAACCAGCCCCTCGGGCCGGACCACGATCGAGAGCAACGTGCAGCAATCCCATTCCACCGACCCGCCATTGATCGGTCTTTACGAGACGATCGCGGGCGATGAAGACGCCCGTGTCTGCAAGGACATCCCGGAAGCGGCCTGCGACGCCCAGCCGATCAACTTCTTCGTCCACCTGGTCTCCAACACGCTGAGCAAGATCGGCGACGAGCTTGCCTCCGCACGCCTGGTACTGGCCTGGATGCTCGGCGCCCTGGGCGCCCCGGCGGCTTTCGCGGGGTTCCTGGTGCCGATCCGCGAGTCGGGTTCCCTGATGCCGCAGCTCTTCGTGGCCGCGGCGATCCGCCGGCAGCCGGTACGCAAGTGGTTCTGGGTCGCGGGCAGCATCGGCCAGGGGATCGCCGTGGCCTTGATGGCCGTGGTCGCAGTGACCCTGGAGGGCGCGGCGGCAGGATGGGCCATACTCGTTCTGCTGACGCTGTTCGCACTGTCGCGGGGCGTGAACTCGGTGGCCTCCAAGGACGTCCTGGGAAAGACCATCGCCAAGACCCGCCGCGGCACGGTGATGGGCTACGCGGCCTCCGCGGCGGGCTTCGCGACGCTGGGCCTGGGTCTCTACCTGAGCCTGGCCCAACTGGAGGATGCCGGGATCGGGGTCTTCGTGGCACTGCTCGCGGCGGCGGCCGGGGTCTGGTGGCTCTCCGCACTGACCTTTGCCGGTCTTCGCGAACACCCCGGGGCGACCGAGGGCGGCGGCAACGCGGTTGCCGAGGCGCTGCGCTCACTGAACCTGCTCTGGCAGGACCGTGATTTCGGCCACTTCGTGCTCACCCGCGCGCTGCTGATGAGCACCGCCCTGGCGCTTCCCTTTTATGTCCTGCTGGCGGAGGATGCGACCTCGGGCAGCTTCGTCACGCTGGGCCTGCTGATCGTCGCCACAGGACTCGCCTCGGCGCTCAGCGCACCGATCTGGGGCCGGGCGTCGGACCGCTCGTCGCGCTGGGTCCTGATCGTCTCCGGGCTGATCGCCGGGTGTCTGGGTATCGGTCTGGCGCTGATGAGTTGGGCCGGACTGGCCTACGCGCTGGACGGCTGGTTCTATGCCACACTGTTCTTCATCCTCGGGATCAGCCACGCCGGTGTGCGCCTCGGCCGCAAGACCTACCTGGTGGACATGGCAACCCAGGAGACCCGTGCCGCATTCACCGCGGTCAGCAATACCGTGATCGGCGTTCTGCTGCTGGTCGGGGGCCTGTTCGGCCTGGTGGCGCAGCTGGCCGGAACCGAGTTCGCAATCCTGCTGCTCGCATTTTTCAGCCTCGCCGGCGCCATCAGCGCCTGGCGCATGCCCGAGGTATGACGCGTTGGCTTTACTGACTCTGAAAGGTATCCGCCTGGCCTACGGCATGGCGTCACTGCTCGATGGCGTCGATCTGAGCCTGGAGCCGGGCGAACGCGTCTGCGTTGCGGGACGCAACGGCGAGGGCAAGTCCACGCTTCTGAAGATCCTGGCCGGGCAGATCCAGCCCGACTCCGGGGAGGTCACGCGCCGAGACGGCCTGGTCACCGCCTACCTGACCCAGGAACTGCCGGAAGACGTGCACGGCAGCATCTTCGACGTGGTGGCCGAGGGACTGGGCAGAAATGGCCTGCTGCTGGAACGGTTCCATCACCTGAGCCTGGAGGCCGCACAGGGTGACCTGAAGGCCCTGGAGGCGATGGGCCGGGTGCAGGTCGAGCTCGACGCGGTGGACGGCTGGTCGTTGCAGAACCGCGTGGAGACCACGCTTTCGCGCCTCGAATTACCCGCGGATCAGCCCTTTGCCGAGCTCTCGGGCGGGTTGCGGCGCCGGGTCTGGCTGGCCCGGGAACTGGTTCGGGCACCCGACCTGCTGCTGCTCGACGAGCCGACCAACCACCTCGACATCGCCGCCATCGCCTGGCTGGAGGGGATGCTGGCCGGCACCGCGATGACCGTGGTCTTCATCACCCACGACCGCAGTTTCATGGAGCGCCTCGCCACCCGCATCCTGGAACTCGACCGCGGCCAACTGTACGAGCACCCGCCCAGCCTCGAGGCCTTCCGGCAGCGCCAGGCCGAGCGCCTGGAGACCGAGATCCGCCAACGTGCCGAGTTCGACAAAAAGCTGGCCCAGGAGGAAACCTGGGTGCGCCAGGGCATCAAGGCGCGGCGCACCCGCAACGAAGGCCGGGTCCGGGCACTGGAACAACTGCGGCGCCAGCGCGCGGAGCGCCGGGAGCGGCAGGGACAGGTGCGCCTGGCGCTGAGCCCGGAACAGCGGTCGGGAAAGCGCGTGATCGAGGCGGAAAAGGCCAGCTTCGGCTACCCCGGAAAGATGGTCGTGCGCGAACTCGATCTGCTGCTGCAGCGGGGCGACCGACTCGGCATCGTCGGACCCAACGGCGCCGGCAAGACCACCCTGCTGCGCGGCCTGATCGGGCAGCTTGCGCCGCTCTCCGGGACCGTGACCCTGGGCACCCAGCTTGAGATCGCCTACTTCGACCAGACCCGTGCGCAACTGGATGAAGGCGCCTCGGTGCAGGATGCCGTCGGCGAGGGTCGCGACCGGGTCACCGTCAACGGCAACACCCGCCACATCCTGAGCTACCTCGAGGACTTCCTGTTCCCGCCGGCGCGGTCGCGGCAGCCGGTCTCCGCGCTCTCTGGCGGCGAGCGCAACCGGCTGCTGCTGGCCCGGCTGTTCCTGCGCCCGGCGAACCTGCTGATCCTGGACGAACCGACCAACGATCTGGACGTGGAGACGCTGGAACTGCTGGAGACCCTGCTGATCGAGTACACCGGCACGGTGATCGTCGTCAGCCACGACCGCGCCTTCCTGGACAACGTGGTCACGAGCACCCTGGTGCTGGACGGCAGCGGCGGCGCGGAGGAATTCGTCGGAGGCTGGTCCGACCTGCCCGAGCGCGTAACGGCACCACTGCTGGTGACGCGGATCCAGGCCCCCGAAAGATCCGAGCCGGCACCGCGCCCGGCCGCGAGCGAACCCCGGCCGGCGACCCGCGCCGGCCCCGTGACGCGCAAGCTGTCGTACAAGGACGCGCGCGAACTGGAACAGCTCCCGGCGCGGATCGAGCGGCTGGAAAAACAGCGCGAGGTCCTTGCGGCGCGGCTCTCGGACCCGGAGTCGTTCCGGGAGGGCGGCGCGGGCGTCCAGGAACTGCAGCGGGAACTCGAGACCCTGGAACAGGAACTTGCCGCAGCCTACGCGCGCTGGGAGGCGCTGGAAAGCCCGGATTGAAGGACCACGCGAACCGCGCGCCGAAGCGCGCGGATCACCCCGGCACGCCCCGATTCGCCCGCCAGAATCGAGAGTTCGGGCCAGTCACGCAGATCGCGTAGCGCTGCCGCAAGCAGATGCGCATCACGCACAGGCAGGCGGTCGAGTACCCCGGCATCGGCCTCCAGCCAACGAAACAGGGCCGGCAGCGCCAGTTCGAAGGGACGCCCGGCGTCGGCGAAGCCCAGGATGGACTCGGCGTCGGCCAGGGCACCGTGCCATTGCGGCGCCGGCAGATCCTGCTGCACCGCAGATGCCGTGCCTGACTCGAGCGCGCGCAGCGGACCCCCGCGCCAGATCGGCCAATCCACCGCAACCTGGCCGCGCAGCAGGCGCAGTTCGTCGCGCGCCCGGGCATCCAGGCCGCGGAGCACCACCGCCGCGTGAAGCCCACTGGTGGTCTCACGCTGGAATCCGATCCGCAGGGTACGGAACCCCGCAGCGTTCCAGAAACGCAGCAGGTCAGGCCGCGCGCCAAAGCTCGCACCGACCATCGCAAAACCCTGACGGCGGGCAAAATGCTGTACGGCACGCAGCATGCGGGTCCCGAGCCCACGACGCTGCCATTGTGGGTGTACCGCGATCCTCGCCACCCGCAGCGCAGGGCGGCGGGCCGCATCGAGCGACCCATGCCCCGCCAGCACGCAGGGCAGGAAGTGTCCTGGCGGCCGCCTCTCGCCACGCCAGACCGCGCGCGCCAGCACAGGATCGAGCCCCGGCTCCGACCGCGCCAGGACCACCCCCAGCAGTGGTCCGCCTCCGACTGGCTCGAGCAGGCCGACATGCCAGCCCGGGCCGTCGAGCCAACGCTGCAGGTCCGACGGCCGGGTGCGGTAATGGGCGTCCGAGAGCAGCCCCACGACCGCGGCAAGACGCCGTTCATCCCGTTCCAGCCGGTCCCCGGAAACCCAGCGCATGCGCCCGGCGGGTTGCCTTCCCGACACTGCGGGCTCCGCCTCCGCATCCAGCAGGAACAGCCGGTTGATCCAGTCCTCGAGAGGGTCGTTCGCGGGCCAGCGGACCGGCCGTTCCAGACGGAACTCGCGCAGCCGGTGCCCGCGCTGACGCAGGGCCTCGAGGAAACGCAGGCGAAAACCCCGACCACTGCCCTCGAAACCCGCCGTGGTCGTCGCAAAGACTACTCTCGGGGCAACCTGGGCCAGCGCCAGCAGACGGTGCACCGGCAGTGCAGCGGCCTCGTCGACAACCAGCAGGTCCGGCCGGGCTCGGTCCGCCAGCAGCTGCGCCGGGGCCACGTAGACATCGGAGATGCCGCGACCGCGACGGCGCTGCGGACCCGAAGGCGAAACCCATCCGGCCAGCAATGGCTGAATCGCGGCGGGGTTCGGCGCCGTCACCCGCAGGTCGAAGTCGCCGAGGGTCTGCCAGTGACCGACCAGCGCACCCAGCAGCGTCGATTTGCCCCTGCCCCGCGGAGCCGTGATCACCACGCTCGACCCTTCGTCCCGTGCTGGCAGTTCCACCACCTCGCGAAAGACGCGAGCCTGGCCCGCGTTCAGGCGCAGCCGTCCGCCGCGGCGGATCGGCCGGGGCGCCGGCAGCGCAACGTCCGCGTCCGGCCACTCGACGATGTCTTCCTGCAGGAATCGTTGCAGGCGATGCGCAAAGGGCGTCGGGGCAGGCGAGCCAACCAGGAGCAGGAACACACCCCCGCCGCGCAACAGCCCGGCCGCGATCGCCAGGGCATCGGCCGGAAGGTCGCGACCCGTCTCGAATACGAGAGCATCGAGCTCGCGCCCCAGCCAGTGTGCTGCCTGCGCCGGCTGCACCCCGTCCACCCCTGGCGGTATCCGGGTACCGAACCAGGCCACACCACCCTCGCTGGCCAATCCGCGGATCCACTCCGTCGCTCGCGCAACGGCGGCGCTGGAGTCGCTCAACGCAATCAGGCGGCGCGGACAGGACGTTTGCAGAGGCGCAGAGAGCATGGAATTCCATGATACCGCCGGCGGGAAGCGACCGTGCCACGGTGGCGACGAAAGGCGGCAGAACTGGCAGGCGTGTTCCGCTCGAATGCGGGCGCGTCCAGGGGAACGTGAAGGATCATGCGGGAAGTCCGGGCAGAACGTTCGATGACCGGGCCTGTGTGATCGGCCCGGTCATCTCATTCCCTATGCGACCGACCGCAAAAGGAACAACAAAACATTTGTTGGCGTTCTTCCTGAGCGAAGCGTATAGTCAGGCGCGTGAGGGTTCGCTCAGCAACATCTTGCCGGTAGTTTCTGTATCCGCAGCTGCTCCCGATGACTGTTGCCACCGAGTCGCTCACTTTTTGTTTCCTAGGTTACGAGGTTTATAGTTGTGAATACTGGTGTCGTGAAGTGGTTCAATGAGAGCAAGGGTTTCGGTTTCATCACCCCCGATGATGGCGGCAAGGATGTCTTCGTGCATTTCTCCGCAATCGATGGAAGCGGTTTCAAGACCCTGGCAGAAGGGCAGAAGGTTTCTTTCGAAATTCAGCAGACCCCGAAGGGCCTGGCCGCTGGTGCGGTGAAGGCGATCTAAGGGCAATGCCCGCAACCCAGGGTAACCCCCTGGGTTGATCCGGCCGCCCCTTGGGGCGGCCTTTTTTTTGCTCCTCCCCAGGCTCTTCCTGTAACCCGCCGCAGCGATGGCAGCACAGACCTGGGCCTCGGCACGGGGCCGAAAAACAAAAGGGCCGCACCACGGGGGCACCGCGGCACGGCCCTGATGGTCGCGGCCTCCGCCGCGTTTACACGCTTACAGGCTGTAGTACATGTCGAACTCGGCCGGATGGGTGGTCATGCGGATCCGGGTGACCTCCTCCATTTTCAGGCTGATGTAGGCATCGATCATTTCGTCGGTGAATACCCCGCCTGCGGTCAGGAACCCACGGTCCTTGTCCAGCTCGGCCAGCGCCTGATCCAGCGCGTGGCAGACCTGCGGGATGTTCTTCTCCTCTTCGGGCGGCAGATCGTAGAGGTTCTTGTCCATCGCATCCCCGGGGTGGATCTTGTTCTGGATGCCGTCGATACCGGCCATCAGCATCGCCGCGAACGCCAGGTAGGGGTTGGCGGTGGAGTCCGGGAAACGGACCTCGATGCGGCGGCCCTTCGGGCTCATCACGAACGGGATGCGGATCGACGCGGAGCGGTTGCGCGCCGAGTAAGCCAGCATCACCGGGGCCTCGAAACCGGGGACCAGACGCTTGTAGCTGTTGGTCGATGCGTTGGTGAAGGCGTTCAGGGCGCGGGCGTGCTTGATGATGCCGCCGATGTAATACAGCGCCGTCTCGGAGAGACCGCCGTACAGGTCGCCGCTGAACAGGTTGCTGCCGTCCTTGG
The DNA here is from genome assembly GCF_007692535.1 of Thioalkalivibrio sp. Classification (GTDB taxonomy): domain Bacteria; phylum Pseudomonadota; class Gammaproteobacteria; order Ectothiorhodospirales; family Ectothiorhodospiraceae; genus Thioalkalivibrio. The sequence goes on along the minus strand of NZ_REBW01000052.1, from coordinate 6,217 downwards.
ACAGGGACATATGCACGTGCATGCCCGACCCGTTGTCACCGACGATGGGCTTGGGCATGAAGGTCGCGGTCTTGCCGTGCACGTGGGCCACGTTCTGGATCACGTACTTGAGAATCTGCACCTCGTCGGCCTTGCGCGTGAGCGTGGCCGCACCGACACCGATCTCGCACTGACCTGCGGTCGCCACCTCGTGGTGGTGTACCTCGGTGTGCAGGCCCATCTCGGTCATGACCTCGCACATGGTGGAACGGATGTCGTGCAGGCTGTCCACCGGGGGGACCGGGAAATAGCCGCCCTTTACGGTCGGACGATGCCCGATGTTGCCGTCCTCGTAGACCCGCTCCGAGTTCCAGGAGGCCTCGCTGGAGTCAACCTTGCAGTAGGATCCGGAGAGGTCCGTACCCCACTTGACGTCGTCGAAGACGAAGAATTCGTTCTCGGGTCCGAACAAGGCCGAGTCGGCGATGCCGGTGGAAGCGAGATAGGCCTCCGCACGCTTGCCCAGGGACCGCGGGCAGCGATCATAGCCCTGCATCGTGGCGGGCTCGACCACGTCGCAGCGCAGGTTCATGGTCAGGTCCTCGAAGAACGGGTCCAGCACCGCCGAGGCGGCATCGGGCATCAGGATCATGTCCGACTCGTTGATGCCCTTCCAGCCGGCAATCGAAGAACCGTCGAACATCTTGCCGTCTTCAAAGGTGCCCTCCTCGATTTCGTGGGCGGGCACGGTGACGTGCTGCTCCTTCCCCTTGCTATCGGTGAAACGGAAGTCGATGAACTTGACTTCCTTTTCCTTGATGGTATTCAGCACGTCGGCTGCGGACATGGAGTTTCTCCTTTCGTGTTGGCTTGAGAGTGTGCGATGCATGCCCGACCCGGCGGCACGTCCTCCGAGTATCGCGCATGATTACAGAAGCTCGTAAGCAGGGTTTGTGCCAGCATCACGGTCTGCGTTTTCCGGCCGTATGATGACACCACAACGCGTCGGCTGCACCAAAAAGAACAGCAAACGCACCATCAACGTGCATGATCGAATCCGGGTTGCACATTCCTGGTGCGGCCACGGTACAGGATCAAGACCTCACCGAGTTGATCTTCCATACCCGGGCGCCCCCGGACCAGTTCGGAGAGTTCGACGGCACGCTGATTCAGATAGGCACCGTCGTGCTCGTCGTCCAGGCGCAGCGTCACCGTGATGTGGATCCGCCCGCCCAGGTAGTGCAGACCCACCTGCTCGATCGCTGCCAGCTCCGGCTGATCCGCCCAGGCGGCCCGGATGTGCTCGGTGACGTCGGGCCGCAGCGGCAACCCCACCGTACGCAGCTGCTCCTCGTCGTTCTCCGGATCGACGTGCACCGTCACGTCGCGCAGCGTGGACATGCTGGACATCACCGCGCGATAGACCTCGTCGGCGATCTGATGCCCCTCCGAGACCGAGATCCGCGGCGCCACCTGGATGTGCACGTCGGCAGCCGCCTCGTTGCCCAGTTTCCGGGTGCGCAGCATGTGCGCGCTCTTCACCCCCGGCACCGAAACAATGGCGTTGTGAATGGTCTCGACCTGCGCCGGCTCGAGCGCGGTGTCGATGAGTTCCGCCGCGCTGTTGAAGATCAGGCGCCAGGCCATGTGCAGGATGAAGATCGCCACGATCAGCGCCGCCACCGAATCCAGCCACGGCCAGCCGGCCAGCGCCCCACCGATGCCGACCAGCACCACCAGCGAGGAGATCGCGTCCGAGCGGTGATGCCAGGCATTGGCCTGCAGCAGCGGGGACTGTATCCTCCGCGCGACCCGGACCGTGTACTGGTACAGACCCTCCTTCGCCACGAGGGTCAGCACCGCGAATGCGAGCGCAGGCGCCGCGGGGCCGGTGAGCGTCTCCCACGCGATCAGACGCTGGCCGGCAGCCCAGGCAATCCCGATCGCGGCGAGGGCCAGCAGCAGGCCGACGACGATCGTTGCGAGGGTTTCGATCCGACCGTGACCGTAGGGGTGATCCTGGTCCGGAGACGCGGAGGCCTTGCCCGCCGCGAACAGCACCACTCCGTCGCTGATCAGGTCCGACAGCGTGTGGACGCCATCCGCGATCAGCGCCTGGGACTGGAACAGCCAGCCACTGACGATCTGGGTGACTGCCAGCAGCGAGTTGACCGTGGCCCCGATGATGGTCGCAAGCCGGGTCGCCCGATAGCGCACCTTGCGGGAGCCAAGGGGGCTGCCCGCCGAATCGGCAATCACAGACCCGCCTTCCGTACCAAAGGTGTATTCATCTTCGTCGCCGTCATCCTGCTGCGCATTGTAGACAGTGGTTTCCGCGCTGTCGTCGCCGCATCCCGCAACGGCCCGACCCGGATTTTCCGCCGCCAACGGTGGCCGGCACCCCGCGCCGACGGATATACTGCCGGCTTTTCCTTGCTATTCAGGCACATCATGCAACAGTCCTCGGTGACCTTTCAGGATCTCATCCGGCAACTGCAGGATTACTGGGCGCGGCAGGGCTGCGTGCTGCTGCAGCCATACGACATGGAGATGGGCGCGGGAACCTTCCATTCCGCCACCTTCCTCCGTTCCATCGGTCCGGAGCCCTGGCGCACCGCCTACGTGCAGCCGTCGCGCCGCCCGACGGACGGCCGTTACGGCGAGAACCCGAACCGACTGCAGCACTACTACCAGTTCCAGGTCCTGCTGAAGCCATCGCCGCCCGACATCCAGGAGCTCTACCTGGGTTCGCTCCGGCATCTCGGCTTCGACCCGACCGTGCACGACATCCGCTTCGTCGAGGACAACTGGGAGTCGCCGACACTGGGGGCCTGGGGCCTTGGCTGGGAAGTCTGGCTGAACGGCATGGAGGTGACCCAATTCACCTACTTCCAACAGGTGGGCGGACTGGACTGCCGGCCGGTGTCCGGCGAGATCACCTATGGCCTGGAACGCCTGGCGATGTACCTGCAGGGGGTCGAGAGCGTATTCGACCTGGTCTGGACCGAGGCACCCGACGGCACCGTGGTGACCTACGGCGACGTCTATCACCAGAACGAGGTCGAGCAGTCGATCTACAATTTCGAACACGCCGATCGAACTGCGCTGTTCGCCGCCTTTGACACCCACGCCTCCGAGAGCGAACGCCTGATCGGACTCGGCCTGCCGTTGCCCGCCTACGAGCAGGTGCTGCGCGCCTCGCACAGCTTCAACCTGCTGGACGCGCGCGGCGCCATTTCGGTGACCGAGCGGCAGCGCTACATCCTGCGCGTGCGGGAACTGGCGCGCGCGGTCGCGGCCGCCTACTACGCAAGCCGCGAGCGTCTCGGTTTCCCGATGCTGCGACGGCACCCGGACGCCGCCTGATCTCCGCAAACCCCGATCGACGCCCACACCCAAGCAGGACCCACCTGGAAAACGACATGGACGATCTGCACCCTCTGCTGTTCGAAATCGGCATGGAGGAACTGCCGCCGAAGGCGCTCCTGTCCCTGCGCGATGCGCTGCGCGACGACTGCCTGCGGCGGCTGGGCGAGGCGGGCATCGAGCCTTCGGGGGTCACCGCCTTTGCGACCCCCCGGCGTCTCGCGCTGCTGCTGGAGGACATCCCCGCGCGTCAGCCGGACCAGGTGCAGGAACGCCGCGGGCCGGCGGTGGCGTCTGCATTCGATGCCACCGGGGCACCGACCCGGGCCGCCCAGGGCTTCGCGCGCTCGTGCGGGGTCGCGGTCGAGGACCTGGAGCGGGAGAACACCGACAAGGGTGAGTACCTGATCCATCGGGAAGCGCACAAGGGGGCCGCGCTGGAGCAGCTGCTGCCGGAAATCTTCGCGGCCAGCCTTGCGGCGCTGCCCACACCCAAGCGCATGCGCTGGGGAGCCGGCGAGGTCGAATTCGTCCGTCCGGTACACTGGCTGGTGGTGCTGCACGGGGAGCGCCTGATCGAGATGGAGGTCCTGGGCCTGCACAGCCGTCGCGCCACCCGCGGGCACCGCTTTCACTGCCCCAAGGAGATCGAGCTCGTGCATGCGCGCGACTATGCGGATGTCCTCCAGCATGACGGGGTCGTACAGCCGTCGTTCGAGGACCGCCGCGAGTCCATCCGCGGCCAGATCGAGGCCGAGGCGGAGGAAGCCGGCGGCCGCGCGCTGATCGACGTTGGACTGCTGGACGAGGTCACGGCCCTGGTCGAGTGGCCGGTGGCGCTGACCGGCAGCTTCGACGCCCGCTTCCTCGACGTCCCGCAGGAGGCACTGATTTCGACCATGCAGGACAACCAGAAGTACTTCCCGCTGGTGGACGACTCCGGCCGCATGCTCCCCCGCTTCATCGTGATCAGCAACATCCACTCGCGCTATCCCGAAGCGGTACGCAGCGGCAACGAGCGCGTATTGCGGCCACGCTTCGCCGATGCCGAGTTCTTCTGGGAGCAGGACCGCCGGGAGACGCTCGCCAGCCGCGAACCGTGGTTGGCGACAGTCGTGTTCGAGCGCCGCCTGGGTACCCTGGCCGACAAGTCCTGGCGGCTTGCCTGCCTGATGGAAGAACTCGCCGCCCCGATGGGACTGGAGCCGGAACTCGCCCGTCGTGCGGCCGTGCTGGCGAAGTGCGACCTGGGTTCCCGCATGGTTTTCGAGTTCCCGGAACTGCAGGGCACGATGGGCCGCTACTACGCGCTGCACGATGGCGAGCCGGAGCCGCTGGCGGAGGCGCTGGAGCAGCACTATTGGCCGCGCCACGCCGGAGCGGCCCTGCCCGAGGGTCCGCTGGCGCAGGCCCTGGCGCTGGCCGACCGGCTCGACACCCTGGTCGGCATCTTCGCGATCGGGAAGGATCCCTCCGGGGCCAAGGACCCGTTCGCACTGCGCCGTGCGGCCCTAGGGTTGCTGCGCATCCTGGTCGAACGCGAGTTGCCGCTGGCACTGACGCCGCTGCTGAACGCCGCGGCGACGGCCGTCGCCGAGCGGGTTCCCGACGCCCCCGCAGCCGTCCCACGGGTGCGCGCCTACATCCTGGAACGCCTGCGCGGCTATCTGCTCGACCAGGGCATGGCGCCGGAGGTCTTCGAGGCCGTGGCCGCGGTGGATCCGGACGCGCCGCTGGACTTCGTGCGCCGGGCCCGTGCGGTGCAGCAGTTTCGGGAGCGCCCGGAGGCGGAGGCGCTGGCGGGCGCGAACAAGCGCATCCAGAATCTGCTGCGCAAGGCCGAGCAGGAACAGCATTGCGAAGTCGATGAAACGCTGCTGCAATCACCCGCCGAGCAGTTGCTGCTGGAGGCGCTGCGCGGGATCGAGCCCGAGGTCGCGGCGGCGGTGGAGCGCGGCGATTACGTCGCCGCGATGGAGGATCTCGCGGGCCTGCGTGCGCCGGTCGACGCCTTCTTCGACGACGTAATGGTGATGGTCGAGGATGCTGCGCTGCGCGCGAACCGCCTGGCGCTGCTGGCGCGCCTGGCACATCGCTTCGACTCGGTCGCCGACATCTCGCGACTGGCGACGGGCTAAGGAGCCGCGATGTTGCTGCGAGTGCGCGCGCTGCTGTTCTGGCTGGGCTTTGCCGGCTCCGTGATCGTCTTCGGCCTGCTGGTCGCGCCGCTGTTGCTGCCATTCGGCTTCCACAGGCGCTACCGGGTGCTGTCCCAGTGGACGCGCTTCAGCCTCTGGTGGTTGGGCGTCACCTGCGGTCTGCGCCACCGCGTGCACGGGCGCGAGCACCTGGAGCAGAGCGAGGCGGCGATCGTGATGGCCAAGCACCAGTCCGCGTGGGAGACGATCGCGCTGCAGCAGATCCTGCCGCCACAGGTCTGGGTGCTGAAGCGGGAATTGATGCGCATCCCCTTCTTCGGCTGGGCCATCGGCATGGTCGATCCGGTGCCGGTCGACCGCAAGGCCGGGCGGCGTGCACTGGAGCACCTGGTCGAGGCGGGCATCGACCGGCTCGGCCGCGGCCTTTGGGTGGTGCTGTTTCCGGAGGGGACCCGCGTCGCCCCGGGAGAGCAGGGCAAGTACCGTATCGGCGGCGCGGTGCTCGCCGCGCGCAGCGGCCACCCGGTGATCCCGATCGCCCACAACAGCGGCACGTTCTGGCCGCGCCATAGCCTGGCCAAGAAGCCCGGCGTCATCGACGTGGTCGTCGGCCCCCCCATCGCGACCAAGGGCCGCAAGCCGGAGGCGATCCTGGCCGAAGTCGAACAATGGATCGAGACCGAGGTGGCGCGGCTGGAGGGGCGCCCTGTTCC
>NZ_REBW01000258.1 GCF_007692535.1 Thioalkalivibrio sp. | reverse complement strand
GGTTGGTCGACGTTACCCTAACGTTGTCAATGCTCGCCGTTGTAATGGCAGGAACAGGTTGTGCGTGCGTGGCGGCAAGCGAAAGCGGATCCTGCGTCGGATCTGCGGGTGCTCCCGGGACGCCGGGTGTCCCCGGCTCGCCCGGCGGCCCCTGGGCACCATCGTCCCCGTCGCTGCCGCAACCGGCGAGCCCCAGTGTCATGGCCAGGAGCACGGCGGCTGCCGCCGTGCCCAACAGGCCGGGTGTTCGTTGTCTCGTCTGCATGGTCATCCTCCCCAGTGTGGAATCAAGACGGACGGGTTAGATCCCGTCGCGTTCAAACTCGAGTCCTGCGTTGTTGTGAACTGCCCTCGAGGCGCTGGAGCGGCGGGCTTACGGGATCGGTCCGGATCCCGTTGCGACCTGCCGGCGTTAAAAAAACGCAAACGGGTCGCACCCCAGATTTCGCGTCATCGCGACGCGCCTCTTGGGGAACTTTCTGCAAGAACCGAGCCACGCTTGCGATTGATGAGAATCAATGCCTTGCGGGCCTGGGGGAGGGAGGGGGGATGTCACAATGGCAAACGAAATGTCAAAATGACAAGGGAATGGGGCCTAGGCGGTCACAGCCCCCAGCGCTCGAGCTTCCGGTACAGCGTGCGCAGACCGATGCCGAGGATGCGGGCGGCCTCCGGCTTGTCGCCGCCGGTCTGCTCCAGTGTCTCTGCGATCAGCTTGCGTTCCATCGCGGCGAGGGCGCCGCCCTGATCGGTGTCGGAATGCATCGCCGGGCACTTGCTGAGCAGGTGCTCGGGCAGGTTGTCCAGGGTGATGACCTTGTCGGTGGCGGTCACCACCATGCTTTCGACGCAGTTCATCAATTCCCGGACGTTACCGGGCCAGGGATGTTTGCGCATCAAGTCCCGCACCTCTTCGCTGATGCCGGTGATGCCGCGGTTATGCGTCTCGCTGTAGTGGGAGAGGAAGTGACTGCTCAGGACGTCGATGTCCTGACTGCGCTCGCGCAGGGGCGGGACCCTGAGCTTGACGACACACAGCCGGTAGTACAGATCCTCGCGGAATCGCCCTTCGGCAACGAGCTCCTCCAGGCGCTGGTTGGTGGCGGACACGACCCGCACATCCACCTTCAGGTCCCGGTGTCCGCCGACGCGCTCGAAGGTTCGCTCCTGCAGAAAGCGCAGGATCTTGACCTGCACGGAGGGGGGCAGGTCGCCGACCTCGTCGATCAGCAGGGTCCCGCCGTCTGCGAGTTCGAAGCGTCCCTTCTTGGTCGCGAGGGCGCCGGTGAACGCGCCGCGTTCATGGCCGAAGAGTTCGGATTCGACGATGCCTTCAGAGAAGGCCGCGCAGTTCACCTTCACGAACGGTCCGAGTGAGCGATCGCTGTTGTAGTGGATGATGTTCGCGATCATCTCCTTGCCGGTGCCACTCTCGCCCTCGATCAGCACGGTGGCGTTGGTCCGGGCGACCTGCTCGACCTGCGCGAGCAGTTGCCGGATCTCCGGGGATTTTCCGACGATCGCGGCGTCGCTGTAACGCTCGATGAACTTCCGTTTCAGCTGCACGTTCTCGTCGCGCAGCTTCATGGCCTCGATGGCCTTGATGATCAGCACCTCCAGCCGGTCGATGTTGATGGGCTTGGGGAGGTAGTCGTAGGCTCCTTTTTTCATCGCCTCAACCGCGGAATCGACGGTTCCCTGCCCGGTGATCAGAATCACCATGGGCCGGTGTTCCAGCTTGTTGATGTGCTCCAGCAGTTCCATGCCCCCCATGCCCGGCATCACCAGGTCCGCGAGCACGACTGAGATCGGCTCGGACTGGAGCAGTTCAAGGGCCTCCACGCCGCTACCCACGGCGAAAGTCGTATACGTGTCGGACAGGGCACGGGACAGCGTCTCCCGGGTCAGCTTGTCGTCATCGACGATCAGGATTGAGTGTTGCAAGATGTCGTCCGTTTCTCGGTTGTTGGGTGCGAGCCGGGGTTGGAGGCTACGGTGGTGCCCGTGCCCGGGCTTGCAGCACCGTAGGTCAGGGTTCAGGCCATGCCGGTGGGATCCCTGGTCAGGAGGTGCTGCATTCGAGTTCGCGCGGGCGTGGTGCCGAATCCTGCGAGGTCACGGGTCCCGAGATCGGCAGCCGGAGCGTGAACGTGGTCCCCTGGCCGGGCTGGCTCACGCAGGTCACCGACCCGCCGTGATCCTCGGCAATACGTTGCACGATGGCCAGGCCGAAGCCCAGGCCCGTCTCCTTCCGGGTGAAGAAGGGGGTGAAGATCCGTTCCTGGTCCTCCGCGGGGATGCCGGTCCCGGTGTCCGAGACCTCGATCAGTCCGCATTGGTCCTCCTCCCGTGTGGCGACTGCGAGGGTTCCGCCCTCCGCCATTGCGTCCAGCGCGTTGGCGAACAGGTTGATCAACGCCTGGGCGACCTTGCGCTCATCCAGAAGTAGCGCCGGTAGGCGGGTGTCGAGTCTTGCCTTGATGCGAACGTCGGCCTCCTCCGCCTTCTGGCTGAACATGTCCATGACCTCGCGCACGATGCTGTTTGCATCGGCGTGCCGGGGCTGCGAAGCCGGGAAGCGCGCATAGTGGACGAACTCGTCCAGGTACGAGCTAATCCTCAGCACCTCGCGGTCGATCACCGAGATCAGGCCGGTGATCTCCGAGTGGGCGTCTGGGTCGGTGGGCATGTGTTCGCGGGCCCTTCGCTTCAGCAGTTGCAGGTTGATGTAGAGCGCGTTGAGCGGCGTTTTGATCTCGTGATTGACTGTGGTGGCGATCTGGCCGAGGGTGGCAAGCCGCTCCATCCGGACCAGGTCGTTTTGTGTGCGTTGCAGCGAGGAATAAGCCTGCTCGAGGCTTCGGGTGCGGTCCTCGACGCGGCGTTCGAGTTCGTGCGTCAGTTCGGACAGATCGCGCTCGTGACGCTGGATGGTCTCGGCCATGTCGTTGAAGGAGCGGTATAGGACGCCTATCTCGGTCTGGGATTGCGTGCGCGCGCGGGCGGACAGATCGCCTGCTGCGAGCAGCCGGGCCGTGCGGGCCAGCGCCTTCACAGGGCTGACGACGTACCGGGAGTGCAGCATGTAGCCCAACCAGACGATGAACAGTCCGAGGATGGAAAGCGCAAGGAAGAGGGTGAAGAGCGTATCGAAGCGTCTTTCGGCCATCCCGATCTTGCGGGCGATGATCGCGAAGTGGAGATCGTTGATCTCTGAAAGCAGTTGGTTGATCTGCTCGCTCCTTTGCTGGAGTTCATGGGCGAGGACCTGACGGGGCAGGGCCTCCGGGAACGAGTCTCCGCCAGAGGGAGTGATTTGCGGCAGGCTTCGAACGACCGCGTCGAGTTCCCGTAACAGCCGAACCTCTTCAACGCTTTCCGGGTAGTCCGCCGCCTCCTCGTATGCGATGTAGCCGGAGAGATCGGCCTGCAGCCGGGTCAATATGGATGCCGCCCGTTCGCGCGAGTCTTCGTGCGGGTCGAGCAGGTGGTGATATTTTGCCAGCAGCAGTTGATGGGCATGGTCCTGCAGGCGACCGACAAACGCGATGTTGCGGGCTTCCGTCTCGATCATTCGCGCCTTGTCGCTGACGGTGTCCACGCTCATCACGGCGGCAGCGCCAAAGGCCAGCACCCCCGAGAACAGGAACGCCGAAGCGACGAGCAGGTAGCTGTTCAGACTCTTCACAGGGTCGGCAGGGGGTCCAGATTGATTCCAACCCTGAATGTAGCAGGTAATGGGCACGAAAGCGCTCACCACGCCCCGGTTTCGCCGCGGCGCAGTGGTCTGAAACCGGGAAGGAGGTCGGCGCGAAGCCGAGGCCGGATCTTCTTCCCCGAAGTATCCCAAGTCCGACAGGCTGCTAGAAGTCGCCCCTGGCGGCGCCATCCATAATGTCGTTCAGCGTGGCACTGACCCAGAGCGCGCCCTCGCGCAGATCGGACGGTAGCGGCTTGCCGCCGTAGATCATCATGTCGAGATCCATCATCTGCAGCCACAAGGTGCCGTCGTCGTCCTGGACCAGGGCAATGCGGCAGGGCATGAAGGCCGTGTAGGCGTTGTGGTAGTCGGCCATCATGGCGCCAATGCCGACGTCGCAGAAGGAGAAGAAGTTGACGTAGCGATAGGGCTCGCCGGTGACCGCCTCCACCTGCCGGGAGAAGGGGGCTTCTCCGACGTAGAGCATGTTGTGGCCGGCGGCGAGGCTCTTCATCGATTCGACCACGTCATCGATCCCGAGTCCGTCCTCCACCTGGACCATTCGGACCATGGCGACTGCCGGATCGAGGTTCTCCATGTAGCGTTTGGCGAATTCCGTGTACATGGCCGGCGCTCCCGGATCCAGTTTTCCGAGAAAGTTCTGTGCGGCGACGTATCCTGCCAGACCCGCGATGATGGCCAGGGCACCGATGATGGCCAGAATGTTCCGTAAAATGTTCACAGGCTCTATTCCTCATGATGAACCGCTGTCAGCGGCACCGCGTCGGGCGGACCAGGGCTCGCCCGGTCCCTGCCGGGACGGGGTTTCGCCGGAGACATGTCCGAAGACGACCCCGGTTTTGCCGATGGTCCCGGGCGTCGCCGGATGTCCCGAGTGTCCCCGGGGCCGCCGGAGCGGCCGCGGGGATCCGGCGGGCCAGGACTGTCAGCCGAAGCCCTGGTCGACCAGATTGTCGTACCAACTCGCGGCGTAGCGGGCCTCGCGCGTCTGGAACCGGTCATCGGCGCCGGCCGGCGAGATGGCGACCGAGTCGCCGACGCCGACGATGGACTGCTGCCCGTCCGCGTCCGTCACCGCCTTGTAGACGCCGGATACCGAGATGCTGTGTTCCGGAGTCAGCAGGCTGTAGCAGGTGTTGAAGAACGCAGGCTTGCCGGGTTCGCGCCCGTTGATGTGGTCGATCACCGCCATCGCCGCGACCTTCGCGGTGGAGGCGGCGATGTATGCCGACTTCGGCAACGCGCTGCTGACGATGGCATCGCCGATGATGTGAACGTTTTTCGCGAGGGTGGACTCGAGGTTCCAGAAGTCGACCGGGCACCAGCCCGAATCGTCGGTGAGACCGGAATCGACCGCAACCCTGCCGGCCGTGTGCGGGGGAATGATGTTGACCACATCGGCACGGAAATCGTCGAAGTCGGTGTGCAGCGAGCGTCCGGCCACATCGACTCGCTGGATCCCGCCTCCGGTCTCGTAGCCGCCGACCCATTCGATCATGCCGGGGTAATGG
>NZ_REBW01000147.1 GCF_007692535.1 Thioalkalivibrio sp. | reverse complement strand
TCCAGTGCGCGCCGGTGACCTGGCCGATCGGCATGGGCAAGCGCTTCAAGGGCGTGTACCACCTGGCGCGCGACGCCGTGCACATGTATTCGCCGACCCACGGCGGCAAGATCCAGCACGGCGAGGTGATCCAGGGGCTCGACAACCCGCGCCTGGATGAGCTGCTGGGGTCGCAGGCGGCGGAGCTGCGCGAGGAACTGGAGCTGGTGCAGGGCGCCTCGCACGCGTTCGACGCCGAGGCCTATCTGGCCGGCCGGCAGACCCCCGTGTTCTTCGGATCGGCGATCAACAACTTCGGCGTGCAGGAGCTGCTCGACGACTTCGTCGAGCACGCCCCGGCGCCGCTGCCGCGCCCGGCGCGCTCGCGGGTGGTCGATCCGACCGAGCCCGCGTTCACCGGTTTCGTGTTCAAGATCCAGGCGAACATGGACCCGAACCATCGCGACCGCATCGCGTTCCTGCGCATCTGTTCCGGGACCTTCACCAAGGGCGCCAAGCTGCGCCACGTCCGCATTGGGCGGGACGTGAAGATCCCCGATGCCCTGACCTTCATGGCTTCCGACCGCGAGCACGTGGACACCGCCTATCCCGGCGACATCATCGGCATCCACAACCACGGCACCATCCGCATCGGCGACACCTTCACCGAGGGCGAGGATCTGGCCTTCACCGGCATCCCCAATTTCGCGCCCGAGCTGTTCCGCCGTGCGCAACTGCGCGATCCGCTGAAGATGAAGCAGCTTGCCAAGGGGCTGCAGGAGCTCTGCGAGGAAGGCGCCACGCAGCTCTACCGACCGCTGACCAACAACGACCTGATCCTGGGGGCCGTTGGCGTGCTGCAGTTCGATGTGGTGGCCGAGCGGCTCAAGACCGAGTACAAGGTCGACTGCCGCTTCGAGAAGGTGAACGTGCAGACGGCGCGCTGGGTCAGTTCGGACAACGCCAAGCGCTTCGACGAGTTCCGGGACAAGGCGTCGACCAACCTGGCCGTGGATCATGGCGGGGACCTGGTCTACATCGCTCCGACGCGGGTCAACCTGCAGATGGCGATGGAGAAGTGGCCAGAGGTGCAGTTCCATTCAACGCGTGAGCATGGTGTCGAAATTTGACGCCCGGGACTCGCCGGTTCCCCGGTGCCATGGGCCCGCGTCGTCGCCGGGCGTGATGGGGTCGCAATGGTCGGGTCGTGAGGAGGTGGTGCATGAAGCTGAACGCGCGTTTTCCGATGCTTGTCCTGGTCTGGCTGCTGTTCGCGCTGGCGGTACCGGCCTGCAGCATGACTGAGGTGCGGGAACTGCCCGAGCCGCGTTCGGGCGTCGTCACCGATCTGGCGGCCTTCGAGGAATTCATCGCCCTGGCACCGACGCCCGAGGAGTTCCGGCAGGTCTATCCCGACGTCGTGCTGATTCTTCCCGGGGACATCGCCACCCGCGAGTTCCGTACCGACAACAGCCGATTCTTCGCCGACCTCGACGCGCAGGAGCGAATCATCGGCGGTTCCTTCCAGTAGTCGGTTCCAGGCCCTGTTCTGCGTCGTCTATCGCCTCTCCGGCTGCGGGTAACCGTCGGCCCGTCATCCTCCTGTCATCGCGCGGAATGAATATTGCAAAACGTTCTGGCGTGAAGACCGCTGCGTGGACGGCGCGCGAGGAGGTGGGCCATGAAGCGATGCAAGTGGAGGTGGAGGAAGACCCGGATCATCATCGAGGCGACGATCATCGGAGCGACAGTGGCTTTGCTGGTGATCCTGTTCGCCGAAAGCCGGTTTGACCGGCAACAGGACGCGCAGGTGGCCTTCGAGCGTGTTGTCCCATCCTAGTGCCCCGTCACACGTCTAATGGCATGTGACGGGACACGAGTGGGCCCTGCGCAGCCTCGATGACGCACCCGGTTGGTGCAGTGCACCACCGCTTGGCCCCGTCGCGGGGCAGACTGTCGCTGCCTCCCGCCATTCCCATTTTCGCGCACATTGCCTAACCTGATGGCAGGTTAACGTGAAAGTCACAGCCCAGTAGGTCGGGTTAGCGTAGCGTAACCCGACGTGCCGGGGTGCCGGGGACGGCGCTGCATTTTCAGCCTTGGGTGGACACCAGACCCGTCGGGTTACGCCCTTTGGGCTAACCCGACCTACAGGGTGCGGCTTTTCATCGCCGGGGCGTCGCTGCGCCATGAAAGTCAACGTGGAGTCGAACCATGAGTCAGAAAGATCCCAGTCGCCTGGACGCGCTCGTGGCGCGTTCGCAACGCGACAAGGCCGAGCGCGAGAAGGGCTATCGTGAGCGCGCGCTGAAGCTCTATCCGTGGGTGTGTGGGCGCTGTGGCCGCGAATTCGGTGGCGCCAACCTGCGTGAATTGACCGTACACCACCGCGACCACAATCACGACAACAATCCCCTGGACGGCAGCAACTGGGAACTGTTGTGCATCTACTGCCACGATAACGAACACCAGCGCTATGTCGACGCCACGCCAGGCAAGGACAAGACCACCGGCGCGGGTGCGACCCATAACCCCTTTGCCGGTCTCGCCGACCTGCTCAAGCGCGACTGACTTCAGGGGCTCAACGGCGCACCTGATGATCACGAGAGTTCCGCCGGTGGTCAGCTTCGTGTTGTTTCAAGGGGCGCGGATGTAGGAGGCCAGCCCCTGGCCGATGGGTTTCCCCGCGCCCGATCGGCGAGAGGGCTCGCCTCCTACGGGGAAGGCTCATGCGGAGAGTGCGTTGTGCAGGCGCGCTTTGCCTGTTCCTCGGCCGCGAGGGCTCGGCGGGAAAAGAGAGTCGAAATCACTTAAGGTTAAAGAGAGAACATATTTTAATTAGTCGTTTGTCACCTTTTCTTCATGCTCTCTGTGTCCTTCGTGGTGAAATCTTTGCCTTCCAGGTCCAGGTCATCCGCCGGGAGGGAGTTCCTCGAAGCGCTCTCGAGTTGATGCTGCCACAGGCGGCGGTAGGCGCCGTCCCGGGCCAGCAGCGCATCGTGCGTACCCTGTTCGATCACGCGGCCGTGCTCCAGCACCACGATGTTGTCGGCATCCATCACCGTGGAAAGGCGGTGCGCGATCACCAGCGTGGTGCGCCGCGCCGCGACCTCGTTGAGTGCTGCCAGGATCGCTTTTTCGGAACCTGAGTCCAGGGATGAGGTCGCCTCGTCGAAGACCAGGATCGGGGGATCCTTCAGCAGCATGCGGGCGATGGCGATGCGCTGCTTCTCGCCCCCCGAGACCTTCAGCCCGCGTTCGCCGACGACGGTATCCAGTCCCCTGGGCAGGCGCTGGATGAAGTCATCCAGGTGGGCGAGGCGCACGGCTTCCTGGATTTCCTCCGGGCTGGCTTGCGGTCGGCCGTAGGCAATGTTGTAGCCGATACTCTCGTTGAAAAGCACGGTATCCTGAGGCACCACGCCGATCGCCTGGCGCAGGCTCTGCTGCGTGACGTCGCGGATGTCCTGGCCGTCGATGGTGATGCGGCCCTGATCGACGTCATAGAAGCGGAACAGCAGTCGGGCCAGGGTGGACTTGCCGGCGCCGCTGGGGCCCACTACCGCGACCTTGTGTCCGGCCGGTATCTCGAGCGAGACACCCTCCAGAATCGAGCGCTCGGGATGGTAGCTGAAGTGGACATCCTCGAACCGTACCTTGCCGGCAGTGACCTCGATGTCCTTCGCCCCGGGCCGGTCCTTCACCTTGACGGGTTTCTCCAGCAGCCCGAACAGGCGCTCGATGTTGGCCAGGGACTGGCGGATCTCGCGGTAGACGAAGCCAAGGAAGTTCAGCGGGATGAACAGTTGGATCATGTAGGCGTTGACCATGACCAGGTCACCGAGCGTCATGGTCCCGGCGGCGACCTGGCGCGAGGCAAGGATCATCATCACCGTGATCGTGGCGGCGATGATCAGCGCCTGGCCGCTGTTCAGCAGCACCAGCGAGAGCACGTTCTTCATGCGTGCTTGTTCCCAGGAGGCCAGCCCCTTGTCGTAGCTCTCCGCCTCGAAACGCTCGTTGCCGAAGTACTTCACGGTCTCGTAGTTGAGCAGGCTGTCGATGGCGCGGGTGTTCGACTCGTTGTCGCGCAGGTTGGCCTCCCGGACGAAGCGCGTGCGCCACTCGGTGATCACGACCGAGTAGGCCACGTAGACGCCGACCGCCACGAAGATCGTGAACATGAAGATCGGGCCGACGGCGAACAGCAGGATCACCGCCACCATCAGGATCTCCAGCAGGGTGGGCAGGATATTGAAGACCATGAAGCGGAGGAGGAAGCTGATCCCCCGTGTACCCCGCTCGATGTCGCGCGACAGGCCACCGGTCTCGCGCGACAGGTGGAAACCCAGTTCCAGCCGGTGCAGGTGCTGGAAGACCGCGAGCGCGGCCCGGCGCATCGCTCTTTCGGCGACACGCACGAAGACGGCGTCGCGCAGTTCGCCGAAGAAGGTGCTGGAGAAGCGCAGCAGACCGTAGGCAACCAGCAGGGCCAGCGGAACGGTCAGCATGACATCGGGACCCGCGCCCTCGAAATGATCCACGATGTATTTCAGCGCCAGCGGCACCGCGACGTTGGCGAGCTTGGCGAGCCCCATCAGGCCCAGGGCGAGGAACAGGCGGCCGCGAAACTCCGCCAGGTATGGCAGCAGGCTGCGAATGATGCGCCAGTTCAGCGGCCCTTCGGGCGCGTCGACGAGCGAGGCATGCCCACGCATGGCAGAATTCCCGGTTCTGAGAGTAAATGGAGGCCGCTCACTCTAGGCGGGGTGGACGGCGGGGTCCAGTGTGCCCCCAGGCCGCACGTTTTGAGGCCCCGGATCAACGACGACACGAACAACCGCTTCCAGGGACGGGAGAACGACGATGTGGAATCCAGATGAAGAAACCCTACCAACGCCGGATGGCGGCGTGAGCCCGGGGGACGCGTCCGCGCTGCCTTCTGAACCTTCCTCGGCGGCGTCGGGGCCAGCCAGCGACGACCCGCAGCGGATTCTCGCCGAGGTCTTCGGCTATCCGAGTTTCCGCGGGGCGCAGCGCGCGATCATCGACTGCGTGATCGGCGGAGACGATGCCCTGGTGCTGATGCCCACCGGTGGCGGCAAATCGCTGTGCTACCAGATTCCGGCGTTGGCCCGGCCGGGCTGCGGCGTCGTGGTCTCACCGCTGATCGCGTTGATGCAGGACCAGGTGGCGGCACTGCGTCAGAGCGGCGTGCGCGCGGCGGCGCTGAATTCGGCCCAGCCTGCGGCGGACATCCGCGCCACGGAGCGCGCGCTGGCTGCCGGAGAGCTGGATCTGGTTTATATCGCGCCGGAGCGCCTGGTGTTGCCGCGCACCCTCGAACTGCTGGAGCATTGCGTGATCGCCCTGTTCGCGATCGACGAAGCCCACTGCGTCTCGCAGTGGGGACATGACTTCCGGCCCGAGTACATCCAGCTCTCCGTGCTTGCGGAGCGCTTCCCCAACGTACCCCGCCTTGCCCTGACCGCCACCGCCGACGGCCCGACCCGCCGCGAAATCGTCTCCCGCCTGGGACTTTCCGGGGCGCGGCAGTTCATCAGCCGTTTCGACCGGCCAAATATCCGCTACCGCATCGCCCAGTCCGACGCCGGGGGCGGCAGTGCCCGGAACCGCCTGCTGCGCTTCATACAGGACGAGCACCCGGGCGAGGCCGGCATCGTCTACTGCCTCTCGCGCAAGCGCGTCGATGCGATCGCGGACTGGCTGAGCAGCCAGGGGCTGGTGGCGTTGCCCTATCACGCCGGGCTGGCATCGGCTGAGCGCGAACGCAACCAGACCCGTTTCCTGAAGGAGGAGGGGGTCGTCATGGTCGCGACAATCGCCTTTGGCATGGGTATCGACAAGCCGAACGTTCGCTTCGTCGCGCATCTGAACCTGCCCAAGAGTGTCGAGGCCTATTACCAGGAGACCGGCCGCGGGGGACGCGATGGCCTGCCGGCCGACGCCTGGATGCTCTACGGGCTGCAGGACGTGATCACCCTGCGCCAGATGCTGGAGCAGTCGACCGCCGACGACGGGCACAAGCGCGTGGAGCGGCACAAGCTGGAGGCGATGCTCGGTCTGTGTGAACTCACTACCTGCCGACGCCAGGCACTGCTCGCCTATTTCGATGACGAACTCCCCGATCCCTGCGGCAACTGCGATACCTGCCTGGACCCGCCCGCCACCTGGGACGCGACGGTGCCGGCCCAGAAGGCACTCTCCTGCGTCTATCGCACCGGGGAGCGGTTCGGCGTGAACCACTTGGTCGATGTGCTGCGGGGCCGGGACAATGAGCGCATCCGGGGCTTCGGCCATCATCAGTTGAGCACCTTCGGCATCGGCGCGGACATCGAGACCAACGAGTGGCGGGGGATCTTCCGGCAACTGATCGCCCGCGGCCTGCTGCGGGTGGATGTCGAAGGTTACGGCGGCCTGAAGCTGGACGCGTCCAGCCGCCCGCTGCTGCGGGGCGAGGCCACGGTTCACCTGCGCCGGGAGGCCAAGCCCGTGCGGCCCGCCCGCAGGCCCTCGAGCCATACCCGGATCGCTGCTGAGGACTTCGATATCGCCGACCAGGCGCTCTGGGAGGCCTTGCGGGCCTGCCGCAGGCGACTGGCCGATGCCCAGGGGGTGCCGCCCTATGTGATCTTTCACGATGCCACCTTGAGCGAGATGGTGCAGCTCGCCCCGACCACGCTGGAGCAGATGGCTGCCGTATCGGGGGTGGGGGTGGCGAAGCTGGAGCGCTACGGGGATGAATTCCTAGCGGTCATCCGTCTTCAGTTGGATATATAGTGCATCCGTCATGACAGCATCCGGGGACGTCCAGTGAACGAAAACAGCTTCTTGCAAGGCTTCCACGACCTGCGAGACGGGCACGTCCTGATCACGCCGGAGCAGGCTAGCCGGTTCGCCAAGGAGGTCGCGGGTGATTTCAATCCGATCCACGATCCCGATTCCCGGCGCTTCTGCGTTCCCGGTGACCTGCTGTTCGCGCTGGTCCTCGCCCGCTACGGCGTGAGTGCCATCATGCGCTGCCGCTTCGTTGGCATGGTCGGGGAAGGGGTGCCACTGATCTTTCCGGAAAATCCCGGTTCCCGCTTCATGATCAGCGACACGCAGGGCAGGAATTACCTCGAGGTCGAGCGCGAGGGTCCGGTCGTCACCGACCCCTACACCATCGAGGCCCTGACCCGCAGTTACGTCGCCTTTTCGGGCCAGAACTTCCCGCACGTACTGGTGCCGTTGATGGAACAGCATGCCGTTATGGTCAATCCCGCCCGACCGCTGGTGATCTACGAGCGGATGTCCTTGGAGGTGCTGACTCCGGTAGGCAGTCTGACCGAAACCGTCGAGCCGACCCTCGGCGGCACCGAGATGAAGGTGGACGGCAAGCGCGGCGATGTGCGTCTCGACTATGCCCTGTGTGTCGAGGGTGAACCCTTTGCCTCCGGCAGCAAACACCTCGTGCTCAGTGGATTGCGACCCTATGACGCTGCGGTGATGAGCGCTATGGTCGAGGAGTATGCTGGCTGGAAGGATGCCTACCGGGCGGCTTGAGGACCCGGTTCGGCGTCCCCGCGGCGCCTGCTCCTGATTGCACTGAAGCGGTGCAGCGGGTCCGTCGGTGGCGGGCGCCCGATGCACCACGATGGCGCGCGCTCGAAAGGAACCCCTCTGTCTGCGTGGCTTTGCGGTTGGTCCGCAACTTGCAGTCATGCCTGCAGGGTCGGAAGCCAAGGATGTTGATCCATGCTGGTAGTGCGTTTGTGTGGCGATACCGTGCCCAAGAGCTGGAACCGCTGGGGCCGTCCCCTGAACCGGGAGTCGCACAGGATCTGGGCCTTCCCGCTGCCGCCGATGATGGATCTCGCCGAGCTGGTCGAAGCGCTGGTGGTGGAAACGCCGCCGGAGTTCCTGTCGGACTGTCTCGCGGTCTGGGTCAACCCGGACTTTGACGGCCGCCTGTCACTTTCCGTTCTCGACGAACTGGAATCTCTCAGCGTTCTGCACACCCGCCTGCATGAACCGTGGATCATGGGCGAACTCGGGCACATGCTCACGCCGTGCTTCCAGGCCATCGTGCAGCTGCAGGACCCCGAAGAATTACTCGGTTACCAGATGCCGTGCCGGCTGGAACACCCGGAGCGCGGCCCGGTCCCTGCAAAGGATCTCTTCCGCATCGCCCGTCATGCGCGGCGTCTCGAAGCTGTCGAACAGGCATGCCAGATCAGTGCGCTGGTCCGAAAATCGGAATCACTGCCGAAGGGTGTGCCGGCCTTTATCAGCGTCCTCCCGCATTCGCTGTTGCGGCAGGATCTGCACCGCCACCCTTCCTATACCTGCCTGGAACGTTTGGGTCTCGATCCCGCGGACATCGTGATCGAGGTCCGGCAGCAGGGGCCGCTGGGGGACATCGACAGCCTCGTCAATAGTTGCGGTACGCTCCGCAGCATGGGTTTTCGCATCGCCCTGGCCGAGGTCGGTGCCGGGCTCGGCCAGGTGGGATTGATGGCAGGCCTGGAACCCGATTTCGTCCGGCTCGATACCGGACTCATTCGCGAGGCGCAGGTTTCGGTTACCGGGGCCTTGCTGCTCCAGGGGCTGGTGGGTACTGCGCGCAATCTGGGCGCGGCTACCGTGGCCGATGGCCTCCGTACCCTGGAGGACCTGCGTCTGTGCAGGGATCTGGCCGTGGATTATGGGCAGGGCGAACTGGTCGGTCCTTGCGCGACGGTCCCGACAGCCCCGGTCCCGCTGCCCGCTACCGCACCTCGCTAAGTGGGCCATACGGGGAAGTTCGGTAACGATGGAGCACAGCCGGACGCGATCCGATTCCGAACGTTCCGCATGACCCATCAGGCGGCCCGATTTCTCGAATTCGGCTTGCCAATCGGGCAGTCCGCTGCGCAACATGGCGGCTTCACCATCACGGTTCAGGGTTGTGGGTCGATGTCGATGCTGTCATTGAGGAAGGCGGGGCTTTCGATTGGGGTGATGCTTTGGATCCTCCTGTCCGCGGGTCCGGTGACAGCTTCATTCGTTCTGCTCCCGGAGACGCTGCAGGCGGCCATTCGCGCCGAGAATCTCCCGGCGGATGCCGTGGGGTTGTGGGTGCAGCGGGTGGGCGATCCGGCGCCGCTAGTGCGGCTGAACCCGCGCAGGTCCTTCAACCCGGCCTCGACGATCAAGCTGGCGACCACACTGGCCGCGCTGTCCGAACTGGGTCCCAGCCACACCTGGCCCACCACGGTCTACGCTACGGCTCCGGTGCGCGATGGCGTGCTCAAGGGTGACCTGGTGCTGCGCGGTACCGGTGATCCAGGGATGGTCAGCGAGGAGCACTGGCGCATGCTCGGGGCGCTGCGCCGCACCGGTCTGCGACGCATCGAGGGCAACGTGTATCTCGATACCAGCCACTTTCACCTCCCACTGGAAGATCCTGGCGCCTTCGACGGCCAACCCCTGCGTGCCTACAACCAGCCGCCGCATGCGCTGCACGTGAACGCCAATGCGCTGCGCTTTCACGTACTGCCGGATCCGGACGGCCGGAGCATCCGGATCGAGTCGGATCCGCCGCTCCCGGGCCTGAAGATCGTCAACGAGTTGCGTGGGGTCCAGGGTGGTTGCGGCGGCTGGCTGCGGGGCATCCGTTACGAGGTCGACAACGGCAGTGCCCCACCGCGGGTGGTCTTCTCCGGCGACTACCCTGTCAACTGTGGCGCCTACGAACTGCTGCGTACCGCGATCGCGCCGGAATCCTACAACCGCGAGCTCTTTCGACTGCACTGGGGGCAGTGGGGCGGGGAGCTTCAGGGCGACGTCCGCTATGGGGTACTCCGATCCCTGAATGACCCGCCGTTGCTGGTGCACC
Organism: Thioalkalivibrio sp.; assembly: GCF_007692535.1. Lineage (GTDB taxonomy): Bacteria > Pseudomonadota > Gammaproteobacteria > Ectothiorhodospirales > Ectothiorhodospiraceae > Thioalkalivibrio. The sequence continues at coordinate 11,962 of NZ_REBW01000147.1, read as the reverse complement.
AATCCCGGCCCCTCGGTGACATCATCCGGGTGGCGAACAAGTGGAGTTCGAACGTGGTGACTCGGCATCTGGCGCTGACGCTGGGTGCGGAGCGCATGGGTCCGCCGGCCACCGTCGAGAAGTCCCGTGAGGCGATCTACGAGGTACTGGCAGGTCTCGGGGTCGATGTCGGCGGGATGATCGTGGACAACGGCTCCGGACTCAGCCGGCATGCCCGCATGACGCCCGAGCAGTTGGCTCAGGTGCTGCAGGCCGGGTGGGAAAGCCCTTGGCGTCCCGAGTTCGTGTCCTCTCTGGCCATTGCGGGTCTCGACGGCACACTGCGCCGGCGCTTCAGCAACGGGCCGGAGACGGGGCGTATGCACCTGAAGACGGGCCACCTCAATCAGGTGTCGGCCGTGGCGGGCTATGTCCGCAACCGCAGTAACGAGGACGTGATGGTGGTGCTGCTCGTCAATCACCCCACCGCCCACCAGGGAGCCGGCACCAACCTGCAGGCGGCCGTGCTGCGCTGGGTCCACGATCTGTAAGTAAATCGTCTCCTCAGTGTCGCTCGAGCTTGCCGAGTTCACCTAGCAGCGACAGCACCAGTGATTCGCCCTGGGCGCCCATCCCCTTGCACAGTCTTGTGGGGTCCCGTTCGCCATCGACGAGCCGCTTGGTGATGCCTCCAAGGCGGGCCATGTCGCCGCCTGCCCGGGTCATCTGTTCGGCCATCTGCGACAGCCAATGCAGCGCCTGCGCATCGCCCCGGCCTGCCGCGTGGATCATCTGGGCGAGTCCTGGCGCGGCTTGCGTGGGGTCGGCGGCCGCCTCCGGGTCGGGTAGGGTGGCGGGGTTCTGGATGCCTGACAGGATCGCGGTGAGGATCACCGTGTCTTCCTCGTCCAGACCGCGCAGCAGGGATGTGTCCCGCGCGCCATCGAGCACGCGGCGGATGCGCGGAACGAGTTCGGTCCAACCCTGCTGCTCGGCCTGGGTCAGCACAGGATCCAGTTCGGCACGGGCGCTGGCGTTCTGGGCGGCCTGCACGACCAGCCGGATCAGCCCGGCATGGGCGAGGCGTATCTGTTGATCGCGGGGGGAAAGTGTCATGGCGCTGTCTGGGTCATCGGCATGTATGCGGCCCCGACGATAGCGCAGATTGCCGGTTGGGGCGAGGCAGGGATTGCTTCGTGGCTGTGCGTTCCCGCCCGGGCTCGGGCACAATAAGGGCCTGGGGACATGCGCTGAGGAACGAATCGGTGGAAGAGCAGATGACGATGGGTCTCTGGTTGCTCATGATCTTGCTGGCGGTCGTGCTGGCGGGCCTGCTGGGGTTCTGGATCGGGCGCACCACGAGCCACGAGCGACGCTTGATTCGTGAGCTGGAGGCCGAACTCGACAACCGCATGCAGGAGCTCAACCGTTATCGGAGCGCCGTGAATCAGCACTTCGACCGTACCGCGACGCTGTTCGCCGGCATGGCGGGAGCCTATCGTGACCTTTACCATCACCTTGCCGAAAGTTGCGAGGAACTTGCCGACAAACCCACCCGGGAGCGCCTCGAAGATCGCGCCGGGCGTTTGCTGGCCAACGTTCCCGTACGCGAAAACCGCGAAGGCAAGCCCGGAATGGCGGGCAGCGAGCGCGAGATCGACGTGAAGCCCCCGCGGCCCGATTGACCCGCGATTAACGTAGAAGCGGCGTCCGGCCGCGGTGGGCCTTCTGCCCGCAGCCCCACGGCGCGCGTCGTGCCCGATCGCTGCGGGAGGCGGCCCTACATGCGCCTGATGCGGTCGAGCTGGGCGTTCAGATCGGCACGCGCCGTGCGCATCTCGGCGACCCGGGTGCGTTCCTTCATCACCACCTCCTCCGGCGCGCGGGCGACGAAACTTGCGTTGCTGAGCCGTGCCTCGCTCTGCTCGAGGTTCCTGTCCAGTTTGCCGATCTCCTTATCCAGACGCGCGATCTCTGCGTCCTTGTCGATCAGTCCGGCCAGCGGGATCAGCAGGCGCATCTCGCCGACCAGTGACAGGGCCGATTCCGGAGCCTCCTCGTCGGCGTTGAGCCAGGTCACCGACTCGGGTCTGGCCAGGAAGTCGAGCAGGGCGCGATGCTCCAGATACCGGGACTGGTCGATCTCCGACCAGTTCTGGATCAGCACCGGCACTGGTTTGCCGGGTGCAATGTCCATTTCGGCACGGATCCGGCGCAGCCCGGTAATGAACCCGCGCACCCAATCCAGTTCCTTCACGGCATTGCGGTCGGCCGGAAACGCGTCGGCGTCGACCCAGGGTCGCTCGACCAGGAACCGCGCCTCGATTCCGGCCGGCGCCTTCACATCGTTCCAGATCGCCTCGGTGATGAAAGGCATCATCGGGTGCAGCAGGCGCAGCAGCGCCTCGAGCACCTGCACAAGCGTGTGTCGGGTTGCGCGCTTCGCCGCGCCGTCGGCGTCGCCGTTCAGCACCGGCTTGGTCAGTTCCAGGTACCAGTCGCAGTAGTCGTGCCAGGTGAAGTCGTACAGCGCCTGGGCGGCGAGATCGAATCGGTAGGCATCGTAGTGTGCGGTCACGGTCGCGGCGGTGGCGCGCAACCGGTCCTGGATCCAGCGGTCGGCCAGCGTGGGCAGGCGCAGCTCCTCGCCGAGGCCGGTGTCCTGACCCTCGACATTCATCAGTACGAAGCGCGCGGCGTTCCAGAGCTTGTTGCAGAAGTTGCGATAGCCCTCGATGCGGCCGAGGTCGAACTTGATGTCGCGTCCGGTGGTCGCCAGTGCTGACAGCGTGAAGCGCAGCGCGTCAGTGCCGAAGGCAGGAATGCCCTCGGGGAACTGGCCACGCGTGGCCTTGGCGATCTTCTTCGCCATCTGCGGCTGCATCAGGCCGGTGGTGCGCTTCTCCAGCAGGGCGTCCAGCGTGATGCCGTCGATCAGGTCGATCGGGTCCAGCACGTTGCCCTTGGACTTGGACATCTTCTGGCCCTCCGCATCGCGAATCAGGCCCGTGATGTAGATCTCGCGGAAGGGCACGTCGTCCATGAATTTCAGGCCCATCATGATCATCCGGGCGACCCAGAAGAAGATGATGTCGAAGCCGGTGACCAGCACGCTGGTCGGGTAGAAGCGCCGCAGTTCCGGCGTCTCCTCCGGCCAGCCCAGCGTCGAGAATGGCCACAGCGCGGAGCTGAACCAGGTGTCGAGCACGTCCTCGTCCTGGCGCAGCACGACCTGCGGCCACAGCCCGTGACGCTCGCGCACCTCGGCCTCAGAGCGGCCGACGTAGATGTTGCCCTCGTCGTCGTACCAGGCCGGAATGCGATGGCCCCACCAGATCTGGCGCGAGATGCACCAGTCCTCGATATTGCGCATCCACTCGAAATAGGTCTTCGACCAGTTCTCCGGCACGAAGCGGATGCGTCCGTCCTCGACCGCTCGCATTGCCGGCTCGGCCAGCGGGCCGACCTTCACGTACCACTGGTCGGTCAGGTAGGGCTCGATCACCGCTCCGCTGCGGTCACCGCGCGGGACCATCAGCTTGTGATCGGCAATCCTGTCGACGAGCTCCAGCGCGTCGAGGTCGGCGACAATGCGCCTGCGCGCCTCGAAGCGGTCCAGTCCCTGGTAGGCCTCGGGCGCGTTCTCGTTCAGCCGGGCGTCGATGGTGAAGATGTTGATCAGGGGCAGGTCATGCCGGGCGCCTACGGCGTTGTCGTTGAAGTCGTGCGCGGGGGTGATCTTCACGCAGCCGGTGCCGAACTCGGGGTCGACGTAGTCGTCGGCGATCACCGGGATGCTGCGGCCGGTCAGCGGCAGTTCGACCTGCTGCCCGATCAGGTGCCGATAACGTTCGTCGTCGGGGTGGACCGCGACGGCGGTGTCGCCGAGCATGGTCTCGGGCCGGGTCGTCGCCACCACCAGATGCCCGGAGCCGTCGGCCAGCGGGTAGCGGAAGTGCCAGAGCGAGCCCTGTTCCTCCTCGGACAGCACCTCGAGATCGGAGACCGCGGTGTGCAGCACCGGGTCCCAGTTGACCAGCCGCTTGCCGCGGTAGATCAGGCCTTCCTCGTGCAGGCGGACGAAGACCTCGGTGACCGCGTCCGACAGCCCCGCGTCCATCGTGAAACGCTCGCGCGACCAGTCGATGGAGTTGCCGAGCCGGCGCATCTGGCTGGAGATCGATCCGCCGGAATGCTCTTTCCACTCCCAGACGGCCTTGAGGAAATCCTCGCGTCCGAGGTCGTGGCGATTCCTGCCCTCCGCCGCGAGGCGGCGCTCCACGACCATCTGGGTGGCGATGCCGGCATGGTCGGTGCCGCCCTGCCAGAGTGTCGCGTCGCCGCGCATGCGTCGGTGGCGGATCAGCGCGTCCATCAGCGTGTGTTGAAAGGCGTGCCCCATGTGCAGCGTGCCGGTGACGTTCGGCGGCGGCAGCAGGATGCAGTAGGGCGGGGCATCTTCGTCACGGTCCGCGAAGCAACCGCTTTCCTCCCACTGCCGGTACAGGGCCTGCTCGATCGCGCGGGGGTCGAAACTCTTGTCCATGACGGGCCGGGGGCTTGGAATCAGCCGCGCATTATAGCGGCTGCGGGGAGCGGGCGTGGGGGGGAGTCAATGCGGGTACGCCGGTTGTGGATTGCCGTGCGGCGAAGACCCTCGTTCGATTAGGCCTTTTGGGAGCCTGGTGCATCGGCGTTTCCCCGTCCGTTCCGGAAAAAAGATTTCAAAGATATACGTCGGGAGGTTGAAAAAATTAAAACTAACGTCTATATTTCATTACAGGTGGTTGCAAGTGGCAGGTCAATCTCCTCCAGGTGGTGAGTCCTCTTCGCCCCGGTTCTCCCGGGGCTTTCTTTTGTTGGTGGGCCTGAACGCCAGTGGTGATGTTCCTCGATGCCTCCGGCTTTCCAACAGGCAACCCGGCCTGGCCCACTCGGGCTAGAGGACGATCCGTACTGCAGTCGCAACCCGCCGGGCCTTCTCCCGCGCCTGGTCGAGCGTATCGCCGCGGGCAAGTGCGACGCCGACGCGGCGTCGGCCACTGACCTCGGGTTTGCCGAATAACCGGAGCCCGGTATCGGGTTCCTGAAGCGCGCGCTCCACCCCGTCGAAGCGGACGTCGCGCGAGTGGCCTTCGGCGAGCAGCGCGACCGAGGCGGAGGGACCGAGGCTGCGGATCTCCGGAACCGGCAGGTCGAGGATCGCGCGCGCATGCAATGCGAACTCCGAGAGTTCCTGCGAGATCAGGGTCACCATCCCGGTGTCGTGCGGGCGCGGGGAGACCTCGCTGAACCAGACATCGTCACCGCGCACGAAAAGCTCCACGCCGAAGATGCCGTGTCCGCCCAGGTTGTCGGTGACCGCGCGGGCGATCTGCTGCGCGCGCTGGAGCGCGGCCTCGGTCATGGGGTGCGGTTGCCAGGACTCGCGGTAGTCGCCATCCACCTGCAGGTGACCGATCGGCGCGCAGAAACTCGTTTGATTGCCGTGTCTCAGCGTCAGCAGCGTGATCTCGTAGTCGAACGCGATGAAGCCCTCGACGATCACCCGCCCGGACCCGGTGCGGCCGCCCTGCTGGGAATGGCTCCAGGCGGACGGGATCTCCTCCGGCTGTCGCACCAGGCTCTGGCCCTTGCCGGATGAACTCATCACCGGTTTGACCACACAGGGCAGCCCGATCTCTGCCACTGCTTCGAGATAGCCCGCCTCGTCGTCGGCAAAGCGAAAGGGCGAGGTCGGCAGCCCCAGTTCCTCGGCAGCCAGGCGGCGGATGCCCTCTCGGTTCATCGTCAGGTGTGCGGCGCGCGCGGTGGGGATGACCCGCCGGCCCTGGCGCTCCAGTTCCAGCAGTGTCGCGGTCGCGATCGCCTCGATCTCAGGCACGATCAGCGCCGGGTTCTCGCGTGCCACCAGCGCCGACAGGGCATCGCCATCGAGCATGTTGACCACGTGGCTGCGGTGTGCCACCTGCATCGCGGGCGCGCCGGCATACCGGTCCACCGCGATCACCTCGATCCCGAAGCGCTGCGCTTCGATGGCGACCTCCTTACCGAGTTCGCCCGAGCCAAGCAGCATCAGTCGTGTGGCGCCTGGGGCGCCCGGGGATCCTAACGTCATCAAAGAAGGCCTGTACGGTGTGGGGGCTGCGATGATAGCGGATCGCCGGCCCGAACCCCGAGGAAGGTGTCGAGCAGCGTAAAGAGCGCGGCGTGCATCTGGGGGTAGGCGGTGCGCTCGGCGCGCAGGCGGGCGGCGTCCTGCATCCAGCGGCCCGGGATCAGGTAGCCCGCGTCGTGGGTGCAGCAGGCGTCCACCCATTGTGGCGTGGCCTCCAGGTGGCATTGCAGGCCGAGGCCCAGGCCGTCGCCGGTAACGAAGACCTGGTTGCGGCAGGCATCGCTCTCGGCCAGCAGGGTCGCGCCTTCGGGCAGGCTGAAGGTGTCGCCGTGCCAGTGGCAGACGGTCTGCGTCGCCGGTAGCGGCAGGGCGTTATCCACCCGCCGGAGGTGCCAGAAGCCGACCTCGCGCTCACCGTTCGGGAAGACCGCCGCGCCCAGCGCCCGGGCCAGTTGCTGGGCCCCGAGGCAGATCCCGATCACCGGCCTTCCCGCCGCGAGGGCCGCGCGGATCAGCGCGCGTTCGGGTTCCAGCCAGGGATGGACGTCGCCATCGTCCACGCTCATCCCGCCACCCAGCACGACCAGGCAGTCGAAATCATCGGGGGCTGGCAGAGCCGGATCTGCGTACAGCAGGTACGTCGTTATATCGTGCCCGCGCGCGGCGGCCCAGTCGGCGAGTGCGGCGGGTCCCTCGTGTGCTGCGTGTTGCAGGATGGCGATACGCATCATGTTTTTCGGTTGACCTGGTGTCGAAACAGCCTGCGCTGACGGTAGCCGCCAGTTCGTGGTCCCGCCGACCCCGGACGCACCACGGTACCTTCGGTTCCCCGCGGTGACCGATTCTGCCAGCCACAGGCATCCGGCCGGGTCAGTCGCCGATTGCGTGGTGCTCCAGCGGGTACCCGCGTTCCTTGAAGAAGCGGTAGCGCTCACGTCCCAGGGCCCTGGAAGCCTCGTCACCGCCGACCACGTCCGCGATCCGTTCAAAGCGTCCGAAGTACTCGGGAATTTCCGGCGCCAGGTTGATCAGCACATCGCAGCGGTCCGCCGGCGAGGCCGCCTCGTGCAGGGTGATCGGGCTTTCCGGGTCATCGACGTCCGTACCATGGGGCAGAAAGGCGGTGTCCTCGAATGTCCAGAGCAGGCGGTCCATCTCCCGCGTGGCCTCCGCATCCGGCGTGTGGATATGCACGCGCTGGCCCATGCCGTGCGCCTTGCGCGCCAGTCGGCAGGCAAAGCGCTGGCGGGCGCGGTCTTCCGCCGCCGCCAGCAGGTAGAAGGTGACCCTGGTCATGCCGGTAGCCGCGCCGGGATCAGCGTGCGACCTGGTCGAGCAGGTAACGCATCAACAGCGGGACGGGCCGGCCAGTGGCACCCTTTTCCTTGCCGCTCTTCCAGGCGACCCCGGCGATGTCCAGATGTGCCCAGGGGTATTCCTCCGCGAAGCGGGACAGGAAGCACGCGGCGGTGATCGTGCCCGCCGGGCGGCCACCGATGTTGGCCATGTCGGCGAAGTTGCTCTTCAGTTGTTCCTGGTACTCCTCCCACAGCGGCAGCTCCCAGGTGCGGTCATGGCTGGCGATCCCTGCGGTCTTCAGCGCGTCCACGAGTTCCTCGTTGTTGCCGAGTACCGCACTGGTCTGGTGGCCCAGCGCAACGATGCAGGCGCCGGTCAGGGTCGCGATATCGATGACGGCCTTCGGCTTGAAGCGCTCGACCCAGGTCAGAGCGTCGCATAGAACCAGGCGTCCCTCGGCGTCGGTGTTCAGGATCTCGACCGTCTGACCGGACATCGTGGTGATAATGTCGCCCGGGCGACAGGCCCTTCCGTCGGGCATGTTTTCCGCGCTGGTGACCACGCCGATCACGTTCAGGGGCAGCTTGAGTTCCGCGACCGCCTTCATCACGCCAAGCACGGTGGCGGCACCGCACATGTCGTATTTCATCTCGTCCATCGCCTCGCCCGGCTTCAGCGAAATCCCGCCGGTGTCGAAGGTGATGCCCTTGCCCACCAGTACGATGGGCGCGTCGTCCTTGCCCGCACCGCTGTACTCCAGCGCGATCAGGCGAGGGGGACGCTCGGAGCCCTGTCCGACCGCGAGGATCGCGCCGGCCCCCAGCTTCTTCAGTTCCTTTTCGTCCAGTACGGTGGCCTTCAGTTTCTTGTGCTTGCGGGCCAGTTCCCGCGCGTCTTCGGCCAGTGCCTCCGGGTAGATCACGTTCGGAGGCGCGTTGCCCAGATCGCGGGTGTGCTGCGCCCCGGCAAGGATGGCCTCGGCCTCCGCGCAGGCTCGTTCGGCCTCCGCTTCCTGTTCCTCGGTGACACAGAGAATCACTGTCTTCAGGCGGACCGGCTTGACCTCTTCCTTGCCCTTGTAGGTGGTGAAGCGATAGCCGGCATCGCCGATGGCGCTGACCAACGTGTGCACCAGCCAGCCGATGCTCTGGTCCGGCGGCAGCAGGTCATCCACCGCGATGGCCACGGTATCCGCGGGACGCTCCACCAGCAGTTTCGCCAGCGCCGAGCACGCCTTGCGCACCGATTTCCTCGAGAAATCCTTTCGGGGCCCCAGTCCAACCAGTACGATGCCCGCGGCGCCCTTCGCGGGTGCGGGAATCAGCAGGGTGCTGCCCGCGTCTCCATCTGACTCGCCCGCCTTGATCACCCCTGCAACACGGCCGTCCAGTGCCTGGTCCAGGGCCTCGCCATGGATGCCGAGTTTGCGCTTGTGAAACAACGCCACCGCGCGCAGGCTGGCCTTGGGTTTGTCGATCGGGGACGTCGTGACCGAAAATCGCATCGGGTAACCTCGCGGGACTGGAAGAGACTTGAGCGCTAATCTTAGCAGTGTGCAGAACGAAACGATCAAGGCGGTGCTCGGGACTCCGATCGCCCGGCGATGTTTGAGCGCGGACCCCTGGATCCTGTCCGCGTGATTCGCCCGGGCATCATCGAGCGTTTTCTCGCCCGCGACTTCGTCGTGACGCAGGCGGCGGTGACCGCGGTACTGCTGCTGGTGATCATCGGCGGTGTACTCGGGCGTGGCCTTCGCGATGTCGCCGAGGGCCGCATTCCGCTCGATGTCCTGCCCGCTATGGTGGCCTTCGGATCTTTCAAGGCCCTGATGCTGCTATGGCCGGTGGCGCTTTTTCTCGCCTTCCTGCTGGTGTTGGGTCGCCTGCAACGGGACAGCGAACTGATCGCGATGCAGGCAGGCGGTGTCTCGTTCGCACGTATCTACCGGGCAATCTTCCTGGTGGCGGGGCCCTCGGCGCTGGTCCTGGCGTCCCTGATGTCCTTCGCCGTGCCCCAGATCGAGTCGCTGATCGACCGCTTGCGGGATCAGGCCGACCTGCGTTCCGACCTGGTTGGCATCACGCCGGGCCGCTTCCTGCGCTCGCGCGTGGGCGACCAGGTGTTCTTCGCCGAGCGGTTCAGTCCCGACCGGGAAGCACTGCTGAACGTGTTCATTTACCAGGAACGGGGCCCGCAGGCCGAGGTCACGGTCGCGCGGCGGGCCATCGCCGAGGTGGTGGGTGCGGGCCGTTATCTCGTGCTCGAGGATGGTCACCGTTACGTCGGTATTCCGGGGGAGGGCGCCTTCCAGTTGCTGGATTTCGATCGCCTGCGCATGCAGGTGCCGGACCCGACACTGGTGCAGCCCCGGCGCAGCCTGGACGGGCTGCCGACGGCGGCGCTTTGGGAGCGTCGCGATGACCCCCGCTACCGGGCCGAGCTGGAGTGGCGGCTGGCGTTGCCGGTGTCCGTGCTCATGCTGGCCCTGGTGGCGCTGCCGTTGGGTCTCGCTGCCCCGCGCAGTGGCCGTTACGCGCGTGTTCCGCTCGCGATCATCGTCTACGTGATCTACGCCAATTTCCTGATCATGGGCAAATCATGGCTAGCCGCGGGGCAGCTGCCGCTATGGCTGGGCCTGTGGTGGGTCCACCTGATCCCGCTTGCCGTCTGGCTGGTGCTTTCCTGGCGCAAGTGCATGTGGCCTGCCGTGATGCGTTCACTCACGGGACGGTACGCATGACCACCGTGCTCGGCCGCTACATCATCGCCCATGTGCTGGCCGGTACGGTCCTGGCGCTCCTGCTGCTCGTAACCCTGGACCTCGTCTTCGCAATGATTGGCGAGTTGGGCGATGTCGGTCGCGGCAACTATGGCCTCTGGGAGGCAGTGGTCTACGTTCTGCTGACCCTGCCGCGTCGCATCTACGAAATGGTGCCTACCGCGGCCCTGCTCGGAAGCCTGCTCTGGCTCGGAAACCTGGCGTCGAACAGCGAGCTCACGGCGATGCGCGCAGCCGGCGTGACGCTGGCGCGCCTGGTGTTCTGGATACTGCAGGGCGGGTTGATCGTGGTGCTGGCCATGCTGGCCCTGGGCGAGTTGCTGGCGCCAGGGGCCGAGGCACGCGGCCAGAACCTGAAGACCTTTGCGATCGATGAACGCCTGACCGTCAGCCGGATCGGCCTCTGGGCCCGGGACGGCAACCGCATCGTCCATGCCGATGCGATACTGCCAGGGGATCGGCTGCGCGGGGTGCGGGTCATCGAGATGGATCCCGATGGCGGGGTGGCCTCGATCACCAGGATGAGCCAGGCCGAGTACGAGGACGGCAGGTGGCTGCTCCATGACGTCAACCGCTCGTTCCTTTCGCAGTTCGGGGTGAGAGCGGAGAATCCGCCGAAGGAAACCGTGGGTCGCCTTCTGGCACCGGAATACTTTGCCGTGTTGGTCGTCGAGCCGAGACAGATGGCCGCCCTTGATCTCGCCGCCTATATCGCCTACCTGAAGGCAAACCGCCTGGATTCGGCGGCGTACGAGGTGGCCTTCTGGCAGCGCATCACGATGCCCGCCAGCACTTGGGTGATGCTTCTGCTCGCGGTTCCGTTCCTGTTCGGCCGGCAACGCGAGGGGGGCGCCGGACGCAGGCTGTTCATCGGTTTGATACTGGGTGTCGGTTTCGTGATCTTCATGCGGGTGATGACCCACATGGGACTGGTCTACGATCTGCCGCCTTGGGTCGCTGCCAGCGCCCCCCTGTGGCTATTCCTTTTGATTGCCGTGGTGGCGTTGAGCAGAACCCGCGTCTGACACGCGATACCCTTCCCCGGGAGCATCCCTGGCGCGGACGTGCCGCGCCAGGGGCTTGGGTCAGGGCAGGATCAATGTGGTGCCGGGCCAGACCTGGTCGGGGTTTTCCAGTACGTGCTGGTTGGCCTCGTAGACGCGCGGCCAGGTGTTGGCCTCATTGTAGAAGCGCCCGGACAGACCGCCGAGCGTTTCGCCCGGCCGCACTTCGTAGAGGGTGCCACCCTGGATGCGTGCCACCAGGTCCTGGGCGCGCCGCAACTCTGCCGCGGCTTCGTCGATCGTTTCCTGCAACGCTTCCCGATCCGCGCCCGGGCTGCGCATCGCAAGGTGCGCGGCACGCAATGTCTCGGCATGTTCCGCCGCCGCAGCGCGCGCCGTTTCGAGGTCGAGTGACCCGCCTTCCTCGGGTGGCAGCAACGCCCGCAATTCGCTCAATTCACGTTCCTGCGCTTCACGTTCGTCCCGCATGGCCGCCAGCTCCGCTTGCGTAGCGGCCAAGTCGGACTGCATATTCAAAAGCTGCGCAGCCGTCGCCGCCCGTGCAGCATCCACTTCGGAGGTCCTTGCCCGGGCGGCGGCCAGCGCCTCCTGTGTCGTTTCGAGTTGATCCTGGAGCTCCGCATTGCGGGATTCGAGCGAGTCAATCTGCTCGCCCCTGGCGGCGAGCTCGTCCTGGGCGGTGGCGAGTTGCGTCTGGGCGGTTTCGATCTGGCCTTCGAGCTCGCTGATCTCGGCACCCTTCAGCGCCAGCTGTTCGCCGAG
>NZ_REBW01000166.1 GCF_007692535.1 Thioalkalivibrio sp. | reverse complement strand
CTGACCGGGATCCATTGGGGGGTATCTTGCTCGGGCTGCCTGCTCTGGCCGCAGCCGTATGCGGCATCAATCCCCAACTGAACCCTGAAACAGCACCGACAGGTGCTCTTCCAAGGACACGGACACTTCGTGGCAATGCGGCTACGGGCGCTGCCATGGGTCGGCGCAACGAAAAAGCCCACCGGAACAGGTGGGCTAAGTCCTTGAAAGGTTGGCGCGCCCGGAAGGATTCGAACCTCCGACCACCTGGTTCGTAGCCAGGTACTCTATCCAGCTGAGCTACGGGCGCGTTGCTGCAGGCGCGCATTATCTCGGTCTGTGCACGCTGATGCAAGTCCGGCGTAACGGCTGGTGCGCGGCGTTTTCCCTCTGCCGCCGGGGTGTGCTCAACTGCCGTGCTTGACGGGTACCGGCCCGTAGGGTGAGTTCCGGACGCGGTCGTGTTCGTGCATCCGGTAGTGGACGAAGTCGCCCATCTCGTGAAAGTGCAGGAAGGGGTTCCCTTCAGCCTCTTCCTCCAGGGTCGAGGTGGGTTTCACCGAGTAATTGTGTCCCGGGTGGATGCACGTGTGCCGGGGAAGCCCGGTGCGCAGATCCTTCAGGGTGTGGAACATCTGCTCGGGGTCGCCGCCGGCGAGGTCGCAACGGCCGCACCCGAACACGAACAGTGTATCGCCGGTGACCAGATCGTCGCCGGCGGGAAGATGGAAACAGGCGGAGCCGGGCGTGTGGCCGGGCGTGTGCAGGAGGAGGATCTCTGTGTCGCCCAGCTTCATGCGATCGCCACCGTGGTGCAGTTCGGGTTTCGCCAGGGTGCGGCCCCAGAAGTCGGCTTCCGGTTTCAGGAGGTGCAGGCGCGCCGTCGGGGCCGACTCCAGCACCCGCTCGATGCCGTTGATGTGATCATGGTGGCTGTGGGTCAGCAAAAGGTCGGTGATCGTCAGACCCTGCTTCTCGACGAGGGCAAGGATTTCCTCAGGCTCCCAGGCCGGGTCGACCACGGCGGCGCGGCCGCTGGCGATGTCCTCGATGACGTAGATGAAGTTCTCCATCGGGCCGAGTTCCAGGGCGTGGATGCGGTAGGGCAGTTCAGGCTTGGTGTCGTTCATGGCGTGGGCGAACTCGGGCGGTTGCAGTGCGGACTGTTGAGGGTCACGCAAAAGTGAGGGGGAGTGCAAGCGGTGCTTTTGTCCTGGATCCGGCGCACGGTGTTTGCCTGCACGGGCATCGGTTGCTGTCCCGGTGCCGGAAAGCGGGAGCAAGCTCCCTGGTTCATGGCGCGGATGGTTCCTGCACCCCGGATCAAGGCGGGAGCGGTACGGTGTCTGGCGCCTATGGAGTGCGGCGGCTTGCCGCCGCTTTGGTTTGGGCGGCGAAAGTATCCGAAAGCGGGAGCAAGCTCCCGCAGTCCATAGGGGCCGGTCGCTCTTGCGGGCGGGTGATGGTCGGAAAGGGGATTCGTGTGACGGGAGGAACAAAAAAGCCCGCCGGGCAAGTTGCCGGGCGGGCCTTTAAGATCTTCGGACGAGCCTTTTAGCTGAAGGCCGGGCCGGGGCTGACGCCCATCTTCTTCAGGATGATGGCTAACGGACAGAAGCCCGTGAAGGCCGACTGCACCAGGTTGACGCCTACGAAGGCGGTCAGCAGCAGCCAGGCGGGGCTGACGAGCCAGGCGAGAAGCGCGCTGAGGAGGACGACGACGCCGGCACCGGCGAGAACGAGTTGATCAATGCGCATGGTGGATCTCCAAGAATATAAGTGTTCCCTAATTTACGTGGGTCTAGAAGCCAGTGCAAGACAACCGCATCCCTCGTGGGGCCGGATCAGCGGTCTTCGATCGCGATGTAATCGCGCGTCTTGGGGCCGATGTAGAGCTGTCGGGGACGACCGATGCGGGACTCGGGATCCTGCATCATCTCGTTCCAGTGCGAGATCCATCCCACGGTACGCGCCAGCGCGAAGATCACGGTGAACATGTTCAGGGGGATGCCCATCGCGCGCAGGATGATCCCGGAATAGAAGTCGACGTTTGGATAGAGCTTGCGCTCGACGAAGTACTCGTCCTCGAGGGCGATCTTCTCCAGCTTCAGTGCGACCTCGAACAGGGGGTCGTGTTCGCCACCGCCGATCTCGGCCAGCAGTTTATGGGTCATCTCGCGGATGATCTTCGCGCGCGGGTCATAGTTCTTGTACACGCGGTGCCCGAAGCCCATCAGGCGGAACGGGTCGTCCTTGTCCTTGGCTCGCGCCACGAATTCCTCGACCGTCTTGCCGCTGTGCACGATGTCCTCGAGCATCATCACGACCTTCTCGTTGGCACCGCCGTGCAGCGGGCCCCACAGCGAGGCGATGCCTGCGGAGATGGCCGCGAACGGGTTGGCCTCGGAGCTCCCGGACAGGCGTACCGTGGACGTGGAGGCATTCTGTTCATGGTCGGCGTGCAGAATCAGGATCAGGTCCAGTGCGCGCACAAAGATGGGATCGGGCTCGTAGGTGCTGGTCGGTACCCCAAACATCATGGCGAGAAAGTTGCCGGTGTAGGACAGCCGGTTCTTCGGGTACATGAACGGCTGACCATTGGCGTACTTGTAGGACCAGGCGGCGATGGTGGGCATCTTGGAGATCAGGCGGTGCGCCGCGATCTTCCGGTGCACCGGGTTATGCACGTCGGTGGCGTCGTGGTAGAACGCCGACAGCGCGCCGACCACGCCCACCATGATCGCCATCGGATGTGCATCGTGCCGGAAGCCGTCATAGAAGCCGCGCACGGCCTCGTGCATCATCGAGTGCTCCTTGATGATCCGCGAGAAGTTGTGCAGCTCGTCGGACGAGGGCAGGTCGCCGTTCAGCAGCAGGTAGCAGACCTCCAGGTAGGTGCTCTGCTCGGCCAGTTGTTCGATCGGGTAGCCGCGGTAGAGCAGGGTTCCCTCGTCACCGTCGATGAAGGTGACGGCGCTGCTGCAGCTCGCCGTGGACATGAAGCCGGGGTCGTAGGTGAAGTAGCCCAGCTCCTTGTACAGCGAGCGTATGTCGATGCAGTCCGGGCCGTGGCTGCCCTGGTGCACGGGCAGTTCGATGACCTTGCCGGTCGCGTTGTCGGTGAGCGTTACGGTCTTTGAAGTCATTTGGGCTCCTTGCGTGTACTGGGCCGATCTGCGGCGTAGTCACTGCTATTGGTCAGTGTAGTGCGTTGTTGAGTGCACTGCACCATTTGTTCTCAGAGTGCCAGTCCGAGCGTCTCTCCGATCTCCCGGCTGGAAAGCACGTGGCAGTAGATCATGTTGATCACCTCGAGCTCGTGGCGGTGCAGCGCCTCCGTCCCAGCGGCGCAGCAGTCTTCCACGAGCAGTACGTTGAAGCTTTCATCCGCCAGGCTGCGTACCGTCGACGACACGCACTGGTCGGTGTAAATGCCGGTGACCACGACATTGCGCACGCCCATGTTGTGCAATACCAGGCGCAGGTTGGTGCCGGTGAGGGCGCTGTCCGTGGTTTTGGTCACGACGATTTCGCCTGCCGCCGGGGCCACATCGGGTGCGATCTGCGAGCCCTCGGAGTCCAGCGGCATCAGCAGGTTGTTCCAACCCGGCATCTTCTGGCTCAGTGAACGATCGCGGCCATCTTCCAACAGGCAGGCGATGCGGGCATGCAGCACGTCCATGTTCTTGCGCCGGAATGCGTCCTGCAGTGCACGCAAAGAGGGCAGGACGGTCTCCCGCATGCGTCGATGGAAGGCGTCCCAGCGCGCCCGCTCGACCGGGTCGTCGTGCAATGCGAGGCCGTAGTTCTGCACGTCGATGCAGAGGAGCGCCGTCTCCTGCGGCTGCAGGTCCAGGTCGTCGGGCTCGGGTGCATCGGCGTAGTAGAAGGAACGGTAAGCAGTCTTCCAGTTCATCGGGCTCTCTCCTGACGGGCGCCTGACGGGTCCTGTCCTGGGCGGTTGCGGCGCCGGGGCGATTCCCTGCCGCGGATCTCTCTGCACTGGTGCCCCGTCAGCACTAGCAGAAAGCGTGCCTGTCCCTTGCGCTGGGCCGGTGGCTCGGATTGCGGTCGAGGGCGCCGAGTGGGTGCCCGCAGAACAGGCGCAACGGCGATGATCACGGGGCCAATTGCACCCCACCGCAACCTGGCGGAACATCGGTTCATCATGAAGCGCACGCCGAGTATAGATGCTGATGGGCCCGCTGCAGAAAATGCAGGCGCTACAGCAAGACAAGCCCGAGTGCTCGGGAGTGGTGGAGCGACGTGAACTACATCCGCCGGCACTGGCGCGGTGAGCTCAGTCTTCCCGTTGCCTTCTGGGTTAACTTCGTGGCGCTCAACCTGTTGCTGCTGCTCCTGCGGCCGGTCGCGGAGCAGGTGCTGGTCGCGATGGCGATGGACGACGACCCCCGGTTCATGGCACGGGTGGCGCTTCTGCACGTTGCCTTCGTCTATGGCCTGATCTACCCATGGCAGATCGTCGGGACCTGGCGCTCCGCCGGGCGCTGGCTCGTTCAGCGGCAACGCCGGCTGTGGCCTATTGCGGGGCGCGTGGTCATCGTGGTGAGCCTTGCCGGAACGCTCTTGACGCTGGCGGCGGGGGCGCCGGTGTACCGTGACGTCGTCGCGATCGCGATCGGACCGGACCGGTACGCGAACTACTCGGTGAAGCGAGTCGGCGACGGGTCGCTGGTCCATTTCCAGGGCTATCTTGGCTACGGCGCTGCGCGGGATCTAGGCCGGGTGCTCGCCTCGGGTCCGGAGGTGCACGGAATCATCCTGGACAGTTCGGGCGGATGGATCGCGTCGGGGCGCAGCCTGGGCCGCGTGATTCAGGAGGGCGGTCTGAACACGTATTCCTTCGAGGGCTGCCATTCCGCCTGCGCCACCGCGTTCATCGCTGGCAGTAACCGGTACCTGGCGGACGAGGCCCGGCTGGGTTTCCACCAGTACGCGGTCCCCTTTGGCGGGCTGGAGCCCTACTCGAACATGTGGCTGGAGCAGCAGCGCGATCTCCAGTACTTCCACCGCCAGGGCGTCAGCCCAAGCTTCCTCGCGCGTCTGTTCCAGGCGGAGCACGGGGAGGCCTGGTACCCGACCCAGCGGGAACTGATGGCGGCGCAGGTCATCACCGGTGTGGTCCGTTCCGAGGAGGTGCTGTTCGGCGTGGACGCGGGTGCCCGGATCCACGAAAAGGGGTTCGGCATCGCCGATAAGTGAAGGGCCGGATACGCGGATACCCATGATTGGACCTGATTATTTCGAATCCTCCGCAGGCCGGGAACATCGCATTGCCCGCAGCGAAACCGCCAAAACCTTCGCCTGCAAGGCAGGCTCCTACAAGGGCAAGGACCCGTGGCAGCGCGCTTTGCGCGCGAAGGGCTCCTCTGCGGAGCTTCCGTGATAATCAGGTGATTGGATCCCGGCGTCTTCAGGCTTGGTAGCGGCGGGCCTGGCTGGGCTTGCGGTGAGCCTGTCGCGTCATCGTCGTTAAGGGAGTCGCAGGACTCGGCCCGTATTCTGCCTGGGCGTCAAGGCTCCCGCCGCGGTTGGGTCCATCGTGCGAAGAGCAGGCCTCCGAGCGCGCCGGCCAGCGCCAGCGCCAGGATGCCCGTGCCGAAGCGCGCGGCCCCGATCACGGTCGCGGGCAGGATCCAGTTCATCAGTAACAAGGCCGCGGCGATGCCGGTACCGGCAGCGAGAGTGTGCAGCGGCGCGCGGGCCCGCGGCCAACGGCGCGCGAGGAGTCCGCTCACGGCCAGGGCGATCAGGAACGCGGCGGCGACCAGCAGACCGTAGGTCGGCGCGAAATGGATGAGGTCATGCAGTGTGGTCTCCAGCCGCAGGTTCCAGGGTACCGGCGCACCAAGATCGCGGATCATCGCCAGGTTGAACTGGGTCTGGACGATGGAACCGGCCATCGCGGCCACCACCACGGCCGCGATCCATGCCACCAGGTTTCTCATCCATCGCATCGCAGTACGCTCCCGTGGTTGGTCAGGGTCCCGGCAGGCCGGGATTCTCAGCAGGCACCTTTGCTATTCTTGCAGCCGCGCCCAACGAATTCATCCCCGCCATGTCATTGCTCCGCATCTTTTACGGACTGCCACTCCTCCTGTTGCTCCTGCTGGGAAGTGTCCAGGCATCAGACTACCGTATCGAGACCCTGGCTTCGGGTCTGGAACATCCCTGGTCGCTCGCCTTTCTACCCGATGGCCGCATCCTCGTGACCGAGCGTGCGGGCCGTCTGCGCGTGATCGAAGAGGGGCGCCTGCGGGAGGAGCCGGTGAGCGGTGTGCCGGATTCGTTCGTGCGCAGCCAGGGCGGGCTGTTCGAGGTGCTCCCCGACCCGGATTTCGCGGCCAACGGGTTGATCTACCTGTCGCAGGCGTATGGTACTGCGGCGGCGAACACCACGCGGTTGCTACGCGGTCGGCTCGATGGCATGACACTGGCAGACGTCGAGGTCCTGTTCGAGGCGCGGCCCACCCGATCCACGCCTGTACACTTCGGGGGACGCATGGCTTTCCTGGCGGACGGTACGCTGGTGCTGGGTCTGGGTGACGGATTCGACGATCGCGAGGATGCGCAACGGCTGGACAGCCATACCGGCAGCATCGTACGGCTGCATCCCAACGGGCGGGTGCCCGCCGACAATCCGTTCGTCGGCCGGGCCGGGGTCCTGCCCGAGATCTACAGCTACGGGCACCGCAACGTGCAGGGGTTGTTCCCGGATGCCGGCAACAATGTGCTGTGGTCGCATGAACACGGGCCGCGCGGTGGCGATGAGTTGAACATCATCGAGCCGGGGGTCAATTACGGCTGGCCGGTCGTGAGCCACGGCATCGATTATTCGGGCGCGCGGATTACCCCGCACACGTCGCTACCCGGGATGCGTGACCCGGTCCGTCACTGGACCCCGGCGATTGCTCCCTCCGGCATGACGCTGTATCAGGGCGACCTTTTTCCCGAATGGCGCGGGAGCCTGTTCATCTCCTCGCTGGTCCAGCGCCAGGTACGCCGACTGACGCTGGATGGCACCGAGATCGAAGACGAGGAGATCCTGTTCGAGGAAATCGGGGAGCGCCTGCGCGACATCCGCTCGGGGCCGGACGGTGCCTTGTATCTGCTTACCGACAAGCCGGACGGGCGTGTGCTGCGGGTGACGCCGGGGTCCTGACACCTCGGCGCGCGAGCCTCTTCGGGCCCGCCAACGCCGGACAGCGGGAGCAAGCTCCCGCGCTCCATAGGTTCTACCCCCAGTGCGGCGGCTTGCCGCCGCTTTTGCGCGGGTGTTGACCAGGCCGAGAGCGAAACCCTGCTTCCTCCCTGCAGAAGAGGATCGTGCTGATTCACTCGCGGGTGGAGCGCGCTGGCCCGGGAACACAGGCCCCGTTTCAATCCACTTCAATGCGCAGCGGATTGGTTTCGGCCTCCCAGACTCCGTACTCGGTCGTGCGCCCATCGGCATCCTGGACCAGGTAGCTGCGATGCCCGTGGTGGCGTAGCGCGCCGACCAGGTTGCGGAGGCCTTCGGCGTCACTGCTGCTGACCACCGCGGTGCGCGTACCGGGGAGGGTCCACATGCGGGCATGCCCGCGGCGAGCGAGGTCCTCGGGCGCCTTCGGAGCGCCGGCGGCGTCCAGCCAGCGGATCACGTCGTCGGTGCTGCCCATGACCAGCAGCGGCTGTTGCGGATCGAATTCGTCCGCCATCTCCGGTGGGTGTTCCAGGATCGCCCGCGCGAACGGCGCAAGGCCTTCCTGCGTGGCGATCAGCCGGGTATTCGGGTTCAGACTGGCCGTCCGGAGGATGGGCGGTGGGTCGGGCAGTCGGCGCAGGACGTCGAAATCGGGATCTGCGGTGATGGCTTGAGCGGGTGCCTCCAGCGCGAGGTCGAAGCGGGCCTGGCGGGTGTCGAGCTCGACCACGTGGCGCTGTTGGCCCGCGTCCGTTTCGACCACGACGGGTACGCGCAGTGGCCATGGCGCGGCCTCCTGTGCCTGCTCGAGTTCACCGCGGAGCACCCAACCGGAACCATTCTTCTCCTGCTGGACCGAGTGCAACGCGAGTTCCGGCAGGTCGGAGCGCTCCAGCCAGGGTGTGAAGAAGGAGTCCAGATCGCGGCCGGCAGCGTCGCTGAAGGCCCGTATCAGATCCTCCCAGCCGGCCACGTCGAACATGTGCCGGTCCGCGATCTTGCGTGTGCCGGCGTCGAAGGCCTCGTCCCCGATACGCTCGCGGAGCATGTGGAACAACAGCGCTCCCCGGTTGTAGCCGACGATGCGGTTGGCTCCCTGGTTGCCGCCCCGGAAGGCCTCCAGCGGACGGTCTTCCTCGACCGGCAGCCAGGCGAGGTCCAGCAGCCATCGGTGGCGCGTGCTTCGCCCCTCGCCACGCAGCTCGTCCAGGTGGTAATCGGCCATGTAGGTGGTCAGGGCCTCGGACCAGTTCCCGGTAGCGTAGTCGATGCGTACGCCGGTGCCCCACCAGTTGTGCATCAGTTCGTGCGCGAGCGATGTCCGTGGGATGAACGGCAGTGGAATCACCCGTTCGCCCAGCACGGTGAAGCCAGGGAAGGCATAGCCCACGGGCATGGGCGTGGCGGCGATGGTGAAACTGTCGTAGGGGTAGGGGCCGGCCCGCTCGCTGAACATGCGCAGGTACTCGGCGGAGTGCTCGAGGTAGTTCTGCGCGTGCGCCGCGTCGAGGTCGTCCCGAAACAGGGTGCGCACCTGCACGCCGTTCGTCTCCAGCGACCGTTCGACCCAGGGTCCTGTCACGACCACAACGGCGTCGGTGCGGGGATGCTCATGGACGGCACTGTAATGTCCGTCACTGGATACCGGTTCGCCCCGAAGCGAGCCGGTGGCCACGAAACGCTGTCCCTCGGGTACCCGCGCCTCCAGCCGCAGCGCGAAGCTCTCCTGTTCGAAGCGCGGGTACCAGTCGGTCCCCTCGGGCAGGAAGCCGCCGGCAGCGGTCAGGAACAGCCGGCTGCGCATCGGGTCGCCGTCGGGCAGCGTGCCGCCCCAGGACACGGTGACCCAGGAATCGGCAGGTAGCTCGACGCGGTAGCGTCCGGCCCCGGCGCGCGAGGTGGTCAACTCGGTGTCACCGGCTCGGGCCGCCTGCAGTTCCAGTGCGTCGAGGAGACGGAACTCATGGATCCCCGCCGGCAGATCGAGCTCCAGTTCACCCGTGATCCCGCCGGCTGCGGGATCGAGGTCGAGGCTCATGCGCCATTGCGGGACGTCCGCAATCGCTGATGCGGGCAGCAGGGAGGCCGCGGCAAAGGCAACGGCGAACAGGAAGGATCGAATTCCGCTAACTGTCATGGCTCTGCTCCACCCCGGACGATGAAAAGTCGCAAATTGTAGGTCGGGTTAGGCCAAAGGGCGTGACTCGACGGGTCTCGTGCCCACCCATGGCCGCAAGGCAGCATCGTGCCCGGCCCGTCGGGTTACGCTGCGCTAACCCGACCTACGGCACTGGCCAGTGGATTTCACGCTGACCCGCATGCCATTTAATCCTCGTTCGCCGGGAAGCGGGCCAGGATCTCCATTTGCTCGCCGTCTCGCAGCACGGTCAGCGGCAGGACATGGCCCGGCTGCTGGCGGCGGACGATGGTGATGAGGTCTCGCGGCACGCGGACTTCGAGGCCGGCAGCGCTGGTCACGATGTCCGCGGCCTGGAGTCCGGCGTCCGCGGCCACGGACTCGGGTATGACCGACTCGAT
Source organism: Thioalkalivibrio sp. (assembly GCF_007692535.1). Taxonomy (GTDB): domain Bacteria; phylum Pseudomonadota; class Gammaproteobacteria; order Ectothiorhodospirales; family Ectothiorhodospiraceae; genus Thioalkalivibrio. The sequence continues at coordinate 12,314 of NZ_REBW01000166.1, read as the reverse complement.
CCGCACGCCTGCGGGATCGGTGTCGATCTGGACGCCCAGCAGGAGTGGCCGAGGCGGCTCGAACCGATCGTTGCTTGCGATGCCAAACAGGGCGTCGGCGAGTCCGTCCTTTGGTTCGGTGCAGTTGGCCCGGCTCTCCCGCGGCAGCAGCACGCGGGTATCTGCGATGCCAAGGTCGTGCAACTGATGCGGCACGCCGTGCCCGTATTCGAGGTGCCCTGAACCCATGAGCCCAACCGCTAGGGTGCCGTCCTCTGTAGCCTCTGCAAGACCCGCTGCCATCGCGCGGTCCCATACCTGTTGCCCGGCAACGAAGCGTTCGATGTCAGCGTCCTCGTGATGCGCGGAGGGATGTTCGGCGAAGACCTTGCCGAGCCACTCACGGTAGGCCTCGGTCGCGGGAGCCGGGGGCGTGATGTGATAGCGCTCCTCGGGTGGGACGGCATCCCATCCCTCCTCACGCAGCCGGCTGACGAGGGAGCGATCCAGGTTGATCGCCAGCAGAGGCACGCGATGCATTCGCGCGAAGTGCAGGATTGGAAGGTAGAGGTCCGCGTCAAAGCCCCAGGCCCTGTCCCAGTCGCTCTCGCTCAGAAAGGCCTGTTCGTCCAATTCGCCGGCGACCCAGGCGTCCAGTGCCGGTTGGGATTCCCGCGGGAGCATCTCCAGCCCGATCACCATGTCCGGCCGCTGGGCGTGTAACGCGGCCAGCGTGTGCAGTTGCCAGCGATGATGTTCCATGCGGTCGTGCCGCTCGCCCAACAGCACCACCTGCGCGCTGGCGGCATCTTCGAACATTCGATCGGGAGACAGTTGCTGGCCGCTGGCGTCACGCCATTCGCCTGGTTCCGGACAGGCGGAGAGCGCGAGTGCGGGCATGAAAAAAAACAGGAACGACAGGGAGTAGGCGAGGGCAGGGCCAAGGGTGTACGTGCGGACGGTCATCGTTGGCTCCAGGCGCAGGCGATGCGCTTGGGAGTCCCGCAAGTCAGGGAAGTTCGATCGGAAGAGCACTTTGGGGTGGCAACGACCATCGTCACGTGACGACCAAAGGGCCATGCAGGACGTTCAGGGCCTGAGGAACCAATGCGCCGGTCAACCGCAGGCCGAGCCATAGGGTGGGAGTCGAAAGGAGTCCAGGCCGCTTGATCGGAAGCAACGCCGTATCGATCGTCAAGAGCCGATACGCTGCGCTCGCGGCTTCCGCGCGAGGACGGACTGAATCCTTCTTTCGCTAGGACGGTGGCGGCTGGTAGGCCTTGTAGATCAGCAGGGCGAGCAATCCGATGATGACCAGAATGGATGCACCCAATGCCGCGATGGTCAGGTAGACGATAGCGTCGCCGTATTCCATGAAACACCCCCTGTGACGGCAATAATGCCTTTACAAGGATAGGACCTTCTGCCGTGAAGGCGCAAGAAAAATGTGGGTGTTGCGGTATTTCATTGCCCCGTCTGCCGAAGGTACAGGACAAAGACGCCGTGTCTTTGCTCCCGTGCGGGCAAAACTCGCGCAGATCGGGTTCCATGGCAAGTCCCGGCCGAGCTGGAGTCGGGAGCATCGGGTCAGCACCTGGGACGACTGCCAGGTTCCTGGAGCGCCTGCGAGATGTCCGCGATCTTGGGGCGCCCACCTATCGGAAGGGCGCTGTCGGCGGCTGCGGACCGTAGGGGATCATCGGAGGAGCGTAGTAGTGTCCCGGGTACGGGGTTCCATATGCGGGGCCGTGGCCGTAGGGGTACGGATAGACATAGGCATAGCCATAGCCGTAGCCGGGCCCATGACTGGAGCCGTAGCCACCACCGCCCGCGGAGAAACCGATGCCGCCGGATACGCCGCCCATGCCGAACATGTTCGCGAGCATGCAGCCGGGGCCAGACCAGAAGGCGCCCGCCTGCATCGGAACGGCCATCATGGCGACGAGGCAAGCAGCGGCGATAATCTTAAACATGTTTCGCATTGATGAACTCCTTGTCTCGGATAAGTGGCGTGATTCCTGGCAAATTGCGTAACGGATGACCCTGGGGCGGTGGCGCCTGCCGGGCTGCGCCGGGAGGCCTGGGCTGGAAGGCGCCGCTCGATGCATGCAACCTGTTCGTCTGCGCTACGGGCGACGGCCACCCCTCCTTTATAGCATCGCCTGTATAGCATCGCCTGGCACAAACACAGCGATCGCGGGCGTCAGCGGGGGCGTACCATGGGGTTGAAGACAACGGGAAAGGGGGCAAGGGAATGACCGGAAGCCGGAAGGGGACGCGGATTAGCCGTTCTGTCAAAGACGCGCGCGCTGTCCCCGGCCAGAGTCTTGCGCGCGGATCCGGAGGGGGACCGACGATACGGTGTGGATCGGGTCGGCGCTGGGCCGGGCGTCTGGTCGCCGTGGGACTCATCTTCGTATCCCTGGTGTTGTCCTGGCACGCGCTGGCCAAGGTCAATTTCCTCTACCCCGTCTGGTACTCGGCCCTGGCCATCGATGATCATGTCAGCCACTACGGCGCAAGGAACAGGCAAGGCAGGAGCGACTTCGTGCGGACCGAACCCGCGGAACACCGTCGTCTCTTCGGCGCCGTGGTCGACGGCATTCACGGGCGCGGAACCCCGCTGGATCAGTTGGTTTACCGGGACAGGGACGGTAACGTCCTGGGAACGTTCCTGCGTGCGGACGAGGTGGGACACTTGCGCGACGTGGCGGCACTGGTGGATAGACTGTTGATTGCCGGCTGGTCGATCACGGGCGTGACGGTGATTCTGGTGCTGCTGCATGGCCGCAGGGGCGCTTGCCTGCCAACCCTCCAGCGAGCGATGCTGGGATACGGCATCCTGCTGGGGCTGGCGGGAGTCGTCGTCGGTTTGGTCGGCCCCCAGGAGGTCTTCGATGGGCTTCACGAGTGGATCTTTGCGTCCGGTCACCCCTGGTTTTTCTACTACGAGGATTCCCTGATGACCACGGTGATGAAGGCCCCGGATATCTTTGCCGCCATCGCGGCAACCTGGCTGGTGCTGCATCTGACCGTTTACGCGCTGTTACTCGCCGGCTTTCGTCGCCTCGCCAACGTTCCGAAATTCAGCCATCCTGCGGAGCAATCATGAAGCGTTACCTTCACATCGCACTGATCGTCCTCTTCGTCGCAATCATCGCGCTGTTCATGCTGCAGAATCTCGATGCAGCTACGGTCTCCTTTCTTGCCATCAGCATGACCATGCCGCTGGCCGTCCTGATCTTTCTTGTCTACGTCCTGGGCATGCTGACGGGCGGGTTTGCCGTGGCCCTGCTGCGCAAGTCGTTCTACGGGGCGTCCAGGAAGAAATCCGAGCCATCGTGACGTAAAGCGCGACCACGGCCGCTGCCGCGTTTGGCGGAGGGCCTGACAGTCTCAGGGACAACGAGGGGCTACGCGCGTAGCGAGGGCGTGCACGCCGGCATCCGGGATGCCGGGCCTGGCATTATTTTTTCTTTTTCTCGGCTTTGGCAGCGCGCTTCTCCAGCAGCGACTTCGCGGGTTTCTTCTTGCTGTCCCGTTTCTGGTCCATTCCCTTGCTCATGGTTTCTGCTCCTCCGATTCTGCCGGCGCGGGAGCGTCGGGGGCGGTACGGGCCAGCTTTTTCTGGCGCTTCTCTTCCTGCTGCCTTTCCTTCTTCAATTCCCGTTGTCGCTTGTCGTACTGATAGTTGGGCTTGGCCATGGGGGCTCCGCTGGTGGCGAGGTGCAGGAGGAGGATGGGGTGGCACGGGGCACCCTGCACGAAAGGAGCCCAGGCCCTAAGAATAACACTCGCGGGCCACCCGCGCGCCCGGTCTATTCGCCGCTGTGCAGCAGAAGGCCCCGTCGGCGGGCCAGGCCGAAGACGCTCATGAACAGTGCTGCCCCGAGGACCATGTACACCAGATTGAGCACCAGGGCGGCGAAGAAATGCCCCACGTGGAAACCTTCGCCGAGCACCACCGCGCGCATGCCCTCGAAGACATGGGCCGACGGCAATGCCAGCGCCACAGGCTGCAGCCAGTTCGGGAGCGTGTCGATCGGGTAGTAGATGCCGGAGACCGGGGCCAGGGCGAAGATCGCCACCCACGCCAGGCTCTGGGCGCCGAGCCCGAAGCGCAGCACCAGTCCGCTGACCATCAGCCCGAGTGCCCACCCGGTGACGAGCAACTGGGTGAAGAACACGATCAGCGGCAGCCCCAGCGTGAAGATGGAGTAGTGATAGAGCGGAATGGCGAGCAGCGCGGCGGGTACCACCCCGATCAGCGTACGCACCGTGCTGATGCCCAGCAGCGAGACGATCAGTTCCCATGGCCGCAGAGGGCTGACAAACAGATGGCCGAGGTTGCGGGAATAGAGTTCCTCGAAGAAGGGCAGGGTGACGCCCAGTTGTGCCCGGAACAGCACATCCCACAGCAGTACCGCGGCGAGCAGCAGCCCCGCCGCCTGCGCCACCCATTCGCTGTGACCCATGAAGAATTGGGTGATGAAACCCCAGAGGATCATCTGCATCACCGGCCAGTACGCCAGTTCGAGGACACGCGGCCAGGAGCCGCGCAGCAGATAGATGTGGCGCAGCACCATTGCGTAGATGCGGATCAGAGAGGCCATGTGCCTGTCCCTTTAACCGGCTGCGTCATTGATGGTCAGACCCGGCGTGCCACGTCGAGAAAGACCTCTTCCAGGTTGCGCCTGCCATAGCGGCTGGCGAGGCCCTCCGGAGTGCCGTCGTCGACGATGCGCCCCGAACGCAGCATCATGACACGGTCGCAGAGCCGCTCCACCTCGGGCATGTTGTGCGAGGCCAGAAGCAGTGTCGCGCCGGTGCGGCCGCGATACGCCTCCAGAAGGCCGCGGATCCGGTCGGCGGTATCCGGGTCCAGCGAGGCGGTGGGTTCATCCAGCAGCAGCACCTCGGGTTCGTTCAGCAGCGCTTTGGCGAGGGCCACACGGGTGCGCTGGCCTGCCGACATTTCGCGGTACGGGCGTTCCATGAATCTCTCGAGATCAAGCTCTTTTGTAAGAATTTTTATCCTGGTACGCAGATTCCGTACCCCGTACAGACGTCCGTAGACGTTCAGATTCTCACGCACGGTGAGACGTTGCGGCAGGTCGATGTAGGGCGAGGCATAGTTCATGCGCCCCAACACCTGGTAGCGGTGGCGGAGCATGTCCGTTCCCAGGACGCGGATGCTTCCGGAACTGGGCGTCATCAGCCCCAGCAGCATCGCGAGCGTCGTGGTCTTGCCCGCCCCGTTCGGGCCCAACAGAGCTGTGGCCGAACCACGGGCGATCGAGAAGCTGATTCCGTCGACCGCGACCGCCTTGCCGAAACGCTTGGTAAGATCTGCTACCTGTATCGCCATGACCGGTTCAAAGAGGATCGAGGTTGCACAGTGGTCAGTGAGACCGTCACGATCAATATACCGGAGGGTGAGACGCGGAACTCCGGTCTCCTCCAAAGGTCTCTGCCGAGGCCTTGGGCCATTCCGCGGTTCGTTTGCTGAAACCCTTCCTGTTCGCCAGCGGAGTGCCGTCCATGACACGAACCTTTGCGCTCAATGTCCGCTCGTTGCTGTTCGCCGGCTGCGCCTTGCTGCTGATGAGTTCCTCGGTCTCGGCTCTGGACCGGGACGGGCTCGATGCGCTCTACCAGGCGGTCGAAGACGCGGTTTCGCGATACCAGGGTGGACTGGAGGAAATCCGAAACGGTGAGTTGGGGTCCGGGCATGCGCGGATCCGGGACGCGGTGGCGGATCTCGGGATGGCGGGAGACGCCTGTGCGCAGAAGCCAGGTTGCGAGACGCAGCGGTTCATGGCGGCCTATCACGAGCTACTCACCCTGCGCAGCGCCATGTTGATGGGGACTGACGAGGACCTCGTCGACGTCGAACCCGAGGAAGTGCGCGAGCCTGAGCCGATCTTCGAATATGACGAGGACCCCGCCGATCCGCGAGTGGATGTCGGCTTGGGCAGCGACTGGTTCGACGGCACGGGTCTGTCTGAGACCATCGAGTACAACAGTCTGGTGCGGGGCGCGCTGAACGACTGGCTGACCTGGAAGCGGCCAACGCTGGTCGATGCCTACGAGAACTACATGCACATGCGCCACCTGATGTGGCCGTATTACGAGGAGGCCGGAATCCCCGAGGGGCTGCTGTTCGGGATCCTGGCCAAGGAGTCTGGCGGACGGGTGCACTCGGTCTCCCGCGCGGGGGCGGCCGGGCCGCTGCAGTTCATGTTCTACACGGGGCTGCGTTTCGGGCTCACTACCGAGGACGGATTCGACCAGCGGTTCGACCCGGCGGAATCGGCGCGCGCAAGCGTTGGCTATCTGCGCGCCCGCTTTGCCGAACACGATGGCGATCTCGCGCTGGCCCTGGCGGCGTACAACGGTGGGGAGACCCGGGTCCTGCGGCTGGCGCGTGAGGCCTCTGTGGCGAGTTTCTGGAATCCGGAGATCTTCAGACGACTGCCGCGCGAGACGCAGGAGTACGTGCCTTACGTGCTCGCCGCGGCGTTATTGTTCGAACGCCCTGAAGACTACGGGGTCGAGTTTCCGGCGGTGAACACCGCACCCGGCCAGATTGATCTCCAGGCACCGATCACCCTGAGTGAACTGGGTGTCTGCCTGGGCCAGGGCGACAGCCGCTCCGGTTGGTTTCGGGCGCTGCGCAATCTCAACCCGCGTCACGAGCACGACGTGCCCCTGCCGGCGGGGTCCACCGTTTGGCTGCCGGCTCCGGTGGCTTCGGCCTATGCAGAGAACTGCGTGGATGGGCCGCTCCTGGAGTTGGCCGAGGCCCTCCATGACGCCCGCGAGCAGCGCCGGATCCTGCTCGCCGTCCGCACCTACACGGTGCGCAGCGGTGACACGCTCTCGAGCATCGTCGCGGCAAAGGGGTGCCCGAGCGTGCGGATCATCGCCGAGGCCAATGGCATTGCGGGTCCGCGTTACCTGATCCGTCCGGGGCAGCAGTTGAAGCTGACCGGCTGCCGGATCTGACGCATTGCTGCCGCGGGCGCGTCGATGCGGTCTTCAGGAAGACGGTGACGATTGATCTATTCTTGCGCGACATTTCCTCTGACGATTCCCCGAGGCCAGCATCTGAAACCTTCTACCCGTAGCCAACCCCAGGAATACCGATGAGCGGTCCGGACGATCGCGCGGCACAACGTCCGGTGGGCCGGGATCTGCGCGTGCTCGTGCCCCTGGCAGGTTTTCTTCGGCCGTACCTGCGCACCCTGCTGCTGGCCATGCTGGCACTGCTCCTTGGCGCCGGGGCCATTCTGGCGTTTGGTTTTGTGCTCCGACTCCTGGTGGACGCCGGGCTCAGCGAGCAGGACCCCGCTGCGCTGAATCGCGCACTGCTGGCCCTGCTGGGGGCGGTGGCGGTGATGGCGGCGGGCGCGGGGCTGCGCATCTATCTGGTCACCTGGCTGGGGGAACGCGTTGTGGCCGACCTGCGGCGCGCTGTCTTTGCCAATGTGGTCGAGATGGATCCCGGCTTTTTCGAGCGCACCCGTACCGGTGAAGTCATCTCGCGGCTCACGGCGGATACCACCGTGATCCAGGTCGTGGTGGGCAGTACCCTGGCCATCGCCGCGCGGAACCTGCTCCTGATCGTGGGTGGGCTCATCCTGATGTTCCTGACCAGCCCCGTGCTCACGGCCTGGCTGCTGGTGGGACTGCCCGTGGTCGCGTTGCCGGTGTGGTCCCTGGGCCGCAAGGTACGCCGGCTGTCGCGCGAGACTCAGGACCGGGTGGCAGCTGTCGGCGGGCGCGTCGACGAGAGCCTGTACGCAATCCAGACCGTGCAGTCCCACGTGCAGGAGGCGTCGGAACGCGCCCGTTATGCCAGAGCCGTTGAGGCGGCCTTCGGCGTGGCCATCCGTCGCGCCGCGATGACGGGATTGCTGGCGGCGTCTGTCATCTTCCTGATGTTCATGCTGATCACCGGCGTGCTTTGGGTCGGTGGGCACAACGTCCTGGCCGGCGAGATCACCCCGGGTGAACTCGCGGCGTTTCTGTTTTACGCGGTGCTGGTCGCCGGCGCCGTCGCTGCGCTCAGCGAAGTCGCCAACGAATTGCTGCGTGCGGCAGGCGCGGCCGAGCGGCTGCTGGTCCTGCTGCAGACGCGTTCAGGGCCGCCCCTGTCGAGACACCCGACAAGCCTCCCCGAACCCGCCCGAGGCGCGATCGGCTTCGAGGACGTCTGGTTTTCCTACCCAACGCGGCCAGAGCCACCGGCGTTGCAGGGCATCGACCTGGACATTCCGGAAGGAGCTTCGGTGGCGCTGGTCGGGCCTTCGGGGGCCGGCAAGTCGACACTCTTTCAGCTGTTGCTGCGTTTCTATGATCCGGACGCCGGCTGCATCCGTGTCGATGGTGTCGACATCCGCAATGTGGAGACAGCAGCGCTCCGGGGCCGTATCGCACTGGTGCCGCAGCAGCCGGTGCTGTTCGCGGCGACTGTCCGGGAAAACATCGCCTACGGGGCGCCGGAGGCGTCGGAAGCCAGCATCCGAGCGGCCGCGGAGGCGGCCTATGCAATGGACTTCATCGCGGCGCTTCCGGAGGGCCTGGAGACGCACCTCGGAGAGCGTGGCGTGCGGCTCTCGGGCGGTCAGCGCGCGCGTATCGCACTGGCGCGGGCGATCCTGCGTGACCCGGTGATCCTGCTGCTCGATGAGGCTACCAGCGCCCTGGACGCGGAAAGCGAGCGCCTGGTGCAGGCGGCACTGCAGCGCATCAGCCGCGGCAGAACCACGCTGACCATCGCGCATCGATTGGCGACCGTGCAGGCCGCGGATCGAATCGTGGTGCTGGATCGGGGAAGGATCGTGGCCCAGGGATCGCACGCGCAGCTGCTGGAAGAGGGAGGCATGTACGCACGCCTGGCGGCGCTGCAGTTCACGTCGGCCTGAATCGCTTCAGTGGGTTGTCCCGGTCCGGCCACACCCGCGTGGGTTGGGTTGGCGCAGCGTAACCCGACGCAAGGCGCTTGCAGCTCAGGCCGTGCTTTTCTTCGTGCTGCGCGACCGGGCGGCATCGGCACGCGGCGTTCTGGCGGAAGCCTTTCTGACCGCGGCCTTTTTTGGAACGGCCGGCTTGGCGGCAGCCTTCTTGGCTTTGGATTCCGGCGCCGCGCCGCTTTGCGCGACCGACTTTTTTGTCGGAGCCTTGGAACTCGCTGATTCACTCTGGCTGGTGATCTTCTCCAGCCGCTTTTCGAAACGTTTCAACGTCTCGTCGAAGAGACGGGCCTTCTGTTCGGTGCGTTCATTGGCAGCACCGGTCTTGCCGCGCTTCGTACCGGTAGTGTCCCTGAGCGCGAGGGACTGGCGGCGAAACAGATCCGCATTCTTGTCCCGGAGTGTCCGCGCGCGTTTGATCTTGCTGCGCAGTTGCGCGGCGGTCAGTTGATCGATCGAATCCGCCAGGGATGCGGTGAAGAGAGCGTACTCGCTGTCATTGCAAAGGGCGCGGGCCTGGTTTCGGTTATAAGCCATGGATGTTTCCGTTTCCATATCTGTTTGTGTCAACCGAGTGTAGTCAATCCCAGTCGATTTGGTAGCGATGAGGAGTGTCGTCAGGCCTACTGCCACCGCGTGTAGGAACGTTGCGGGGCCCTTTGTTTCCACTCTGGCCGCAACCACGGAATTGAAGATATGGGATCAAGCCCGCGTAGGTCGGTCCAGCGCAGCGTAATCCGACGCAAGGCGCGGGCCGGGCTTAGGGCGGGCATTTTAGGGCCAAAAACGGCGCTCTAAGGCCAAAAGTGAGGTCTGAAATCGTCGATATCATTGTATAACCAACGGGTTGCCTTGGTCCGACCCCCGGTTGTTCCGACCCCCGGTTGGTCACTGGTTGGCGTCTACGACGGCTAGGGCGGTCATGTTCACCAGGCGGCGGACGGAGGCGGTCTCGGTCAGGATGTGCACCGGGCGCGCGGAACCGAGCAGGATCGGACCGACGCTCGCCCCTTGTCCGCTGGTGGCCTTGATCAGATTGAAGGCGATGTTGGCGGCGTCGATGTTCGGCATCACCAGGAGGTTGGCCTCGCCCTGCAGGCGGCAGCCGGGGAAGATCCGGTCGCGGATTTCCGGCTTCAGGGCGGCGTCGGGGTGCATCTCGCCATCCACCTCCAGATTCGGATCCATCTGTTCGAGCAGGGCCCGGGCCCTGCTCATCTTGCGCGCGGCCTCCGACTGCACGCTCCCGAAGTTGGAATGGGACAGCAGCGCGACTTTCGGGGTGAGGCCGAAATTGCGCACCGCTTCCGCAGCCATCAGGGTGATTTCGGCGATGGTCTCCGCGTCCGGGTTTTCGTTCACGTAGGTGTCGCAGAGGAACAGGGTGCGACGGGACAGCATCAACAGGCTCATGGTGGCGAAGGTGCGTACCCCGGGGGCCAAACCGATCACGTCCTCGATGAACTTGAGGTGGTAGGCGTGCTGGCCCATCATGCCGCAGACCATCGCATCGGCGTCGCCGTTGCGTAGCAGCATGGCGCTGATCAGCGTGTTGTTGCTGCGCATGCGGTATTTGGCCACTTCCGGCGTGATGCCCTTGCGGCCCATGATGCTGTGGTACTCGTTCCACAAGGGCCGGAAACGTTCGTCGGAGGCCGGGTTCACCAGTTCGAAGTCGATCCCGGGCCTGAGGCTCAGGCCGATGCGCTCGATACGCGACTGGATCACGTCGGGCCGTCCGACCACGATCGGCTGGGCCAGGCCTTCCTCCAGCACCGTCTGCACGGCATGCAGCACGCGCTCGTCCTCGCCCTCGGCGTAGATCACGCGGCGCGGTGACGTCTTGGCCGCGGCGAACACGGGCTTCATCACGAAGCCGGACTGGTAGACAAAGTTGTTCAGGTGGTCGCGATAGGTCTCCAGGTCCTCGATTGGCGCGGTCGCAACGCCGGAGTCCATCGCGGCTTTGGCCACCATGGGAGCGATTTTCACGATCAGGCGGGGGTCGAAGGGCTTCGGGATCAGGTACGCCGGGCCGAAGCGCAGGACTTCGTCGCCATAGGCCTTGGCCACCACGTCTGAGGGCTCTGCCCGCGCCAGTTGGGCAATGGCCTTGACCGCGGCGACCTGCATCTCCTGGGTGAAGGCACGGGCGCCAACGTCGAGTGCGCCCCGGAAGATGAACGGGAAGCAGAGCACGTTGTTGACCTGGTTCGGGTAATCGGAGCGGCCGGTGGCGATCATGGCATCTTTGCGCACTTCCAGAACCGCCTCGGGAAGGATCTCGGGGTCCGGATTGGCCAGCGCCAGAATCAGCGGCCGCGTCGCCATGCGGGCCGCCATGTCGGGTTTCAGGACGCCCCCCGCCGACAGCCCCAGGAAGACGTCCGCGCCGTCGATGATCTCACCCAGCGTGCGCGCTTCGGTGTCCTGGGCGTAACGCTCCCGGAAGCTGTCCATTTCCTCGGGACGGTCCCGGTAGAGCACGCCGTGAATGTCCGATACCCAGATGTTTTCGACGGCCAGTCCCATCGTGACCAGCAGGTCCAGGCAGGCGATGGCGGCGGCGCCGGCCCCGGAGGTGACCAGCTTGATGCTGCCGAGGTCCTTGCCGGTCAGCCGCATGGCGTTGAGCACCGTTGCCGCCACCACGATGGCCGTGCCGTGCTGGTCGTCGTGGAACACCGGGATGTTCATGCGTTCGCGCAGCTTGCGCTCGATGTAGAAGCACTCCGGTGCCTTGATGTCCTCCAGGTTGATGCCGCCGAAGGTGGGCTCCATGGCGGCGATCATGTCCACCAGCTTGTCCGGATCGCGCTCGTCCAGTTCGATGTCGAACACATCGATATTCGCGAACTTCTTGAACAGAACACCCTTGCCTTCCATCACCGGCTTGGCGGCCAGCGGACCGATGGCACCGAGACCGAGCACCGCAGTGCCGTTGGTGATCACGCCCACGAGGTTGGCGCGTGCGGTCAGGTGTCCCACCTCGGAGGGATCCGCGGCGATGAGACGCGAGGCGGCGGCGACGCCGGGCGAGTAGGCGAGGGCGAGATCCCGCTGGTTGGTCAGCCCCTTGGTGGCTACGACCGAGATCTTTCCGGGCGTGGGGAGACGGTGATAGTCGAGTGCTGCCTGGTCGAACGAGGTCTTGTCCATCGGTGGTGGGGTTCCTGGATCTCCGGAGTGTGAAGGGCATCGATGCCCGCGCGCCTATTGTTTCACAGGTGATGCTTCCGGAGCGGGGTGAATGCCGGTTCCCGGGAGAGAAGTTGCCACACCGGGCCTTCTGCGCGGATGCATTGCGGGATTCCGTGGCCTTTGGAACAGAAAAGCCTACCGAGGAAGCCGTTTAAT
>NZ_REBW01000139.1 GCF_007692535.1 Thioalkalivibrio sp. | reverse complement strand
AGGGTGCGAGGCCCGTCGGGTTACGCCCTTTGGGCTAACCCGACCTACAGTTTGCTATTCGGCGCCGGGGATAACCCAGTTCCCCACAGCCGCGGCAAGCCGCCGCGCTCCATGGCATCAAGAGCGGTCTGCGGTGGCAAGGTCGGGATCGGGATTGCGGTCGGAGGCGGATTCCAGCATTTCCCGGGCGTGTGCCAGGCTGCGTTCGGTCATTGCCACGCCCCCGAGCAGGCGTGCGATCGCCTCGACGCGGGCGCCTGCGTCCAGTGCCGAGATTTCCGTGCGCGTCTGATTCCGGGCGCGGTGCTTGGTGACCTGCATCTGCTGGTGCGCCTGGGCCGCGACCTGCGGCAGGTGGGTGACGCACAGGACCTGGTAGCGTTCGCCGAGGCCGCGGAGTTTCCAGCCGACCACCTCTGCGACGGCGCCGCTGATCCCGCTGTCCACCTCGTCGAAGATCAGGGTATCGACCGCCTGTTCCGCGCTCGCCAGCACCTGTAGCGCGAGCCCGATGCGCGAGAGTTCGCCACCGGAGGCGACCCGGGCCAGGGGTTGGGTCGCGGTCCCGGGGTTGGCGGCGACCATGAACTCGATGCGGTCCTGTCCGTGCGGACCCGTTTCGTCGGGCCGGGTCTCGAGACCGATGTGGAATCGGCCACCCGGCATGCCGAGTTCCTGCATCGCCTTGGTGACTGCGGTATCGAGGCGCTTGGCCGCCTTGCCGCGCGCGCGGGTCAGGGCTGCAGCTGCTTCGTCGTAGGCGGTGCGCGCGGCCGCGAGTTCCCGTTCGAGGGCATCCAGTGCCGCGTCGCCGGCGTCCAGTGCCTCCAGTTCCTCCTCCATCCTGCGCAGCAGATCGGCCAGTTCGTCGGGCTCCACCCGGTGCTTGCGGGCGAGCCGGAGATAGAGGCTGATCCGGGCGTCGACCTCGTCGAGGCGCTGCGGGTTGATCTCCACATGGTCGGCCATGCGGCGCAACTCGTCGCTGGCCTCCTGCATCTGGATGCGTGCGGACTCCAGGAGTTCGAGTATCGGATGGATCCGCTGGTCATGCCGCGCCGCGTCCTGCAGTCCCGACAGGGCCTGTCCGATGCCGTGGTCGAGTCCGGTATCGGCGTCGATGGTGTCGTGCGCGTCCTGCAGCGCCATCAATACCTCCGAGGCATGGGCCAGCAGGGTCTGTTCGGTGGCGATTTCGGCATATTCGCCTGCAATCGGCGCCAGTTCGGCGATTTCCGCGGTCTGGAACCGGAGCAGGTCGAGCCGGTCGCTGGCGCTGGCGAGCCGGGCGCGTGCCGACTCCAGGCGCTCGCCTGCAGCGCGCAGGGTGCCATGCGCCCCGGCGACCCGGCCAAGCAGGCCGGGGTCGACGAAACCGTCCAGGAGTGCGCGCTGGGCGTGCCGTTGCAGGAACTGCTGGTGTGCGTGCTGGCCGTGGATGTCGACCAGCCACTGCCCCAGGTCCTTCAACTGTGCCATCGTCACCGGGCTGCCGTTGATCCATGCCCGGCTCTTGCCCTGCGCCGTGATCACGCGGCGCAGCAGGATGGCGCTCGCGTCCTCATCGTCGCCGACGTTGTCCGCGAGTGCCTGTTCCCGCAGCCATGCCGCTGCCGGATGGTCCGGGGAGAGTTCGAAACCGGCGCTGAGATCGGCCTGGTCTGCGCCCGCACGCACGCTGGCGGCATCGGCGCGATCGCCCAGCAGCAGCCCGATCACGTCGATCAGGATCGACTTTCCGGCCCCGGTCTCCCCGGTCAGCGCGGTCATGCCGGGGCCCAGTTCGACCTCCAGATTGTCGATGATGGCGAAGTCCCGGACCGTGATGTGCCGCAGCATCGTGCCTCTGCTCCCCGCTTTCAGGGATGCTCGCCCCAGCGCAGCTTGGACCGCAGCATGCGCAGGAAATGGTGGTTGCGGGGGTGCAGGAGCATCAGCGACTGCGGCCGGCGCTGAATACGGAGGATGTCACCCGGCGCGAAGTCCAGATTCTTCTGGCCGTCCAGCGCCACCTGGGCGGGCGAGCGGCTGCCGCTGCTGAGCTTGATCTCGATCACCGCCCTGCCGCTGACCACCAGCGGGCGGTGATTCAGACTGTGGGGGCAGATCGGGACGATGATCATCGCATCGAGATCCGGCGTCAGGATGGGACCGCCGGCAGACAGCGAATAGGCCGTGGAGCCGGTCGGCGTGGCGACGATCAGACCGTCGGCGCGCAGGCGTCCCACGTCGAGTCCGTCGATGAAGGTGTCGAACTCGATGACGCGGATCACATTCTGCACGTGCAGCACCGCGTCGTTCAGCGCCACCCCCTGGTGGATCGGGCTGCCGTCCCGGAGCAGGATCGTTTCCAGCATTGCCCGGGGCTCCAGTTCGTAGGCCCCGTCGAGCACGGCGTTCAGTTCAGTCACCGCGTGGTCCGGCAGGACGTCCACCAGGAATCCCAGTCGGCCGAGGTTGATGCCCAGCATCGGGGTCTCGTGCAGCGCAGCCGCGCGGGCGGTGGCCAGCAGGGTCCCGTCGCCGCCGATCACGACCACCAGGTCCGCCTGCTCGGCCATCTCCTCCAGGCTGGCGATCCTGAAGGCGCCGGGGTTCACGCGATTCCCGATGCCGTGTTCGAGGATGACGTCGGCGCCACGCTGGCGCAGCGCGTCCAACAGGGTCGCGACCAGCGGTGCGGTGCGGGAATCGGCCGATTTGCCGACGAGTCCGATGGTGCTGAAGCTTCGTTGCATGGGCGCATTATCCGGTAAACCGTGGGCCCACGCATCCGCCTTCGATTCGACAGGTCCACGGGCGTCTGGCTGCAGGGGGGCGGATCCGGCCTTGACTGGATCGGGGCATGGCATAGACTGCATTGGCACTCGGCGGACTGAAGCGCTGACAAGAGAAGGAACATGCAGGACATACAACTCGATGCCCGGGCGCGTACACTGCTGCGCACATTGATCGAAAGCTATATCCGCGAGGGGCAGCCGGTCGGATCCAGAACGCTGGCACGTACCAGCGGCCTCAACGTGAGCCCCGCGACCATACGCAACGTGATGGCCGATCTCGAGGGCATGGGACTGGTGCATGCACCGCACGCCTCGGCCGGCCGCATCCCGACCGCCGCGGGATATCGCCTGTTCGTCGACGCGCTGCTCGAGATCCGCGTGCCCAACCGGGAACAGATCGAGGCCATCGAGTCCCGCTTCAGTCCCGGAGCCTCGACCCAGGACCTGCTGGACACGGCGGGCAGCGTGCTCTCCAGCGTGACCCGCCTGGCGGGAATGGTGCGGCTGCCGCGAAACCGGCAGGTGGCGCTGAGCCAGATCGAATTCCTGCGCCTGAGCGAGCGCCGGGTCCTCGCGATCCTGGTGATCGACGGCAAGGAGGTGCAGAACCGTGTCCTGGAACTGGAGCGCGACTACCCGCAGCCTGAACTGCAGAACATGGCCAACTATCTGAATGCCCATCTGGCCGGTCAGAGTCTGCATATCGTGCGGGGCCAGTTGCTGGCGGAGATGCGCTCGGTGCGGCGGGACCTCGATGCGATGATGCTTGCGGCGATCGATCTCGGTGAGCGGGCGATCGGCGAAGACGAACCGGATGACGTGCTCGTCGCAGGCGAGACGCAACTCCTCGGTTACGATGAGCTGGCCGACATCCATCGGCTGCGGCAGCTGCTCGAGGCATTTCACGAGAAGCGCGAGATCCTCGCCATCCTCGATCAGTGCATCCGCGCCGACCGGGTGCAGATCTTCATCGGCCGCGAGTCGGGGCTGGAGTGGTTCGAACACTGCTCGGTGGTGACCGCGCCGTACAGCGTCGATGGAGAGATCGTCGGGGTGTTGGGTGTGGTGGGACCCACCCGAATGTCCTACGACCGGGTGATCCCGATCGTCGATATTACCGCGCGGCTTCTCGGCGCGGCCTTGAATTCCCGCGGCGAACCCCCAAAAACCCGATGACGAAGCGACATTGGTCGCTGCATTCGCATTTCATTCTTCAACCAGCAAGAGGAACCTATGTCCAATCAGCGGGAGAACGGGGAACACGACAGCGATCCGACCCGTAGCACGCCGGAAGGCGGATCGGAGACGGCGTTTTCCGGTGCAGATGCCGAAGATGCAGGGGACATCCATGCCCGTCTGGCCGAACTCGAGGAGTTGGCCGAGCAGCGCCGTGAGCAGGTGCTACGCGCGCAGGCGGAGTTGGAGAACCAGCGCCGGCGCTTCGAGCGCGAGCTGGAGTCCGCGCACAAGTACGCGATGGAGCGGTTTGCCGCCGAGTTGCTGAACGTCTGCGACAGTCTTGAGATGGGCCTCGATGCCGCGCGCAAGACCAACGATGCCAGCAGCATCATCGAGGGCACCGAACTCACGCTGAAGGCCTTTCACCAGGCGTTCGAGAAATTCGGCATCGAGGCGGTGGAGCCGACGGGTGAACGCTTCGATCCCGAGCGGCACCAGGCGATGACCACCCAGGAGAGCCGCGACCACCCGCCGAACACCGTGTTGCTCACCATGCAGAAGGGTTACCTGCTGCATGGGCGCGTCCTGCGGCCTGCCATGGTGATCGTGTCGCGTGCGCCCTCCGACGGCAATGCTTGAAAACGCGGGTTCGTCCCCCATATCCCTCACAGACAGGCAGCGACCGGACGCCGAACGCTGCGCCTACCCAATTCATTGCAGGAGCTTTTAACCATGGGAAAGATCATCGGTATTGACCTCGGCACCACCAACTCCTGTGTCGCCGTCATGGATGGCGGCCAGGCCAAGGTGATCGAGAACAGCGAAGGGGGCCGCACCACGCCCTCGATCGTCGCCTTCACCGAAGACGGGGAGGTGCTGGTCGGGCAATCCGCCAAGCGCCAGGCCGTGACCAACTCGCAGAACACGCTGCACGCGGTGAAGCGCCTGATTGGCCGTCGCTTCGAGGAGAAGGAGGTCCAGAAGGACATCAAGCTGGTCCCCTACAAGATCATCAAGGCCGATAACGGGGACGCCTGGGTCGAGGTGCGTGGCAAGAAGATGGCGCCGCCGGAGATCTCCGCCCGCGTGCTGCAGAAGATGAAGAAGACCGCCGAGGACTACCTGGGCGAGACCGTCACCGAGGCCGTGATCACCGTGCCGGCGTACTTCAACGACTCGCAGCGGCAGGCCACCAAGGACGCGGGCCGAATCGCGGGCCTGGACGTCAAGCGCATCATCAACGAGCCGACCGCTGCGGCGCTGGCCTATGGCCTCGACAAGAAGCGGGGCGATCGCAAGATCGCTGTGTATGACCTCGGCGGCGGCACCTTCGACATCTCGATCATCGAGATCGCCGAGGTGG
>NZ_REBW01000150.1 GCF_007692535.1 Thioalkalivibrio sp. | reverse complement strand
CAACGCATGATTAGCGCGAAGACCGCGCTACCCGGAGGCACACGGCAGGGCACTGGCTGGCCGCCCGCATGGAATTGTGCGTTCGCTTCTCCCGCACACGGCCCTCCAGTGGTTGGTTGCTTTATCGGCAGTGGCTCGCCAGCACCCGTCCTTCCGTCGTGATGAAAAGCCCAGCCGCCTCAGCGGTCCAGGACCACCTTGTCCTTCATATGGTCGGGGATCTTCTGGATCACGTGGTAGGCCTCGGGCCGCTCTGAATCTTAGAGTGGACCCACTCAACCGATCTGCCGCTACCTGCTCTGGGTTGCAATGGGTCTTCAAGCCCCAAGAAACCAGCCAGAACGGAGTGTAAGGAAATTGCAATCAACGGGTTACATTGGTCCGGCCCAGAGGTTCCGGCCCAGCTTCGTCCTCGCTTCCTGACAGGAGAATGTGCCGCCGCCGCGGCAGGTAGGCGCCACCGTCCAGCTCCTTCAGGAACGCCACCACTTGCTCCCGGACATGGTTGTGGAGATACCAGGAGGTGAACGCCGTCGTGCCCGAAATCCAGATCCAAAGAACGGCTGCTTCCCCGTCGACCTCGACCATCTCGACCGATGGCGGCTCGCCGGTGGAGCGCGTGTCGCCCGCGACGATCTCCTCGACCTTGCGCCTGACCTGTTCGACGTCGATGCGGTAGTCGACCGGGATCTTCACGATGCGCCCTACCGCCTCGCCCTCCTTCGAACAGTTCTCGAATGGCCGCGACAGAAAATGCTCGTGCGGAACAATAAGGCGCGTGTTCCTCCAGGTCCGCAGGACCGTATGGGCGAACGAAATATCCTCCACTGTCGCCCAGTGGTCGTCGTAGACGATCACGTCGCCGATGCGCAACGGCTCGGCAAGGGCAATCTGTAGTCCGGCAACCATATTACCCAGCAAGGGGCGTGCGGCGATCGCCACCAGGATACCCAGGGCACCCACGGATGCCAGAACGGAAAGGCCGAAGTTTTCGAACACACCGGTCTTCAGCAACACGTACCCGACGCTCAGGAGAGCGACCACCACCACGGCCACTCGCCGCACCACGTATACGGTGGTCTTGGTACGGCGATTCTCGGGGTTTTCCAACGAAAGCGGCACGATGTAGCGCACGCTGAGGGCCAGCGTCACGGCGGATACCGTGCTCAGCAACAACCATGCTCCGGCAATCAGGGCGACCATCTCCGACGCGATGTCGAGATTGGAGACGACAGGGCCGGTCAGCACAACCAGATGGACGGTGCCGAAGCGGAACGCGAGCGCCGCCACCACGGTGGCCAAAGGCAAGGGAATCTTTCTTACAGCCAGCGTCCAGCGCAATGGCACCCGTAGCGTCAGCGCGCGTGTCAAGTAATAAAGGCCGAACCACAGCAGCAGGCTGAACGCCAGCAGAATGGCCGCCGTCAGCCATTCCCAGGCAGAGGGCTGCCCCACCGTGTGCACCCGCTCCTCCAATGGCATCCAGCGGACGAAAATTCCGAGCGGGCTGTCGGCAAACATGGCGTCTATGCGTTCCACCACAAAGGGCGAGAACAGCCAAACCGCCTCGCTGTCGTCGGTGTGGAATCGCTGCAGGCTGATGGGCGTGGCGCGTCCGTCGACGTCCACTTCTCCCAGATCCACCGATCGCCGGCTGTAGGGGCCGAACGACTGCTGCACGTCAGGCAAGACGCGAGCGTCGGGTTGGTCGGGCATATCGGCCCAGTCAATCAGGTTGTGGCGACGCAGCAGGAAGGCGAGTTTCAAGGCGAGGTCCGGCCCCCGGCTGGCCTGCTCCTCGGGATCAATGGCACTTAGATTGAGCGCCTGTGCGGCGCGGGCATACTCACGCTGGTCGATTGCCGCGAGAAAGGACTCCAGTGCGGCGCGTGGCGTGTCGAGCCGTAGCGGCGATTCCAGCGCCGGCAGCCCCTCGTTGATCGCCGACACCTCGAATGCGAAAAGTCCAGGTCCCTCTTCCTCCTGGGCCAGAGCGGCGGACCACACCGACAGTGCTGCGAGCACTGAAACCAGAGCAATCAGGAGAATTCGACGCACCTTACCCACCGAAGAGCCGGTGCAATAGAAAGGTGGTCGGGGTTGACTGGACAACCGAGCCGGGGCGGCCACAGGACCCGCAGGAACGCGACCAGGATTCATCGGTTGCGGGGGTTATCCCGAGGACTCGAAGGAAGACGGGACCCCCGTCGGTGGGCTGGGCTGCACGGTGGTGAACAAGGTACGCATCCAAGGCATCGAACTCACCGCGATCCGCAACCATGCACGGCCGGAATCCGAGCCTCCGGTGCGATGTCCGAGCAGAAAGCCCAGGCCGGCAGCCGAACCCAACAGCGCCGGGGAAGTCATCCGATCGTGGATACGGTGGCTCAGCTTGGTGCCATGTACCCCGATCGATCGCTTCCGCTCGAGCAGACGGCGCTCGGCATCGTCGATGCGTGTCGCCAGCGATTCGGAGGGGGGGACGTTGAAGGTCATGATGGTTTCTCCGCATCGGGCGTCAGGCTGCGCACGGTGGCAGGGAACTGCAGATGATGGCGTTGGCGACGGATCGCCCAGCCAAGGATCACCGCCAACAGCAGATTGACGCCCACCGCCAGCAGCAACGCCGCGCTGGGACTGGTCATGACACCGCGTTCGAGCAGCGTCAGCACGACCGCGGCCAAAAGGCCCAGCCACGCACTGAGCAGCAAACCGCCGGCCACCACGCCCAGCGTGATCATCCAAACGAGGCTTTCGCCGGCCTGGCGAGTCTCCAGCGCGGCGAGACCCACCTGGTCATGGAACAGCCCGCGCAACTCGCGGGCCAAAGAACGGAGGTCTTGCAGCACCCCGGGGCGATGCTCCGGGGTGCCTGAAGAGGTAGAGGATGCGTCCATGACGACCGCTCTAGCGACCGCTCAACAGGCGGCTCAACAAAAAGCCGCCAGCGATCGCGATACCCACCGACGTCACCGGGTTCTTATTGATGTACTCCCGGGCATTCTCCATCCATTCCTCCTGGAGATCTTGCAGTTGCCCACCTTTCTCGCTGATCGCATCCGCTGCGCTATGGGTGGCGTCGGCGATCTTGTCCACCGTTTCGTGCGCGCTATCGGCTACGCGCTCGACCGGTTCGTTGTTGCCACTCCCGTTTCCTTGCTTTCCTTGGAGTTTCGATTGCGTGGTGTGGGTGTTTTCCATGATCTACTCGCTTTCGGTTACGTGTGTCGGTATTGACGAGGTCAGACTAGCGACCCCAAGCAACGACCGTCTGTGCGGTGACACACTGTAGCTGGCCATTCTGCGACGTCTCGTCGCGCGGCGGGGCCGCAGCGGCCCAGGCTGGGCACTGTGGGCCAGCGCACATACAAGAGATTCGATTGCGGCAACTCTGGTGTCGCATTGGGCCACGGCCTGATGCTAATCCGATGGGTCTGAATGCAGGCACCGTTCGGCTCTAATAAACGCACAGGAGCACCACATGACATTAAACACTCGTACCACATTGATCGCCGGCGCAGTCGCTGCGCTGCTGGCCGGACCCGTATGGGCTGCCAGCGACACCTCGAAAGATGGTGCGCAAACCTCAGTCCCGACCAAAGCCGAAGTCGGACAAACCGGGCGCGACCAGCCGTCAGCCGCACAACCGATGAGTGAAACACCGCGAATGGGCGGAACAACCGATGGTGAGGCGACCACCGGAACTTCGATCGGCGACAACCCGCTCTTTACGCGGTCCGCCGACGATCTGGACGGAATGGATGTGATCGATAGGGCGGGCGACAAGGTCGGAACGGTGAAGCAGATCGTACTCTCCCCGGACCGCAAGAGCGCCCATGCGGTGATCTCCGCGGGCGGCATTCTCGGCATCGGAGCGCGCGACCTCATGGTATCGCTCGATGAACTCAAGCCGCTGGACGACAAGTTGCAGATGAGCGTCACCGAGGAAGAAATTGCGGCGCGGAAGGATGAGGCGCCGGACAGTGACGAATACGCCGAAGTGACAGGCGACGCGCCGATCAGCGAATCAATCGTCGAATTCTCGGCGTTCGAACCGGGCGCGGAGAACCCTTGGCCGACGGCAACGCCGATGGCGCCGGACGCGGACGCCGACAGGCCTGCGGCAGCACCCGAGACACACGGGAAGCCCCAATAAACCTCGTGTTCGATTGACCAGGCGACGCGAACAGTCGTGACACTGCGCTGGACGATGGCGCAGTGTAACCCCGGCGGGTCAAGCCCTGACGCCGGGGTTCATTCGTGAGGCGTGGCCAGACCCGTCGAAACGGCATCGATCGCCCTGTCGCAATGGCTCAGTACGAGGCGGGGCGGCTCGAACGAAAAGATGAACGGTGCGGTTCGTTGCAGGGCATTGAGCCCGAGAATCGGCCGGGTATTTCCCGGAAATACGGCGACCTCGACGTCGCGCAACCAGCACGCATCGCCGATGCTGATGGCGTCGATCGAATAGACCGGAACAACCAGCTCGCTTCCATCCGCGAGTCGTCCGCGCAAGTGCTTCACGAAGCGTGCCTGGCCATTTCCCTTCAGCAACGCGAGGATTTCTTCGTTGATGGTCATGTAACCGGAGCCGGTATCGACCATCCAGTCGACGGCCCCAAGTCCGGTGATGAGTCCCGGCACATAAAAGGTGGCCCCGTTCTTTGCCTGCATCTCTACCGTAGTGCCGAACTGCCCGGCGATTGCCGATGGAGTCGCGCCGACGAGGAGCAGAAGCAGGAGGCAGGCGAATCTGGGCACGGACACTCCTTCGCAATGCGACGGTGAGGACTGGGAGTTTGACACCTCCCGCAGCCATACACCCTTTACGGCAGGACCAGGCAGGACTTTAGCGCCCTGAGCCGCTAAGCCACTTCGGCATCATTACCAAGACATTCTTGACTACGTCCAGGCCTTGCCGCCGCTGCGCTCACCGCCGAGGTAGGCTTCATCGATCTGGACGCTGCCGCGCAGGGGTGGCCCGTGTCGACGTTGCGGCAGCAGGCTCAGCAGTTCCAGTGTCATGTTTGTGTCGACCTTGAGTCTCCATCCATCGCCACTGACTGACCGTTTCGGGCCGACCAGCGCGCTAGGTGAGAGGAACGCTGACCGGCGCTGACAGATGAGCAGGCGGTCCTTTCGGCCATCTCCAGCGCGTCCTCCACTCCATGCCAAGGTAGCGGACTGTACCTGCAAGCCAGTACACGTAGACACTCGCCTTCGTCGTTGATCAGCGGGGTGCCCTGCTGGGGGTCGCAGTGGCGCCGCGACGCTATGCGTGCCAGCGCACGGACCCCAACTGGTCTTTTTCGTAGTCTCTGTCGATCCGACCGCAGGTGACTGGGGC
>NZ_REBW01000269.1 GCF_007692535.1 Thioalkalivibrio sp. | reverse complement strand
CTACGGAGCGCCAGCCGT
Source organism: Thioalkalivibrio sp. (assembly GCF_007692535.1). Lineage (GTDB taxonomy): Bacteria > Pseudomonadota > Gammaproteobacteria > Ectothiorhodospirales > Ectothiorhodospiraceae > Thioalkalivibrio. The sequence continues at coordinate 5,330 of NZ_REBW01000269.1, read as the reverse complement.
CACGCGTAGGTCGGGTTAGCGCAGCGTAACCCGACGCCCTGTGTTCGACGCGCAGTGGTTTCCTTGGGGTTCTGTTGTCGGGTTACGCCCTGCGGGCTAACCCGACCTACGGTGTTTATTCGCTTTTCTCGGCCAGCGCTCCGCGCAGGCGCTGCAGCATCGCCTTCAGGATCTTCGGGTTCCCCGCCACCACATCCCCACGGCGAAAGACATCCGGTTTTCCCTCCAGGTCGCTGACCAGCCCGCCGGCCTCCTGCACCAGCAGCAGCCCCGCGGCGATGTCCCAGTCGCGCAGCCCCATCTCCCAGAAGCCGTCGAAACGTCCCGCTGCCACGTAGGCCAGATCCAGCGCCGCGGAGCCGGGCCGGCGAACACCCGCCGTATCGGGGATCAACGCGCGCAGCGTGCGTAGATACCGGTCGAGATCCTGGGTATCCCGGAAAGGAATCCCGGTACCCAGCAGCGCCCCATTCAGGTCGACACGGTCACCGACCCGGATACGGCGATCATTCAGCAACGCACCACGCCCCCGCGTCGCCGTGAACAACTCCTCGCGCAGCGGGTCGTAGATCACGGCCTGCTCCAGTCGCCCCCGGTGCTTCAGCGCGATCGAAATCGAGAAATGCGGCACCCCGTGCAGGAAGTTCGTCGTGCCGTCCAGCGGGTCGATCACCCAGACGAAGTCGTCCCCCGCCTGGTGCCCGCCTTCCTCGGCCAGGATGCCGTGATCGGGGTAGGCATGGCGCAGGATCTGCACAATCGTCTGTTCGGCCTGCAGGTCCACCTCGGTCACGAAATCGTTGCGCGACTTTTCGCGGATGCTCAGCGTATCGGTGCGGTCCCAGGCGCGCGTGGTGACCCGTCCGGCCGCCCGTGCGGCCTTGACGGCGGTATTCAGCATGGGATGCATGGGCGGGACTCCGGTTGGGGCGGCGTAGGGGCGCAAACGATACACAGCCCGGTGCGTCAGGGAAAGATGTAGGAGGCGAGCCCTCTCGCCGATTGGACGCCGGAAAACCCATCGGCCAGGGGCTGGCCTCCTACCTCCGCGCCCCTTGAAAGAACACCAATCGGACCACCAGCGGAGCTTTCGTGATCATCAGGTCAGAACATGGCTTCACGTTGAAAAACATGCGACCAACATTCCACGCTTTTGATCAATAATCGGCTCTCAGAATGCGCTCTATCTACTTGCGCAAACTGATTAGAAAACCGACAATATGCGTGGTATCCAACCACGTATGGTGGCTCGATGAAGGCGTTTCTTGCCCGACTGCTCACACTGCCCCGCGGGCGGAAGCGCCGGCTGATGGTTGGGGCAGATCTGCTGCTATTGCCCGGGGCACTTTGGGCGGCTTATGTCCTGCGGTTTGCCGAGGTCCTCCCAGAACCGGCGCGTGCGGTCTGGTGGCTCTTTCCCGTCACAGCAGTGCTTGGGGTCGTGATCTTTTCGCGCCTGGGTCTGTACCGAACCGTAGTGCGTTTCATGGGCATGCGGGCCATCTGGTTGGTGGCTGCGGGTGTAGCCATCTTGGCTGCGCTGATGTTCAGCGCAGTGGCATTGGTCCAGATCGACGTTCCACGCTCCGTTCCCGTGTCGTTTGCGATCCTGGCGTTCGTTTTCGTCGGAGGGGTTCGTTTCCTCGTGCGCGCCTGGTACCTCTGGATGCTGGGGCGTGGGGCAAGCATCGCAGAGCCAGTGATCATCTTCGGCGCCGGAGCCGCCGGGGCCCATCTGGCGTCAAGTCTGCGTGTTGCCGGACGTTTCCATCCCGTCGCCTACGTGGACGAGGATGCCACGCTGCACGGGAGCCTGATCGACGGTGTCGAGATCTACGACCCGGCGCGGATTCCCGATTTGCTTGAACTGTTTCCCGTGCGTCGTATCCTGCTTGCGATTCCCTCGGCGAGCCGTGGTTCGCGCCGACGTATCCTCAGTCTCCTCGAGGCCTACCCGGTTCATGTGCAGACGGTGCCCAACACCGAGGAACTGTTGACGGGTGCGGCCAATGTCACCCAGTTGCGGGACGTGGATATCGGTGACCTGCTCGGTAGGGATCCCGTACCGCCGATCCCGGAACTGATGTCGCGCAGCCTTCGCGATCGCGTGATCATGGTCTCCGGTGCCGGCGGTTCGATCGGCGCAGCCCTGTGCCGCGTGGCGGTGACGGAGGGTGTGCGTACCCTGGTGCTCTACGATCACCACGAGTACGCGCTGTATGCGATCGAGCGGGAGTTGCGGGCGCTGGCGGAGCGACGGGGTCGTTCCTGTGAGCTGATTCCCGTGCTGGGGTCCGTCTGTAATGGCCCCCGGCTGAAAGCGATTCTGGGACGGTTTGGGGTCCAGACGGTCTTTCATTCCGCCGCCTACAAGCACGTCCCGATCGTAGAGCACAACCTGCTCGAAGGGGTTCGGAACAACGTGCTCGGCACGCAGATTTTTGCCGAGGCTGCGGCGGCCTGCGGGGTCGAGCGGTTCGTGCTGATCAGCACGGACAAGGCCGTCCGTCCCACCAGTGTGATGGGCGCGACCAAGCGGCTCGCGGAACTGGTGCTGCAAGACCTGGCGTCGCGCCAGGCGACCACGGTGTTCGCGATGGTGCGTTTCGGCAATGTACTGGCCTCGTCTGGCTCGGTGGTGCCCCTGTTTCACGAGCAGATCAGCCGCGGCGGTCCCGTTACCGTCACCCACCCAAAAATCACCCGGTATTTCATGACGCTTACCGAGGCCTCGCAGCTGGTGGTTCAGGCCGGTGCAATGGCCACGGGCGGAGAGGTCTTCGTGTTGGACATGGGGGAACCGGTTCGGATCGTGGAGCTGGCGAAACGCATGATTCGCCTCCACGGACTGCGCGTACAGGACGAGGAGCATCCCGGGGGCGAGATACGCATCGAGTTTACCGGCCTTCGCCCGGGGGAAAAGTTGTACGAGGAGTTGTTGATCGGGGACAACGCCACCGGTACCGCACATCCCAAGATCATGCGTGCGGAAGAAGCGACCCTGACCAGCGATCAGGTGCAGGCGGTTCTGCAACAGTTGGAGCAGGCGGAACAGGCCGCAGACCCGCAATGGGCCTACGAGGTTCTGTGTGCGGCCGTTCCGGATTTTGCTTCGGCGGGCACGCCATCCGACTGGCTCGTTGGAGCGGCGCAGCCTGAGCTGCCAAGGAGCACCGGTACCACCGCACTGATGCGACTGCCGGTTGGAGGGCAGAGATCCGCCGCTGCAACGGCAGCCGTTGAGAAACGCTCTTCTACCGTCTCCAGCCTCGAGCGGGCACGGGAGGGACGTCAGTCCACCCCCGCGCCCAGCCAGGATGCGAGAAGCACCAGCGGGGCGTAAGCGATCAGGATTCCGGCTGCCCCACTCAACATTCCCAGTCCCACCAGCGTAGCGATCGGAAGCAGCCAAAACAGGTTGATGGCGCCAACGGCGACCGAGATCGGCACATGGGATCCCACGCGACGGGCGGCGTGCTGATAGGCATGAATCCGGTGAGCCTCGTACACCCGATCACCGCGCAGCAATCGGCGCAGCAACGTGAGCGTTGCGTCGACGATGAATACCCCCAGCAGAATCACCCAGGCCCAGAACAGCTCCGGGGCAAGCAATCCCGCCTGCAGCGAGAGCATGCCAAGCGATATCCCGACAAATCCACTGCCGGCATCGCCCATGAATATCCGCGCCCATGGGAAATTCCATACCAGAAAGCCTGCGGTCGCTGCCGCGAGCAGAAGTGGTGCAACCCAAAACCCTGCGTCGGATAGCGCCAGCCAAGCCAGGAATGCTGCGCCCAACCCCACCGTGATGGCTTCGATTCCGGCGATCCCGTCGATGCCGTCCATGAAGTTGTAGAGATTGAGCAGCCATACGAGGTAGAGGACGGCCAGCAGGCGCCCGAACCAGCCAAAGTCGACATCCCATCCAAATAAGTCGAGCTGAGGTAGCCCTCCGAGCCAAATGATGGCCCAAGCTGCTGCTACGAAATGTACAAGCAGTCGCCAGCGTGCCGGTACATGGTCTCGATCGTCCCACCAGCCGACCATTGCCACGGTCACGCCCGCCCCGAGCCAAGCCAGGAGCGCCCCGGTGTTGAGGAGCCCGTACAGCCAAAGCCATGGCAGGGCAGTGAGCACCACCGCGACGATCGCGAGTCCACCGCCGCGCGGAGTTGGCACGGAGTGCGAACTCCGCGCCGTGGGCACATCCAGCAACCTGGTCGCGATGGCATGACGCCGCAGCATCCAGGTCAAGAGAAAGGCTGCTGTGAACGACGGGAGCAGGATCCAGATCATACTCAAGCGGCACTCTCCCATCAGGACGGCCTTACATCGGATACTCTGGCTGAATCAGTCTCTTCCAGCCACTGCGCGCAGCAAGCCTTCCTGAACGGATAGCGGCGGCTCCCAACCCAGGGTTTCGCAGGTAGCGCGAATGTCGACCTGAAGAGAATCCGTCAGGCGTTCGAATTCGCCAAGGCGTCCACTCAGTTGCCCCGCGATCCGCAATAGCGGAAGGGGAACGCGAAACAGCCTGACAGGACGCCCCATCGCGTGCGCCAGACCACGAACAAGTTCGGGAGTTGAGAGATCGTGGCCATCTGAGACCAGGAAGGTCTGTCCGGGTGCGGCGGGGTGGTCGATGCAATGGGTCAGCAAGTCGACCAGATTGTCGAGCGCCACGAGCGATCGGCGGTTGTCAACGGCGGCTAACGGCAATGGCCAGCCTCGGTCCACCAGACGCATCAGGCGCAGCACGTTGGCCTTTACCCCAGGACCATAAGCCAAGGGCGGCCTGACCACCGCAATCTCTAACCCAGTCTCGGCCGCGACCTGCCAAAGCGCCTGCTCCGCTTGCCATTTCGAGATCCCGTAAGCGCATTGCGGCCTGGGAATGTCGGACATTCGAAACGGTTCCCCAGGCTCGGTGCTCGCCCCATTCACCTTGACCGAACTGACGAAAATGAACCGGCGGACCCCCGCATCTGCAGCCTGTTCGGCCAATCGTCTGGTGCCAACTACATTCACACTGTGAAAAGAGGCGAGGGCATCGGGCGCTGAATTGGCGCTCACATGAACCCTCGCGGCAGAATGAATCAAACAGGACACTCCTCGCAGGGCTTCCGCATAGTCCGGGCTTCCCCCAAGATCTCCCATCTGGATGGGCACGACGCATTGCGGCCAACCCGGGTTTGCGCTCCGGCTCGCGGCACGAACGACAAACCGAGGCTCGGACGCCAAGCGGGCAACCAGCGCCCGGCCGAGGAAGCCCGTGGCGCCGGTGACCATTACGGTTTGCTGATCAGATTGAGATGCCATGCCAATTCAGG
>NZ_REBW01000146.1 GCF_007692535.1 Thioalkalivibrio sp. | reverse complement strand
ATGCCGCCATGGTCGCGGTCGGCAAAGGCGAGGGAGAATGGAATCACCTGAATCGCCCCCGCCTCGAGATCCAGCGTTACCAGACTCCCCCGATCCAGCGACTCGCGGACCAGGCACTCGGGTAGCCAGGCATAGGCGAAGCCGGCCTCGACGATTCCCCTCGCGGTGTTCATGTGGTCGACGGTCCAGCGCTGCTCGGCCTCCAGCCAGCCGGCGTCGATCCCCCCGGGTTCTGGCGAGGAATCCCGCACGACCACCTGCCGACTGTGTCGCAGATCCCGCATGGACAGACCGCCCGCCTTCCTCGCCAGCGGGTGCGCTGGGTGAACCACGCAGATCATGCGCACCTGGCCCAGCACCTCACTCAGGAAACGGGTAGGGATGACAGGCCCGACGAGGATGTCCAACCGCTCCGCCTCCAGCAGCGCGGGGCCACCATCGAGAACGGTCTCGTACAACTGCACGCGGGTGTTCGGGAAGCACCTGGAGAACTCCTCGAGGGCATCGATGACGACGGCATGAGGCACGATCTGGTCCACCGCCAGTGCCAACTCCGTCCTCGCACCGACCGCCAGGGTAAAGGCGAGATTCTCGATCTCCTGGGCCTCATCCAGCAGGTGGCCCGCACGCCGCAGAAGGGCAATCCCCGCCGGCGTGAGCTCGGCCTTGCGGCCGCGCACCTCGAGCAGGGGAACGCCCAGCTGAACCTGCAGTTTCTGGACTGCATGATTGATGCTAGACGGGCTCTTGTGCACCAGTTCGGCGGCCTTCGCGAACCCCCCCGCGTCGACCACTGCTTTCAGCATCCGCCATTGTTCCAGCGTTACCTTTGGCATACCCGCGCTCTCCGATTGGCTGCAATCCCCGGACCGAACCCGGTCGGCCGCACTACGCGCGGCCGTGGCGTCATTCACCCGACTGTATATTGGTATGTTAATATTTTCTAATACTATACCAGAAGCGCGCATGGAAAGCCGGATCCCGCAGGACGGAGTTCGCGGTCCAGTACCTGGGCCAGGCGGGGATCAACCGGTGCTGCGTCCGCCTCAGGGCAGGTTCAGGATCAGCGTGCCATCACGTTGCGCGAAATCCAGATGCCTCAACACACTCATCCCCAGCAGGATCTGATCGCTGCTCATCCCCGGATTGATGTGGCCCGAGACGTTGCCGATCACGAAGGGGCCCAGGGCGAGTTCCCGAATCCTGGTGTGGCGGATCTCCACCGTGCCGTTGGCGGTCAGGGCCCTGCCCCGACCGCCCGCTTGCAGGCCGAGTCGGTCGGCCAGGTGCGCAGGCACCGAGACCTGGGTCGCTCCGGTATCCAGCAGGAAGACCACGGGCTCGCCATTGATCGTGCCGGGTGCCAGGTAATGGCCCACATGGTTGCGGCGAAGCACCAGTTCATTCGCAGCCCCCTGTTCGACGACCAAGTCGCGATTGGGAAACTCGCGCCGATCGAGATAGTCGTCGAAGAGCCACCACATGAGCGCGAAGGCGCCGATCCAGGCCATCGTGATGGCCGTTAGTCCGAAAGGTCCAGAGCGCCGACGGGCCCGGGCCGGAGATGCCGCAGCGGGGGGCTGCCGGACCCCGGTCACCGGTACGGGTTCCGATGTCTCGACGGCCTCCCGCTCGGCCCGGATCCAGGCGTCGTGCTCGCCACGCAACCGCGCATCCGACAGGGTCCGGTACGCCTGGTCGATGATCCGCCGCACCCGTTCCGCCCGCTCGCGGTCGTCCGGATGGCGCTCCGGATCCCACTTCCGGGCAAGCACCCGCCAGGCGCCCTCGATTACCTCCGGACTGGCGTCTTCCTGCACCTGCAAGTTGTCATAGTGGGTCCGAATGCGCGTCAATGCGGCGGGCCTCCCGGGCCGGATTTTCCAGTGCCCGATGGATAGACCCGAGCGTCCCCACGAAGTGCCCCTGCTCTTCCGTCGTCGGCGCGACGACTGGGGCCCCTGCCTCACACGGCCGGGGCGCGATCAGAGCCCGAGCCGTTCTCTCAAACCGGTCTCGAGGGCATCGCGCGCCGGCTCAGCTTGCCGAAGGATCTCCTCGAAGCGATAGAAATCCATGACCCGCACATCACGAATGTCTGGTGTCACCATGAAATCAGGCTCCCCGTGCTTCAGCTTCTCCCGCAGGATCGAGGCCTGCATGATCTGGAAGGTATTGAAGATGTTGTCCATGGACGAAGGATCGGTGTCCGAATCCTCGGGCGTGCGGACGCCAAGGACGTCCACCGCGATGATCAGGTCGCAGTCGGGCAGCAGGTCGAAAGGCACGGGATTGGTCATGCCGCCATCGACCAGCAGCCGGCCTTCATGCTTCACAGGTTTGAACAGGCCCGGCATGGCCATGCTCGCCTGCACCGCAGGCCACAGATCTCCCGACTCGAAGACCACCATCTCCCTCTCCCAGTAGTCGGTTGCGACCACCCGCAGCGGAATGCTGAGTTCGTCGAACCGGGAAATCCCGGCCGTCTCCTCGAGAAAGCTGCTGAACGCCTCCGACTTGACGATGCCACCCCGCTCCAGGCTGGGTTGAAGAAAACTCAGCCAGCGCATCAGATCCTCGTGGAGCAGGGACTCCAGCCAGCTCTCGTCGCTGGACACGGTCATCTCATCGAGCAGTTCGCGGATCTCTGCACCGGAGACCCCGGCCGCGTACAGGGAGCCCATCACGGCCCCGATACTGGAACCACTGATCCGGTGCGGTCGCAGCCCGAGTTCATCGAGCAACTCGAAGACGAGCAGGTGCGCGAGGCCGCGCGCACCGCCGCTGCCCAGCGCCAGGCCGATGCGGGGACTCCGTTCGCTGGCGAGGACCGAGGGCGCCAACGCCGAGGCCAATAGCAAACCAAGCGTCTGCCGGCGGGTCCAGGACATGGGAGGCATCAACTTTTTACCATCAGTCATGCTGATTAGGAAAACATATCGCGACGAGGGTTCCGGCGCCAGCACCTGGCGCGTGCTTGAGCCAAACGCCTCGCCTGCATCGCTGCTCCATCCCCCTGCTGCTGTGCGCTGCATCGGGTCGCGTAGCAAACAGCGCCGGACAAGACCCGCCGCAGGCCAAAAGCCGCGTTCGCTGATGGCAACATTGAACTTGATTCATTTCACGGATCATAATCAACTTTATGAGCACCCAGGAACGCAGACGCCGCGAACGGGACACCCGTGAACAACTCTTCATTCAGACCGCCCAGGATCTGATCCGGCGGGACGGCTTGCTGCACCTGCAGATGTCGCGGCTCGCCGAGGCATGTGACTACGCGACCGGAACGCTGTACCAGCATTTTTCCTCGAAGGAGGATCTGCTGATGGCCATCGCGACGGAGGACCTGAAACGGCGGGCAACGGCGTTCGAGCCGATCCCAAGCCTGCCCGCGACCAGCCGTGAGCGCATGCTCGCGGTGATGCTTGCGGACATCGATTTCATCTCCAGCCATCCGGATCATTTTCAGTTGCTTCAGTACGTCAGCACCGAGGTCGTCTGGGCCAGCGCCTCGCTGGAGCGGCGACAGGCTTTGGTCCGTGCCGGGGCACCGATCAGCGAGGCGGTTTCCCGCGTGGTGGCGCACGCGATCCATGCGGGCGATCTCGTCGGAATTCCATCCTTGCGGCCGGTCGAGATCGCCGCGGGATTCTGGTGCCTGAACACGGGGATGCACACGCTGGCGCATACCCACGGGCTGCTCGAGGCCTACGCGGTACGCGATCCCTACGCGCTCCTGATCCATCACGGCCACGCCCTGCTCAACGGTCTTGGCTGGCAGCCCCTGGTCGATACCGGCAACACCAAGGCCGTGATCGACGAGGCCGAGCGGGTACGCGCGTTGCTCGTTCGTAGCGCGAATCCCGAAGCTCCAGTCGTCACTTCCTGAGGCCCCGCTCCCGTAACAGGCCTCCGCAATAGGAATCCACCATGCCCAGACGCTTCGTATGGATGCTGCTCGCGGTCGGGATCGTGCTCGGGGGAATCTTCGGCTTCAAGGCGTTCATCGATGCCCAGATCGACGCCTTCTTCGACGAGATGCCCGCGCCCACCGCGACCATCACTGCGGCCGAGGTTCGGGTGGATCGCTGGACTCCCGAGATCCGCGCGGTCGGCACCCTGGAGGCCGTGCAGGGAGCGACCCTGACGACCGAGGTCGGAGGTATCGTGCGCGAGATCCTGTTCCAGCCGGGGACCGAGGTCAGCGAGGGCACCGTGCTGCTGCGCCTGGACACCGAGACCGACCAGGCACAGCTGGTCAGCCTGCAGGCGGCCGCGCGTCTGGCGGACCAGGAACTGCGGCGTGCCCGCGAGCTGCTGCAGGAACGGAACATCTCCGAGGCCGAAGTGCAGCGGCGGGAGAGCGAGGCGGAACAGGCCCGGGCGACAGTTGCGGCACAACAGGCGCGGATCCGGCAAAAGGGCCTGCGCGCGCCTTTCGACGGCGTGCTGGGAATTCGGCGCGTGAACCTCGGGCAGTTCGTTTCTCCCGGCGACCCCATCGTGGCCCTGGAATCGGTCGATCCGATCTTCGTGAACTTCACGCTGACCGAGCGCCGCCTGGGGCAGGTTCGGAAGGGGCAGTCGATCGCGGTCGGTGTCGATGCCTTTGCCGACAGCTTCGAAGGCGAGATCATCGCGATCGAGCCGCGGGTGCGCAGCGCCTCGCGCAGCTTCGAGCTGCAGGCGCTGCTCGACAACCCGGAACATCGTTTGCGTGCCGGTCAATTCGCCCGCGTGACGCTCGCACTCGGCGAACCCGAGGAGGTGCTCGTGCTGCCGCAGACTGCCATACGTTTCAACCCCTTCGGAAACTCCGTGTTTGTGATTTATGAGGATAGCGAGGGGCAGTTGCGGGTGCGCGAACGATTCGTCCAGACGGGAGAGCGCAGGGGTGACCTGATCCGCATCACCGAGGGCCTCGAGGCCGGCGAGCGCGTCGCAAGCAGTGGCCTGCTGAAGCTCCAGAACGAGACAGCGGTGGAGATCACCGAGGAGGCAAGGCCCAGCGAAGATCCGGAACCCAGCCCGCCCAACGCCTGAACCCACCCTGACCGGGACTCCGCATGCGCTTCACGGACCTCTTCATCAACAAACCGGTGCTGGCCACCGTGGTCAGCCTGTTCATCCTGCTCCTCGGGATGCGCGCGATCTTCGACCTCAACGTGCGCCAGTTTCCCGAGGTCAAGAATGCCGTCGTCACCATCAGTACCAGCTACATTGGTGCCGACGCGGACCTGATCCAGGGCTTCATCACCACCCCGCTGGAACGCGAGGTGGCCGCCGCCGAGGGCATCGACTACCTGGTCTCGACGAGTGTACCCGGCATCAGCGTGATCCAGGCCTATCTGCGGCTCGATCACGACCCGAACGAGGCGCTGACCCAGATCGCCGC
>NZ_REBW01000066.1 GCF_007692535.1 Thioalkalivibrio sp. | reverse complement strand
CGGCAAGTGCGTTGCATCCCTCTTGCTGCAGCGCGAACCCTGCTGAGTCGCATCCAGGATGCTTAGGCTCCCATGCAACACGCGCGCTGCCTCAGTCGCGTTCCAGCTCCGCCCGAAGATCGAGAAAGCGAAGCAGGTCCTTCAATACCAGGATACCGACGAGCCGCTCGCCCTTGGTCACCATCAGGCGTCCCGTCCGGGCCTGCTGCATGCGAGTCAGCGCCTCGTTGGCATCCGCATCCGCCGCCACCGTATTCTCCTCGGCAACACCCTGGCAGACGTCCTCGATGCGCGTCCGCTCCCAGTCTTCGCGCGGCACTTCCTTCGCCTCCGGTAGCCCAACAGCGCCCAGCAGCCGGTCGCCCCTGACCACCGGAAAGCGGTCGAAATTGTGATGGTAGAGATACTGGTCCACGAACTCACGCACCGAGGTCCCGGCGGGGACGGTCACCGGATCGGTGGTCATGAATCGCGATACCGTCCGGCCCTGCAGCGCCTGCTGGGTCAGCAGTTGCTGATAACCGGCGGTGGCTGCAGCATGCACGAACAGTCCGATCAGGAACCACCACATCCCCCCGACGAAGTTGCCGGCAATGAAGGCCGCGAGTCCCAGCGCCACCAGCAGCAGCCCGAAACCCTGCCCCACGCGCGAGGCCCAGCGGGTTGCAATGCGGATATTGCCCGTCCACTGCCATAGGGCGGCGCGCAGCACGCGGCCGCCATCCAGCGGGAACCCCGGAACCATGTTGAAGATCGCGAGCAACAGATTGATGAACCCGAGGTAGCGGGCCACACCGGCGACGTGTTCGGGCACACCGACCGCAACCATGAAGTGCGCCAGCAGGTAAAACGCCGCACCGAGCACCACGCTCGCAATGGGTCCCGCGATGGCCATCCAGAACTCGATCCGCGGTTCCTTGGGCTCGGCCTCCATCTCGGCAACACCGCCGAAGAGGAACAGGGTGATCCGACGCACCGGCAGTCCGTACGACCGCGCGACCACCGAGTGGGCGAGTTCATGGAACAACAGAGAGAAAAACAGGCCCAGCATCCCCACGAGGGCCATCGCCCAATAGGTATAGGGATCGAGATCCGGGTAGACGAAGGGGAAAAAACCCGCCGCCAGTGACCAGGTAACCAGCAGCGCAAGGAACAGCCAGGTGACGTTCGCCCGGATCTCGAAGCCAAGGACCCGGAACAGGATGAAGCTTTCACCGAACATGGCGCGTCCCCGTTGGCAGCGGGGCAGCACGGGTCCCGCCATCGTCCGCCATCATGCCAGTATCTCGGCCCCCCGGCACTTCTGTCGCCAGGCGACCGTCGATTCAGCCCGTCAGGTATTGCGGGCCATGCGGGATGCCGGAAGACCTCCGCCTTCAGGCGATCGTGATGTCTTTCGACAGGAACACGTCCTGGATCGCGTTCAGCAAATCGACCCCCTCGGCCATCGGCCGCTGGAAGGCCTTGCGGCCCGAGATCAGGCCCATGCCGCCCGCGCGCTTGTTGATGACGGCCGTCCGCACCGCCTGTTGCAGATCGTTCTCGCCGGACGGCCCGCCCGAGTTGATCAGACCGATCCGGCCCATGTAGCAGTTCGCCACCTGGTACCGGACCAGATCGATCGGGTGCTCCGAGGTCAGGGTGTCATAGACCCCGGGATGCGTCTTCCCGAAGCCGATGGCCTTGTAGCCGCCGTTGTTGGTGGCCTGCTTCTGCTTCACGATATCCGCGCCAATGGTCGCAGCCAGGTGGTTCCCCTGTCCGGTCAGGTCCGCGGACTCGTGATAGTCGACCCCACCCTTCTTGAAGGCATCGTTGCGCAGATACGCCCACAGCACCGTGACCATCCCCAGTTCGTGGGCGCGGGCGAAGGCCTCGCTCACTTCCTCGATCTGCCGGCGCGACGCCTCCGAACCGAAGTAGATCGTGGTCCCCACGGCGACGGCTCCCAGGTCGAAGGCCTGCTCCACCGACGCGAACAGCGTCTGGTCCGCGATCGCAGGGTAAGTCAGGAGTTCGTTGTGGTTGAGCTTGACCAGGAACGGAATCCGGTGCGCGTACCGGCGGGACACCGACCCGAGGACGCCGAGCGTCGACGCCACCGCGCTGCAGCCGCCTTCGATCGCCAGCCTGACCAGATTGTCGGGGTCGAAATAGATCGGGTTGGGCGCGAACGAGGCACCCGCCGAGTGCTCCACCCCCTGGTCCACCGGCAGAATGGAGAGATAGCCGCTGCCGGCAAGCCTTCCGGTATTGAACAGCATCTGCAGATTGCGCAGCACCACCGGCGAGCGGTCCGTAAGCGCAAAAACCCGATCCACGAAGTCCGGCCCCGGGACCTGCAGCAGATCCTTCGGAATCCCCCTGCACTCGTGCTGCAGGAGTGGCTCCACCTCGTCACCCAGCAATTCCAACACGTCCATCGCGATGACCTCCCAGTGCGCCCTCAACAACCCCGAGCATACATCCCCAACGGGGTCGGACCAAGCCAAGCCCTTGTTCTCAAATCACAAAAGCCTCAAAAATACCGCCAAAAACGGCCTTCGGGGGCCATTTTCGTGGCAAAAAACAGCACCCTAAGGCGAAACCGCCGCCAGCCGGGAACAAAGGCCCGGCGGTGACCGGGCGGCGACCGTCTGCTCGGCCAGGGCGCGCGCGACCCGCTCATCGCTACGGTAGATGTCCGGCCTGAAGCGGACATTCCCATCGGCATCGGCGTCTACCGTCCAGTAGGCGAGAAGAATGGGAACCGGCCGTGCAAGATGGAAATTCCGCGTGCGATCCTCGGCAACGAGTCTCCCGGCATGATCCGGCCCGGCGTCGCTGCCGTCCGCCATCAACAGATCCACGAGTTCCATGGGCCGCTCGACGCGCACGCAGCCGGAACTGAGGGCACGCCGGTCTGCCGCAAAGTGCCGTTGACTGGGCGTATCGTGCAGATACACGAGGAACGGATTGGGAAAGCGAATGGCCACGCGGCCAAGCGCATTATCCGGGCCCGGGTCCTGACGCAGCATGAAGCCGCTGGGATTGTCCCAGTCGATCTCCTTGGGATCTAGCCTGTTGCCGGCATAGTCGAGCACCCGAAGCCTGTTCCGCTCCAGATAGCCGATGTCCTCCCGAATACTCGGAAGCTTGTCGTTGCGCAGGATGGTGGGTGGCACGGTCCACGTCGGGTTGAAGGTCAGGTGGGTGATTTCCGAACGCAGCCGGGGCGTCGGCCGCGATGGACGCCCCACCTGGGTTCGGGCACTCCAGACCACCGTACCCGCGCGGAAATAGCTGATCTCCGCGCCCGCAATATCCACCAGCACGAGGTTGTCCTCTTTTTCGCGCGCCAGCCAACGCAGCCGTTCCAGATTGACCCGTATTTGAGCCAACCTGTCGGCAAAGGGCACATTCAACGCGGCCAGCGTCTCGGGACCGACGATCCCATCGACCTGAAGGTGATGGGCATGCTGGAAAGCCTTCACTGCCTCGAACAGCTCCGCGTCGTACACGGAGTCGTGCACGGACTCGGCAGGCATCGGCTCCGCCTGGGTCGCCGGGGAAGCGGCCAGGCGCTGGCGCAGCAACGGCACCCGGGGATCGCTCATCCCTTCACGCAGCAATGGACCCTTCGGAATCTGCGGCAAGTCGGCCGGCTGCTCCTGGGCTGCCAATCTTGCATAGGCCCTGCGCAGGTCTTGGTATTGCCGGAAATCCGGCCGGACGCGCTGGATTGCGCCCTCGGGATCATCCACCATTTTTCCCGCCAGCATGATGACCCGCAGGCGCTGGGAATCCAGCGCCGGCGCGCGGCCGGAGCGCCATATCGGATCCACCTGCGCCGGATCGAGCCGTCCCAGCGCCAGGTGCAGCAACGCGTTCAGATAGGCCCGTGTCGCCAGCAGGTCGGTGCAGGCGACCGCGTCCACACCCTGCACTTCCCCTGCCGCGCGACTGCGCAGTTCGGCAAGACCATAGAGATCCGGCTCCAGACCATCCTGTTCAAGGCCTTCGAGAGCCGAAACCAGGCGCTGCAGGCGCTCATTCCGATCCCAGGCCGGCGCGAAACCGCGGTCTGCATAAAACCAGGCCTTGGCGTCCAGGGTGCTGAAGAGCGCCGACGCAGGCTTGCCGAGCGCAACACTCCGCTCCTCCAGCGCCGACTCCAGCGCAGCTTCAATAAGCGAAGCGACCACAGGGTGGTCACGGTCGTCCGCCAGGACTGCACCTGAAGAGACGAAGGCAACCAGCAGGACGATGATCGGGAATGCCGCCACCTGAGGTTTTTCTCCCGTTGCCATAGTGTTACGATGCCTGCTTGAATTTTTGCATCTGGTACTGGGTAACAAAGTTGCACCCGAGATCAGCCGCGGTCCGCGCAGACGTCCATATCGTTGTGACCATGCACGGTGGCGGCGCGTTCAGCAAGGGATGACAACGGCACGCCTGCGCCAGCCCGACTAAGACATTCACTAGTCGGAACGAGGGGGAAGAACGCGAATGTACAAGACATTTCGCCGGCTACTGCTGGCCATGGTAACCATCGGGCTGTTTTCGTCGCCGGCACTGGCCGAACCAGCTCCCAACTCTGCGCTGCTGAAGAAACTGGCTTCGGAGGCCCCGGCCCTGCAGCAGGACGCACTGTCGATGGCGGTCGCGGCGATGACCTGCGCGGTGAACAGCGGGATGGAACCGGCCGATCGCCTGGCCGTCATCGACTTCTCCCTGCCGTCCTCGGAACCGCGCCTGTGGATCTTCGACCTGCGCGATCAAACCCTGTTGCTGGAGGATTTCGTCGCCCATGGCCAGAACTCCGGCGACAACTTCGCCACCCAGTTTTCCAACATCCGGGGCAGTCACCAGTCGAGTATCGGCCTCTTCCGCACCGAGGAGAGCTACTTCGGCCGGCACGGCTATTCCCTGCGGATGGATGGGCTGGAGCCTGGTATCAACGACAGGGCGCGCGAGCGCGCGATCGTCATCCACTCGGCAGATTACGTCGACCCTGCCTGGATCGAGCGCCAGGGCCGCATCGGCCGAAGCCAGGGATGCCCCGCTGTGCGGCCTGAAATAGCCGAGATGGTCGTGGACAGCCTGAAGGGCGGCCAATTCATGTTCAAGTATTACCCGGACCAGGAATGGCTGGCCTCCTCAGCCTACCTGAACTGCCAGCCGAGCCAGGTGGCGAGCCTCATCGGCCGCTGAACGCAGAGGATCCAGGCTCCCTCCGCAGCCTGGCCTGACGCCGGAGGCTTGCAGCGGCTGAGCAGGCCACACGCGCCGGAACTGGCTGGCCGCGCCAAGACGTGGCATTCTCTCCCGCCATGCGAATCCTGATCCGATATTTCTTCCGCGCGCTGCGCGTGGTGCTGACGCCCTTCCTGTTGCTGGGAGACAAGTTGACGACACCGAAAGGCATGGAGCGCGATCCAGCCGAGCAGGCCCGGGTCGACGCCGAAACCGAGAATCTTGCCCTCTACCAGTTCCCCGCCTGTCCGTTCTGTATCAAGGCGCGGCGGACCATCCGACGACTGGGCCTGAACATCGAGCTGCGCAATGCCCAGCCCACGGGCGACCACCGCAAGGCCCTGCAGGAAGAAGGCGGCAAACTCCAGGTTCCCTGCCTCCGCATCGCCCACCCGGACGGGCGTGTGGAGTGGATGTACGAGTCCTCGGACATCGTTCGCTACCTCGAGGATCGCTTCGGCGCGCCCGAGGCCAGCAAGGCCTCCTGACCCCAGCGAGACTGCCCCCGCGGCCGTCGTCTGTTTCAGGATCCAGGGAAGCTCGGAGCCCGCGGGTCTGGCACGCCGCCGCCATCGCCGGGCCGGATCCAGCGCGTTGCCGGCTCAGAGCCAGCCGAGGACAACCCCTGGAAAGACCCCGACCAGCAGCACCGCCGCCAGCGTCAGCAGCGCAGCCGTGGCCGCGAACCCGGTCGCCGGTTGCGTGTGGACCCGGGCGGGTTCCGGACTCATGAACATGTACTGGATCACGCGCAGGTAGAGGTAGATGCCAAGATAACTCGCGACCAGGCCGACCACGGCGACGGTGACCAGTCCCGCCTCCATCACGGTTCGGAAGATGAGGAACTTGGCGACGAAGCCCGGGAATGGCGGAATACCCGCTAGCGACAGCATCGCGACCGCGATCAGGATCGCGGCGCGCGGATCCCGGTGATAGAGCCCCTTCAGACTGTCCAGGCGGTCACGCAGCCAGTCCTCGCCTTTCGGCAGGCAGGCAAACGCCAACATATTGGTCAGGCCGTAGACGATCACGTAGAAGGTGACGGCCTCAAAGCGTCCCTCGGGCGCGCCCAGCAGCGCGAAGAACAGATACCCCGCGTGTGCGATCGAGGAATAGGCAATCAGACGACGGAAGCCCTGCTGGCGCATCGCTGCGAGATTGCCCCAGACCATGGACAGAAGCGGCAGCGCCACCAGCACCGCGAGCAGTTCCGGGCCGGCGCCCGCATCACCAAAGAGCCGGACCAGGGCAAGAATCACAGCACCCTTCACGATCGTCGCCATGTAGGCGGTCACCGGGACGCTGGCACCCTCGTAGGCGTCCGGCGCCCAGGCGTGGAAGGGCACCACCGCCGCCTTCAGCATGAATGCCGCGACCACCAGTACGACCGCGCCCCGGGCCAGGAAGTCGTCGGCGGCCAGCGCGGCACGGAAGTCCTCGACGGACAGGCCGCCGGTGGACCCCAGGGTCAGCGAAATCCCCATCAACAGCACCGCCGTGCCGACGCCGCCCAGCACCAGGTACTTCATCGCCGCCTCGGCGCTCTCCGGACGCCGGAACGCCAGCACCACCAGCGCATACAGCGGCAGCGACAGCAGTTCCAGGCCGAAGAACAGCATCAGCAGGCTGTCCGCCGAAAGCATCAGACCGGCCCCGTACAGCGAGGCGAGGAGCAGCATCGCGACGCGGCTGTCCAGGCGTTCGGCACGCGCCAGGAACAGCACCGGCACGGTCAGGACGAACAGCACGGCCTTCGCGGCGAGCGCGTCGGACCCGACCGAGAACTGGCCCGGAAATGGCGCCCCGACATAGCCGATCCGGTGCAACCAGAACGCGGCTCCGGCGGCTGCAAGCACCGTGACCAGGGCCGGAAGGAACGGATCGCGCGGCCGGTCCGAGACCAGGTCGATCACGAGAATCGCCAGGATCCCGAGCAGCAGCAGGTGCTCGGGCAATGCGGCGACGAACAGGCCTTCCGGAGTCATCGCTCAACCTCCCCGTCGCGCGCAGCAAGAATCCGTTCCTGGTACTCCATCGCTGCCTGCTCGGTCTTCTGCAGGAAGTCGTTCGGGAACAGGCCGATGTAGAACACTGCCAGCACCAGCACACCCAGGATGCCCATCTCCCGCAGGCTGAGGTCGCGCAGGCCGGCCACCGGCGCCCGTGCCTCCCCGAACAGCAGGCGGCGCGCGAGCCGCAGCATGTAGAGCGCACCGAGCACGATGCCCAGCACCGCCAGCGAGGCCAGCACCAGCGGGTAGCTGACGCCCTGCTCGAACTGCGGCCAGGCCGAGTGGAAGGCCCCCAGCAGCACCAGGAACTCGCCCGTGAACCCGCTGGTGGTCGGCAGGCCGATCGCGGCCAGGGTCAGGATCATGAAGAAGACCGAGTACGCCGGCAGCAGCTTGGCGAGGCCACCGTAATCCGCGAGGTCGCGGCTGTGGCAGCGCTCGTAGATCATGCCCACCATCAGGAACAGCCCGCCCGCGACCAGGCCATGGCTGACCATCTGGATGATCGCACCCTGCACGCCGAGCAGGTTGTAGGTGACCAGCCCCAGCATCACGTAGCCCAGGTGACTGACCGACGAGTAGGCGATGATCTTCTTGATGTCGTCCTGCACCAGCGCGAGGCCGGCGCCATAGATGATACTGATCACCGCCAGGGTCATGATCAGCGGGGTCGCCAGCAGCGCCGCATCGGGAAACAGCGGAAAGCCGAGTTTCAGGAAGCCGTAGGTGCCCATCTTCAGCAGCACGCCCGCCAGGATCACCGAACCCGCGGTCGGGGCCTCGACGTGCGCGTCCGGGAGCCAGGTGTGCAGCGGGACCATCGGCACCTTGATCGCGAAGGACAGCGCGAACGCGGCCAGCAGCAGCGTCTGCACCTGTACACCGAGACCAAGCTCATAGAGGTCCGCGAAGGCAAACGAGGGCGTACCGTCGGCGCTCAGCACGGTATGGGCGAGATAGATGATCGCGGCCAGCATCAGGATGCTGCCAAAGGCCGTGTACAGGAAGAACTTCAGCGTCGCGTAGATGCGGCGCTCGCCCCCCCAGATGCCGATCATCAGGAACATCGGGATCAGCATCGCCTCCCAGAACACGTAGAACAGGAACAGGTCCTGGGCCAGGAAGGTGCCGAGCATGGTGAACTGGATGAACATCACCATGCCGTGGAACAGCTTCACGTCCTTGGTGATCGAGGTGAAGGCACCGGCGACGACAATCGGCCCGAGGAAGGCCGTGAGCAGCACCAGCAACAGGTTCAGCCCGTCCAGGGCGATGTGGTAGTGCACGCCCCAGGCGGGAATCCAGGGCAGCCTGGTCTCGAACTGCAGTCCCGGCACGCCCGCCTGGAAGCGGAGGTACAGCCAGGCGGCCAGCGCCAGCTGCGCCAGCAGCACCACCATGGCCAGGCCGCGCACCAGATCCGCCCGGCGCTCGGGCAACGCCAGCAGCAGGACCCCACCAATCACCGGCAGGAACAGCAGAAGATTCAGCGCGAGGGCCTCAGACATATCGCCACATCCAGATCAGCACCGCCACAAGCCCGAGCAGGGTCATCCATGCATACCAGTGGAGGCTGCCGGTCTGTACCCGCGCCAGGACTTCCGCGCCGCGCCGCGCCAGCGCCGCGAGGCCGTGCAGCGAGCCGTCGAGCAGAATCCGGTCCCCCAGTCGCAGGAAGACCCGGTCGGAAATCCAGAGCCAGGGCCGCTGCAGGAGACGCTCGTAGATCTCGTCGACGTAATACTTGCCGGCCAGCACGCGGTAGAGCCGCGCAAACCGGCGCTCGATCGCCTCCGCGCGCCGGCCACCATTCCCGTACAGAACGCCGGCAGCAACCAGACCCGCGACCGCGACGAGCACGGCGAATACGATCAGCGCCCAGTGCAGGATGGGCCAATCGAAACGCAGATCCGGGGCGGGCAGCAGCGGCGCCAGATACTGCGGCAGCGCAAACCAGCCGGCGATCACCGAGAACACCGCAAGGACCACCAGCACGGATGTCATCGGCCACGGCGATTCGTGCACGTGTTCCGCCACCTCGGGGGCCATGCGCGAGCGCCCGAGGAAGACCAGCCAGTACAGCCGGAACATGTACAGGGCCGTCAGGAAGGCAGTCACGGAACCCAGCAGCCAGAGCCAGAACGCTCCACCCTGCCCGCTCGCCAGCGCAAACCAGAGGATCTCGTCCTTGGAAAAGAATCCGGCCAGCGGCGGCAGCCCCGCAATCGCGGCGGTCGCGACCAGGAAGGTCCCGGAGGTCCAGGGAATGCGGCGCGAGAGCCCACCCATGCGGCGGATATCCTGCTCTCCGTTGAGGGCGTGGATCACGCTGCCGGCACCCAGGAACAGCGCCGCCTTGAAGAAGGCGTGGGTGAACAGGTGGAAGACGGCGACCGCGTAGGCGCCCACGCCCAGGGCGAGGAACATGAAGCCGAGCTGGGAGATGGTCGAGTACGCCAGCACCTTCTTGATGTCGGTCTGCACCAGCGCAATGGTCGCCGCCAGGAACGCCGTCAGGAGTCCGATGACCGCGATCAGCGTAGAGGCAGCCGGTGCCTCCAGGTACACGCCCGACATGCGCGCGACCAGGTAGACCCCGGCGGTGACCATGGTCGCGGCATGGATCAGCGCCGAGACCGGCGTCGGACCCGCCATCGCATCCGGCAGCCAGACGTGCAGCGGGATCTGCGCGGACTTGCCGGTGGCGCCGATGAACAGCAGGATGCCGGCAGCCGTGGCAATGCCCACGGGAATCAACCCGCCGGCAAAGGCCTCGTTGATCTGGTCCATCTCCAGCGTGCCGACGGCGGTGAAGATCAGGAACATCCCGAGCAGGAAGCCGGCGTCGCCGACGCGGTTGGTGATGAAGGCCTTGCGCCCGGCGCGGGCCTTGTCGACGTCCTGGAACCAGAAGCCGATCAGCAGGTAGGAGGCAAGCCCGACGCCCTCCCAGCCGACGAACAGCACCAGCAGGGAGCGCCCCAGCACCAGCAGCAGCATGAAGAACAGGAACAGATTCAGGTAGGCGAAGTAACGCGCGTAGCTCTCGTCGCCCTTCATGTAGCCGATCGAGTAGATGTGGATCAGCGCACCGACCCCGGTGACGATCAGCGCCATCACGGCACTCAGGCGATCGAGGTAGAAGGACACCTCGAAGACATGTTCGCCGACCAGCGCCCAGGTGAAGACGGTCTCGATCAGCGGCTCACCGCCCCCGGCCTCGAGGATCCGCCAGGCCCAGACGGCCACGCCGAAGGCGGCCAGCGGCAGGCCCACGCCGACGACGTTCACGAAGACCGGCCCCAGGCGGCGGCCGAGCAGCCCGTTCACGAGAAAGCCGGCGAGCGGCAGCAGAACGAGCAGCGTCAGGAGTCCGTTCATCGCCCGTTATCCTTTCAGGCCGGCGTAGGCGCCGGGATCCAGCGTGCGTCCGGTGCGCACCAGCAGCAGCAGGATTGGCACCGCGATTGCGATCTCGGCGGCGGCGACCACGAAGACCAGGAACACGAGCACCGCGCCGGCCTCCGCTCCGAGCATCTGGGTAAAGACCACGAGGCTTAGGATCACGCCGTTGAGCATCAACTCCAGGAACATCAGCATCACCAGCAGATTGCGCCGGACGATGACGCCGACCAGCCCGAGGGCGAACAACATGCCCGACAGTGCCAGCAGAAAGGTGGTGTCATCCATGGTCATCCCCCCTTTCGGCCCGGACCGCGGCCACGTCCTGCCCCCGACGACGGATGTCGATCACCGCGCTGGCCGCGATTTCCGCCACCAGGAGCAGAACCGCGGTCAGCGCGAAGTACACCCAGAACTGCTCCATGAAGACGATGGCGAAGGTGCTGACACTGAAGGCATCCGGCGGCACGTCCACGGCCGGGAAAGGCTGGCCGCGCAACAGGCCGTCGATCAGCACCCCCAGGAGCAGCAGGAGACCCGCCAGACCGGCCACCAGCAAGGGCGAAAAGCGCTCGGTGAACGAGCGATCGCGCACGTCCAGCAGCATGATCGCGTAGATCATGAACACCATCACCGCGCCGACGTAGACCAGGACCTGGAATACCGCGATCACGTGCATGCCGAGTTGGGCGTAGATTGCGGCCAGCGAAACCATGGTGCCGATCAGTGCGAGCGCCACGCGCATCGGATGGCGCAGGAAGAACATGGCCACCGCGCCGGTCAGCGAACCCAGGGCGAACACCATCAGGAAGACGGTCTCGATGGTCACTTAGGACCCTCCTTCGGCGGGTAGGGCTTGGCCGGATCGCGGGCCGGCTGCCAGGTCAGCAGTTCCTCCCGACCCAGCCACATGCCGTGATCGCGGTCGGGCACCGGCAGCCCGGGCACCTGCCGGACCATGCGGATCGCGTCCTCGGGGCAGACCTCCACGCAGAAGCCGCAGAAGATGCAGCGCGAGTAGTCGATCTCGAAG
Source organism: Thioalkalivibrio sp. (assembly GCF_007692535.1). GTDB lineage: Bacteria > Pseudomonadota > Gammaproteobacteria > Ectothiorhodospirales > Ectothiorhodospiraceae > Thioalkalivibrio. The sequence goes on along the minus strand of NZ_REBW01000066.1, from coordinate 10,693 downwards.
CGCTTCGGGTATTTCGGGTGCGCCGGGTCGTCGGGGTCGAAACCGGCCTCGATCTCGATCACTCGGGCCGGGCACACGGTCGCGCAGAGATTGCAGGCGATGCACTGCGGGCGTCCGTCGGGGCGCTGGGTGAGCACGTGCTTGCCGCGGTTGTGCGCGGCGTAGTCCGCGCGGATCTCCTCGGGATAGTAGGCGGTCAGCGCGCCCTTGCCACCGGTGATCCAGCGCTTCATGTTGCGCAGGAAGACGCCGCCGGTGATCGAAAACCCGCGCAGCACCTCGAACAGGTAGAAACGCTCCCACCAACCGAGGGTCGGCTCGTTCCAGTATTTGCGGCGCCGATCGATGACCTTCTTCATGCGCCGATCCCCTGGATCGCCCACACGGCGACGGCAGTGATGGCGAGGTTGATCAAGGCCAGCGGGAGCAGGAAGCGCCAGGCGAAGCTGAGCAGCTGATCGTAGCGGAAGCGTGGCAAGGACCAGCGCACCAGGATCAGGAAGCCGCACATCAGGAAGACCTTCACCCAGAACACGGTGATCTGCAGCAGCACCACCAGCACGTGCGGCAGCGCGATCTCGAAGCCGCCGGGCAGCAGGAAGCCGGCGTCGGTCATGTACGGCAGGTTGTAACCGCCGAGGAACAGCGTGGTGAACAGGGCGGCGATGATCGCGATGTGGATGAATTCGGCGAACATGAACAGGCCCATCTTCATCGCGCTGTATTCGGTGAAGTAGCCGGCAATCAATTCCGATTCCGCCTCGGGCAGGTCGAAGGGAATGCGCTGGTTCTCGGCCTGCGCCGCGACCAGGAACAGGATCGCTGCGAAGGGCTGCAGGAAGATGCCCCAGGCAGGGATGAAGCCGAACAGGACGCCGGACTGCTGCTCGACGATGCTGACCAGGTTCACCGTCCCGTAGATCAGGATCAGGCCGACAATCGTCAGGCCGATCACCAGCTCGTAGGAGATCATCTGCGAGCCCGCACGCACCGCGCCGAGGAGTGAGAACTTGTTGTTCGACGACCAGCCGGCCAGCATCGCACCGATCACCGCGATGCCGCCGAGCGCGAACACGATCAGCAGACCCGCGTCCAGTGGCGCCACCTGCATCGCGTAACTCCGGTCCCCGAACCACTCCGAGGTTCCCTCGAACCAGCCGAAGAACGTGCCCGGCACCAGCTCCCCGCCGAAGGGGATCACGGCGAAGACCGCCATCACCGGGACGAAGGCGAACCAGGGCGCGACCGCGTAGGCCATGCGGTCGTAGGAGTTCGGCCGCCAGTCCTCCTTCAGCAGCATCTTCAGCCCATCAGCGAGACCGTGGAAAAGTCCCCACCAGATCAGCTTCACTTGGGTGAAGGGGATGCGCAGGTAGGCACGGTTGGCGCCGATGCGATCGGACATGATCGCCGCCTGCTTGCGCTCCACCCAGGTCAGAACCAGCCCGACGGTCATCAGCATCAGCACGGCATAGACGATGAAGACGCCGTGCACGACCAGATCCTGCATCATGCGGCACCCCCGCCCGACGCGGACCCGCCCGGCGCGGAGAGCAGCGGAAACAGCGTTTCGGCGTCGATCACACCGTCCCGATGCGGCTGACAGGCTTCAAAGGGGCTGACCACCCCTTCGAAGTTGGTGTAATGACCGCGCCGCTCGGTCTGGATGCTGATCGGGATAAAGACATCGGCATGCCCGTTCTCCGGCAACAGCCACGAACCCAGGAACAGGATCTTCACGCCACGCGGCAGCGTCCCGAAATCGACCCCCTCGCCCCAGACCAGGACCAGCTCCGTGTCATCCGGAATCTCGGCGGCGGCCGTCCCGAACAGATCCTGGGCGGCCCGGGTATTCGGATTCTTGTCGGCCCGGATCAGCAGGTCGTCCTCCACCACCTCGCCCTCCAGGGGCAGATGGTCGGGCTTCACGAAGCTGGTGAAATAATCACCGAGCGAGTTGCGGAAGGCCCGCAACTCCTCGTTCGAGCCCCAGCTCGAAACCAGCGCCACGCGCTTGCCCGCCTGGTCGAGCAGGCCCCGTGCGGTCTCGATCGCCTGCATCAGGGACACCGGCGCCCCCTTTTGCAGCGCCTGCGTGGCCCTTGGGCGGTCCAGCAATTCGGGGAGGTCGCGACCCTTGTTGCAGATCCACGGCCCGTTGACGCGGGGATTTTCCAGCGCCGTGACGCGATGGACGCGGGTATTATGCCGCTCGTCCAGCCCGCTGAGACGCCACTCCGCTTTGCGGTGCCAGAATTGCACCGTGCAGCCGCGGGCGCAGCCCGGGCACACGGAGGGTGTCGGCTCCAGGTACCAGACCCGCGCCTGATACAGGAACGAGCGCGACAGCAGCGCCCCGACCGGGCAAATGTCGATCACGTTGTCGGAATAGGGATCGTCATCCAGCGAGCGCCCCTCGGCCGGCCGCACCAGCATGCTGTCGCCCCGGTTTTCCAGCCCGAGCACGTTGGATTTCGAGATCTCGCGGGTGAAGCGTACGCAGCGCGAACAGAGGATGCAGCGCTCGTTGTCGAGAATGATCCGCTCGGACAGCGGGAAGAACTTGGTCGAATGCAGCTTCGCATCGCCCGAAATGGCCGTCTCGCCGTTGTACTCGTAGTGATAGTCCTGCAGCGAGCACTCGCCCGCCTTGTCGCAGATACCGCAATCCACCGGGTGGTTCAGCAGGATGAACTGCAGCATCGCCTTGCGCTGCGCGCGCACCGGTTCGGAATCGGTGAGGACGCGCATGCCGTCGCTGATCGGCATGTTGCAGGCGATCCCGACCCCGCGGCCCTCGTGCTCGACCACGCAGACCCGACAGTTGCCGACGACCGACAACTCCGGATGCCAGCAGAAATGCGGGATGTGGAACCCGTTCGCCAGTGCGACCTGGAGCACGGTCGTGTGATCCCCCGTCTCCACCGACTGCCCGTTGATGAAGATCGCGGTCATTCCAGGTTCCCCGCGAACTTGGAGCGCTTGTTCTCGATGAAGTAGTCGAACTCGTCGCGGAAGTTGTCCAGCATCGCGGTGGCCGCGTAGCCCGCAGCATCACCGAGACCGCAGATGGTCGTGCCGTCGTTGAAGCCGGCGATGTAGTTCAGTCGCTCGAGGTCCTCGGCCCGCCCGTCGCCGGCCACGATGCGATCGATGATCCGGTGCATCCAGCCGGTGCCCTCGCGGCAGGGCGTGCACTGGCCGCAGGACTCGTGGTGGTAGAAGCGCAGCATGATCTGCAGGAGCCGGACCATGCAGGTGCCCTCGGCGATCACGATCATCCCGCCCGAGCCCAGCGACGAACCCGCCGAGCGCAGCTTCTCGTGATCCAGCGTCAAGCCCTCGACCTCGCCGGCGGTCAGGACCTTCGCGTCCTTGCCGGTCAGCACCTGCGACGAGATCCCGCCGGGGATCACCGCCTTCAGTGGCCGGCCGTCGAGCACGCCGCCGCAGTCCTCGTGCAGGAATTTCGCCCAGGAATACCCGAGTTCCACCTCGTAGACGCCGGGACGCGCAATGTGCCCGGAGATCGAGATCAGCCGGGTCCCCGGGCTCTTCTCGGTGCCAACCTCCCGGAAGGCACTGGCGCCGTTGCGGATGATCCAGGCAATGGTCGCCAGGGTCTCGACGTTGTTCACCACGGTCGGCGCCTGGTAGAGGCCGCGAACGGTCATGCGCGGGGGCCGGTTGCGCGGGAAGGCCCGCGTACCCTCGATGGAACCGAGCAGCGACGAGGCCTCGCCGCAGACGTAGGCCCCGGCGCCGCGGAATACGAAGAGATCGCAGGAAAAATCGCTGCCCAGGATGTTCTCGCCGAAGTAGCCCGCGGCATAGGCCTCCTCCACCGCGGCATCCAGGCGCCGCCAGGGCAGGTCGTATTCGCCGCGGATGTACACGAAGCAGTGCCGCACACCCAGCGCGTAGCAGCTGAGGAGCATGGACTCGAGCAGGGTGTGCGGGGTGTACTCCAGCACCCAGCGGTCCTTGAAGGTACCGGGTTCGCCTTCGTCGGCATTGGCGATCAGGTAATGCGGCTGGCCGTCGTCGGGATCGATCCCCTGCCATTTGCGCCCGGCCGGGAAAGCCGCCCCGCCCCGCCCCTGCAGGCCCGAATCGACGATCTCCTGCGTCACCTCGCGGGGCTTCATGGTACGCAAGGCCTTTTCCAGCGCCTCGTACCCGCCGCGCGCACGGTAGTCGTCCAGCGAGTGCGAGGTCGGCGTGACCTCGAAGTCCATCAATACCTTGCGCCCGGTCATCTCAGTCCAGCCTCTCGAGCAGGGCGTCCAGATCCGCGGCGCTCAGGTTTTCGTGATAGGCCTCGTTCACCATCACCACCGGCGCAGTGCCGCAGGATCCGAGGCACTCGACGGTTGAAAGGGTGAAGCGGCCATCCGCGGTGGTCTCGCCCGGCTGGACGCCCAGTTTTCCGATGAGCTCATCGATCAGGCGCTCGGCGCCGCGCATCGAGCAGGACACGTTACGGCAGACCTGGAGGTGCCAGCGCCCGATCGGCTTGCGCCGGAGCATGCCGTAGAACGACAGGACTTCCTCGATCTGGATGCGCGGAATGCCCAGGTACTCGACCAGCCCGTCGATGTCGCTGTTATCGATGAAACCGCGGTCCTCCTGGATACGGCGCAGGCAGGGGACCAGCAGCGTCGCATCGTGACCCGGCGGCAGCCGGGTCTTCATGCGCTCGAATTCAGGGATCAGGTGCTTCACCGGTCGCACTCCCCACCGATCATGTTCACGGTGCCGAAGGTGGATACGATGTCCGCGAGCTGGTAGCCCTCCAGCAACCGGTGCAGCCCGCCCATGTGCACGAAGCTGGGTGCGCGCGCGTGCACCCGGTAGGGCGTCCCGCTGCCGTCACTGACCAGGAAGAAGCCCAATTCGCCGTTGGCTGCCTCGTGGGCGCGGTAGACCTCGCCGGCGGGCACCTGGGGCCCGTCGATCACCAGTTTGAAGTGGTTGATCAGCGACTCGATCTCGGAATAGACGAGACTTTTCTCCGGGAAGGTGCAACGGCGGTCGTCGACGTTGATGGGACCGTCGGGTAGCATTTCGATCAGCTGCCGGATCATGTACACCGACTCGTCCATCTCGCGCATGCGCACGAAGTACCGGTCGTAGTTGTCGCCCTTGATGCCCACCGGCACCTCGAAATCGAGCTCGTCGTAGGCGAGGTACGGCGTGTCCTTGCGCAGGTCCCGGGCAACGCCGGTGGAGCGCAGGATCGGGCCGGTGAAGCCCCAGTGGATGGCCTCTTCGGTCGTCAGCACTCCGACATCCCGGGTCCGGTCGATGAAGATGCGGTTGCGGTCCAGCAGTCCGTGGATGCGACCGACGTAGACCTCGTACTCGTCGAGGATCTCCTCCAGACGCTTGATCCAGCCCTCGGGAAGGTCGTTCGCCAGCCCGCCGATGCGCCCGTAGCTATAGGTGACGCGTGCGCCGGTCAGATCGGCAAGGTGCTCGTAGATGTAGTCGCGGATGGTCATCAGGTAGAGGAAAGCCGTCATCGCCCCCATCTCCATCACCGAGGCCGCGATGCAGGTGATGTGGTCGGCAATGCGCGAATATTCGGCGAGCAGGGTGCGCAGGTAGCGGGTGCGCGGCGTGATCTCCACCCCCATCAGGGTCTCGACCGCATCGCAGTAGGCGAAGTTGTTCATCAGGGCCGAGCAATAGTTCAGGCGGTCCACGAAGGGGATCAGTGTGTGCCAGGTGTGTGCCTCGCACTCCTTCTCGAAGCCACGGTGCAGGTAGCCGCAGTGGACGTCGGCGCGCACCACCCGCTCGCCGCTGAGTTCGGCGATGATCTGCAGCGTACCGTGGGTCGCGGGGTGCGACGGCCCGATGCTGACGATCACGCCATCCTCGGTGGAGGGGCGATCAAAGGCCGGGCGCACGGGATTGCGCAGCGTCTCCTCCACCGGCGGCAGGCCGGTGCCTTGGTTTGCGCCAGGCATGGTCATGACCCAGGCACGCCCGCTTCGATACCGCCGGCCCTCGTTCGTTCGCTCACATCGTTCATTCGCGGTACCTGACCAGCGGCTGTTCGAGCTCCTTGGGGTAATCCTTGCGCAGCGGGTGACCCTCGAAGCCCTCGTAGAGAAGGATGGGACGCAGATCCGCGTTGCCGCGGAAAGCGATGCCGAACATGTCGTGGCACTCGCGCTCCATGAAATGCGCGGAGCCATAGTGGTCCACCAGCGAATCCACCACCGGGTCGGCCTCGGTCACGGCCATCTTCAGACGCACCCGCACGTGATCGTGCGTGGAGTAGAAGTGATGGACCACGTCGAAGCGGGGCTCGCGTTTCGGCCAGTCCACCGCGGTCACGTCCAGGAACATGTCAAACCCGAACTCGTCCTTCAGCAGCTTCACGGTATCGAGCAGCGCCTCGCGCGGCAGCTGCACGGCGAGCAGACCGTGCGCGAAGACAGGCTCGCGGCCGTCTCCGTCAAGCCGTTCCCGCAGTCGTTCGAGAAGCCCCTGGCTCATGTTCAGAACTTTTCGTTGACGATGGGGTGGCTGGCGTTGGCGATCTTGTCCTGCAGCTGCATGATCCCGTCGATCACCGACTCCGGACGGGGTGGGCAGCCGGGGATGTAGACGTCCACCGGAATGATCTTGTCGATGCCCTGCAGCGCCGCGTAGTTTCGGTAGAACCCCCCGCTGGACGCGCAGACGCCGAAGGCCATCACCCATTTCGGTTCGCACATCTGTTCGTAGACCTTCTTCAGGATCGGTGCCTGCTTGTGCGTGATGGTGCCGACCACCATCAGCAGATCGGACTGGCGCGGGGAAAAGCGCGGCAGCGCGGCGCCGAAGCGGTCGGTGTCGTACATGGTCGAACTCACCGACATGAATTCCATCGCGCAACAGGCGGTGACGAACGGATAGGGAAAGATCGAGAACTTGCGCGCCCATCCGACCAGCTCGTCCTTCCGGGTGGTCAGGTACTCGAAGGCGCCCGATTTTTCGTTGACCTCGTTCATCGTCTCGCCACCTGTGATGCGTAGGGCGGAACTGGCCGAAGGCCTGCCTCCACCGTGCCGGTGGCCAGGAACCCCAGGGAGGCGGACATGTCCCTCCAGCGGATGACACTGCGGCACTCCGCCTTACGAAGGCTTTTCTTCATGTGCGAACGTCCTCCAGCAAACCGGACTTCCAGACATACAGCACCAGCAGCACCAGCAGCAGCAGGAAGAAGCCGAACACCAGCAGTAGGGTCCCGGTGAGCGGTTGGGCACCGAGAGCCCACAGGAACAGGAACACCGTCTCCAGTTCGAACAGGATGAACACCACGGCAATACCGTAATACTTCACCGGCACGGCCTTCACGTTCATCCGGTCCACCGGCTCGGCACCGCACTCGAACGGATCCAGCTTCATCGCCGACGCCACGGGCTTCGGCCCCAGCATACGGTTCATCAGCAGCGTTACCGCCACGAAGCCGAGAATGGCCAGCAGGTAGAGCAGGAAAATGGCGTAAGGATTCACGACGAACGATAGGCCCCCTTTCCTGTGTGGATCCACCCCGGAACCGCCCCAACGGACCCGAAATGGAGCGCGCCAGTGAGCCTGGCCCGCAGATCAGGCAAGTAGCATAGGGGAATAACCCGCCATGATCCACCGCCCCGGAGATTCTCGCCCCCTCATTCCCCGGTGCCTGGTAAAGACACTACCAAACCGGCCCAGTAGCCCAGTAGGTCGGGTTAGCGTAGCGTAACCCGACGTGCCGGGGCGCCGGGGACAACGCTGCCCCGCAGCCATGGGTGGGTTCGAGACCCGTCGGGTTACGCCCTTTGGGCTAACCCGACCTACGGTTTGCGGCTTTTCATCGCCAGGGGTGGCGCAGGGACATGACCGTCAACTCGGATCCAAACCCGCCAGGAACTCCCGCGACTGGCGGGCGATTTCGTCGCGCCGCTCCACGGTCATGCGGGCCAACGTGCGGTAAGGCATGGCCATCCGCGGATTTCCGGCGAGCCGCCGCTGGTTTTCCATCAGAAAATGCCAGTACAGGTAATTGAACGGACAGGCATCCGCACCAAGCTTGATCTTCGGGCGATAGATGCAGTGGCCGCAATAATCCGACATGCGATCGATGTAGGCCCCGGAGGCCGCGTAGGGCTTCGAGCCCAGCAGACCCCCATCGGCGTGCAGGGCCATCCCGTGGGTGTTTGGCAATTCCACCCACTCGAAGGCGTCGGCATAGACGATCAGGTACCAGGCCTCGACCTCCGCCGGTGCAATGCCTGCCAGCAGCGCGAAGTTGCCGGTGATCATCAACCGCTGGATGTGATGGGCATAGGCGTTCCGCCGCGTGCCCTCGATGGCCTCACGCAGACAGCGCAGCTCAGTCTCGCCCGTCCAGTAGAAGGCCGGCAATGGTCGGCTCGCCTCGAGAAAATTCGTGGCCGCATAGCCGGGCATCCGAAGCCAGTAGAGGCCGCGCACGTACTCCCGCCAACCGAGAATCTGGCGCACGAATCCCTCGACTGCCGGCAGCGGCGCCTCGCCCTGAGCCCAGGCCGACAGCGCCGCCTCGCACACCTCGCGGGGACTCAGCAGGCCGATGTTGATGCACGGCGACAGGAGCGCGTGGAAGAGAAAATCCTCGCCACGCTGCATCGCGTCCTGGTAGTCGCCGAAGCGCGGAAGGGCGACCGCGATGAATTCGGCCAGCGCCTCCAGCGCATCGCTCCGGGTCACCGCCCACCCGAAACTATCCAGTTCTCCGAAATGGTCGCCGAAGCGCTGTGCCACCAGCGCCATCACCTCCCGCGTGATCGCATCCGGCGGGAACCGAAGCCGGGACGGCGGCACAACATCGCGAGGGAGCGCCTTGCGGTTCTCCGGGTCGAAGTTCCAGCGCCCGCCCTCGGGTTCGCCCTCCCGCATCAGCCAACCTGTCTCGCGGCGCATCTCCCGGTAAAAGAACTCCATGCGCAGGGCCTTTCGGCCCTTAGCCCACGCCTCGAACCGCCGGTGCGAGCAGAGGAAGCGATCGTCTTCGCGAATCTCGATCGACGTGCCGAAAGCATGGCTCCAGCTCCGCATCCTCTCGAAAACCCGCCACTCACCGGGCTCCGTCACCACCACCCGGTCGACGGCGTGTCGCAAGAGCGCGCGGCCGAGCTCGCCGGTAAACGAACCCGTGTTGGCGGGATCGTCGAGGCGAACGTAGTCGACCGCAACGCCCTCGGCCCGCAGCTCGTCGGCAAAATGGCGCATCGCCGAAAGTACCAGCGCGATCTTCTGCTGATGATGCCGTACGTAGGTGGCCTCCTCCTGGACCTCGACCAGAAGCACGACATCACGCTCGACATCAAGACCGGCCAGTGCACTCAGCCCCCGGGACAACTGATCACCCAGGACGAACCGCAGGGTCCTCATGGCCCGGAACCCTGTCCCCGAAACCGCCTCACGGCGTGACGGCAGCGGTCGGAACAGTAACGGACCTCATCCCAGCAGTCGCGCCATTTCCGGCGCCAGGAAAACGGCCGGCCGCAGGCAGCACAGACCTTCATCGGCAGATCGGACCTCCGGCGCATTCCCGGCATATCGAGCACCTCCCCTGCGATCGTCGGATTCCCCAAGACAGCGAGGCCCAGGGCATCCCCATTCTACCTTTCCCCGGCGCGCTCCCTCCTCCCGGGACCGTGGCTCTACGGAACAAGAAGAATTCCCACACAGCGGCTATGCTCCGCCACTGGACCCGCCAGGAAGCCGCTGCATCCATTCGTTTCCGGGCATGGTCGATCCGCAAGATCACATGGCGCCGCGAAAACGGGCCGGGAGCCGAAGATGAGCCAGACAACCGAAACCACCGGTGCCGCGGTCGAGGCCCTCCTGCTGGTCGCGCCCGGCTGCCCGCACTGCGCCGGGGTGCTGGAGGGACTTGGCAGCCTGATCAAGGAGGGTGCCCTGGGGCGGCTCGAGGTGGTGAATATCGCAGTCCAGCCCGCGTTGGCCCGGGAACTCGGCGTGCGCGCGGTCCCATGGATGCGGATCGGCCCGTTCGAATTGTCTGGCCTGCACACTGTGGCCGAGTTACGGCACTGGGCCGATCTGGCCGGTCGGGAAGACGGAATGACCTACTATCTGTCCGATCTCCTCGCCACGGGACGGCGGGCGCAGGTGGCCGACCGCGTGCAACAGGACCCCGCGCTACTGCCCCGCCTCGTGGACCTCCTCGGTGACCCCGAAAGCGGCCTGAGCGTACGCATCGGGGTGATGGCGACCCTGGAGGAGTTGCAGGAGACCGGTGGTCTGCTCGTGGGACTGGCCGACAGCCTGGCCCCGCTGACACGGCACCAGGAGCCGCGCATCCGCGCCGACGCCTGCCATGCGCTCTCGCTGACCGGCGCACCCGGCATCCTGCACCTGATCAGGCCCTGCCTCGACGATCCGGATCCGGAGGTTCGGGAGACGGCTACCGACGCCATCGAGACCGTCGAGCAGGCAGCCCCAAAGCCATGAAACCCAGAGGAAACGACCGAAATCCAGCCCCGCGGACAGGCCCGAAAACGGCCCACTAAGACCGTCCAGCGAGCATCCGGAGAATGCCGCGTGATCCCGCGAGTCCCGGGGACGACGCTATTTTGCGCCCATGGGTGGGGTGCGAGGCCCGTCGGGTTACGCCCTTTGGGCTAACCCGACCTACAGTTTGCGGCTT
>NZ_REBW01000226.1 GCF_007692535.1 Thioalkalivibrio sp. | reverse complement strand
TTGGGCTAACCCGACCTACAGTCTGCGGCTTGTCATCGCCAGTTAACCCTTGATGCAGATCATGGGTTCGACGCGGGCGATCATGCGAGCCAGGCCAGCGTCGTGGGTGGCCTGCACCACCTGGCTGACATCCTTGTAGGCACCAGGCGCCTCCTCGGCAACGCCGCGCAGGCTTGGGCTGCGAATGAGAATGCCGCGCCCGGCCAGTTCGTCGACCAGCTCCCTGCCGCGCCACTGGCGCGTGGCCTGGTGCCGGCTCATCGCGCGCCCGGCCCCGTGGCAGGCAGAGCTGAAGGAGAGCCCTTCGCTGGTAGCGGTACCGGCCAGGACATACGAACCCGTGCCCATGGAGCCCCCGATCAACACCGGCTGTCCCGAGGCCCGTAGCGCCTCGGGTAGCTCCGGGTGTCCGGGACCCAAGGCCCTGGTTGCGCCCTTGCGGTGCACGTACAGGTCGCGTCCCTGGCCGTCGACCACGTGGCGCTCGACCTTGCAGGTGTTGTGGGAGACGTCATAGAGCAGCTTGAGATCCGCTTCGGGGACCAGCTCGCCAAAGACCTCGCGCGTGAGGTGGGTCAGGATCTGCCGGTTCGCGAGCGCACAGTTGATGGCCGCACGCATGGCCCCCAGGTAGCGCTGGCCGACCTCCGACCGGATCGGGGCACAGGCCAGTTCCCGTTCCGGCAGATCGATGCCATGAGCGGCCGCGACCACCACCATTTCGCGCAGGAACTCGGTGCCGATCTGATGGCCGAGGCCGCGCGAGCCGCAGTGGATCGACACCACCACCTGGCCCTTGACCAGGCCGAACGCCTCCGCCGCACCGGGATCGAAGATTTCGGTAACGTGCTGGACCTCCAGGTAGTGATTGCCCGACCCCAGCGTCCCCATTTCATTGCGCTGGCGCTTGCGCGCCTTGTCCGACACCGCATCCGGGTCGGCACCCGCCATCTGCCCCTGCTCCTCGATCCGCCCGAGATCCGCCGCTTCCCCGTAACCCCGCTCGACGGCCCAGGCCGCGCCACCGAGAAGCATGTCGGTCATCTGCCGGTCGCGCAGGTGAATGGCTCCGGTGCTGCCCATCCCCGCCGGGATGGCTGCAAACAGCGCATCCGCGAGGTCATGCCTGACTGCGTCGATCGCACTCCGATCCAGGCCGGTGAGCAGGGTCCGGACCCCGCAGGAGACGTCGAACCCGACGCCCCCGGCCGACACCACGCCCCCCTCGTCAGGGTCGAAGGCCGCCACGCCGCCGATCGGGAAGCCATAGCCCCAGTGCGCGTCGGGCATAGCGTAGGAAGCCTGAACGATACCGGGCAATCGCGCCACATTCGAAGCCTGTTCAGCGACCTTGTCGTCCATGTCCTCGATCAGACCGGCGTCCCCATAGATGATCGCGGGGACGTGCATGCCCTCATCAGGCTCCAGTCTCCAGGCCGTGTCCGACAGTTGCGTGAATCGATTCAGTTCCATGACGTTACACCTCCGGTTTGGCGGGGCGTGTGGAACTCGCCGGTCAGATGTCCAGTATGCACTGCGCGAGCCATCTGCCGTCGTCCGAGCGACCGACCGCGAGCTGGGTGAATGTCGCGCCCTTGATCTCGACCGCGGGCTGATGCCGCGCTACGTCCACCCGTTCACCCCAGGCCTCCGCCTGCAGGTAGTTCCCTTCGACACGCACCCGAAATCGTGAGAACACGCGGGCACTGACCGCCATTTCGTAGACGATGCTGTTCATGAAATCATAGAAGAGAAGTTCAGGGTCTGACGCCGAACCGGTAAAATCCACCTTCTCGATCGGCTCGACGTCGGACGGTTCGACGACCACCGCTGTCAGGCCCTCCGCCGCCGAGGCAAACGCCTCCTCCAGCGTCGTGCCGTGCCCGCGGACACCCATGTCCGCCCGGTGGGGAAAATGCTCCCACTGGCCCACAAGGGCCGGCGCTCCGGCCGATGGTTCTTGTCGTTGCCCGTCGTCCTGTATCACAGGTTTCCTGCGTGGCCCTGATAGCGCTCGGGGGCTCTGAAGACGCCAATGGAGGTGTGACAGGGCACTAGCTTTCGACGTGGGCCTTCTCCGCCATGGCCAGGAACTCGCCGACGATGTCGTTCATGGTGATCAGTCCCACCAGTTCGTCGCTCTCCAGCACCACCAGACGACGCAGTTGTTGCGCGACCAGCAACCGGGCCACGTATTTGACGTGCATGCCCGGCGGCACGGTGATGACGGGTTTGGTGCAGACGTCATAGACGTTGACCAGGTCGATGTCTCCTTCCTCCGCGATGATCGTGCGCAGAATCGTGGTGTAGGTCACGATTCCATAGGCGTCGTGCTCATCGCGCCGTTCGACCACGAGGGACTTGACCTTGTGACGCTTCATTTGATCCATCGCCTCGCGCAGCGTTGCCAGCGGCGAGATGGTGATCACGTCAGCCTGCATGATGTCCTTTACCAGCATGTTGCCTCCCGAAAAACGGATGTCGCAGAAGAAGAAACGACGTTACGTTCGCACCACGAAACTGCCAGCCACGCTTTCAGGCTGGCGAAACAGGAAGGCCCTGCTTCAGATTTCGCCCTTGATGTGTTCCTCGAAGCTTTCCAGCTGCCGTGTATCGATGCCGGCGATGTGGTCCAGCGGGACGGTGAACACGACCCCGTTGGAGTGCTTGGCCAGATCCAGTTCCTGTGTCAGCGCCTTCATCACCGCCAACGAAAGCTTCTTTTCGAGTACGCAGATCATTACCGTCTGGGAACCTTCGTAGGTCAGACCGAAGAAGGTCTTCTTCTCCTTGGCCCCGATTCCGCGGGCATCGAGCAGGGTTAACCCACCAGCACCGGACTGTTTGGCGATGTCGATGGCCTTCTCTTCGAGGTTTTCGGCAAGAATTGCAACGAGTACGGCAAATTTCATGAGTCGTTTCCTCTCCGCCGGATGGCGAACTCGGCCGCGATGGCGTAAAGCATCACGGATATTATCGGAAAGATCGAGGCGAACGCGATCAGGCCGAAGCCATCGATCATCACGTTGCGCCCCTCGATGTGCGTGGCCAGCCCGATACCGAGTGCGGTGACCAGCGGCACCGTCACCTCCGATGTCGTGACGCCGCCCAGGTCGTAGGCCAGCGCGACGATGTACTTCGGCGACAGGAAGGTCAGCAGGATCACCACCGTGTAGCCGGCCATGATGTAGTAATGGATGGAGTCACCGCTGATGATCCGGTGCACCCCGATGGTGATGCCCACCGCCACGCCTGCTGCGACCAGGAGCCGGATCACGGTACCGTTCAGCCGCCCCTTCGCGGCCTCTTCGGCCTTCTGGCCGATCGCGATCAGGGCCGGTTCCGCCATGGTCGTCGCAAAGCCGATCGCGAAGGCGAACAGATACACGAAAATCCAGCGATCCAGCCCAATCAGCTGTTCCGCCATGCTCTGCCCGATCGGGAAGAGCCCCATTTTCAGGCCGACCACGAAGGCATACAGGCCGACGATCACCAGCACGAAACCGCCCATCACCTTGTGCACGTGGGCAATGTGCTTGCGGATCACCAGGTACTGGAAGACCAGAATCACGGTGATGATCGGCAGCACATCCCGGAACATGATCATGAGATCCCGGAGCATCCCCAGCAGGATGCTGCCTGCGACCTCCTGGACGACCTCGGTCACTTCCGGATCCACAGCCTCCTTGATGCCGTCGACGACCTCGCGGGCCTCGCCAAAGCTGTACACGATGATCCCGTAGATCTGCACCGAGATCATTGGCACCATCACCGCCAGGCCCACCAGGCCGAAGCCATGGATCAGGGCATTGCGCCCCCGTATCGAGACCGCCAACCCGATCCCCAACGCAGCGATCAAAGGCACCGTGACGATATTGGTGGTCACGCCCCCGGAGTCGTAGGCCAGGCCGACGATTTCTTCCGGCGCGAAGAACGTCACCATAACGACCACGAGATAGCCGATGATCATGTACCAGTGCAGGCTATGTCCGAGGAGGATGCGCACCACCCCCAACGCCACGACCGCACCCACGGACCCCGCGACCAGCAAACGCAGCGTCAAAGCGCTGATGCGACCCTCGCTGATGATTTCCGCCTGGCTGGCCACCGCGATCAACGCGGGCTCGGCGACCACCGCCGCGAATCCCAGGCAGAAGCCGAAGACCATCAGCAGCGGGAGCGATCCCTTGCGTGCAAATTCGTTGGAAAGGTTCTTGCCGATCGGGAAGATCCCGAGCTCCAGCCCCTGCAGGAACAGGGCCACGCCAAGGACGACCACCAACAGCCCCACCGCCATGGGCAGCCATGCATCGGGAACCTGGCGGATCACCAGGAACTGGAAGATGCCGACGACCAGGATGATCGGCAGCAGGTTGCGGAACGAGTGGTTCAGCAGACCGAGGAATTCCCTGAACTGGTTCACGGTTGCCGCGTCATCCGTTCAAAAGATCGGCCGGGTCTCGCTAGCGGCGCAAGCCCCTGCCATCGCGTCATCCCCCACGCGCTTTTCCCGCGTGCCATCGCACACGCCCCAGTCGCCATTCGGCCGGCCACCACGGTCCCCAAGAGCGTCGCTTGCAAGGCTTCCCCCACCCGTTTTAGCTCGCGTTTTGAAGATACCATAAAGCCGATCGTGCCCCGCGTACCGGCGTCGGCATGCCTCGGGTTACACGACCCACGGGAATCGCGCTGGCAGTCGTCGGGTTACGCTGCGCTAACCCGACCTACGGGGGAGGTGCATTTGAAACTCCGACGTGTTGCAATCGGAATGATCGTAGGTCGGGTTAGCGTAGCGTAACCCGACAATCGGAGCCCACGACTCCAGCCATCGATGATGCCAACGGAAGGCAACGAAGCATGAGATACCGACGCGCATTCGTCCCAGGCGGATCCTACTTCTTCACCCTGGTCACACACCGACGGCGCCCGATCTTCAACACACCGGAGACAGTAGAGGTCTTGCGTAACGCGTTTCGTACCGTGCGCAGCAAACGGCCTTTCAGGATGGACGCAATGGTGGTCTTGCCCGATCACCTTCACTGTATCTGGGCCCTGCCACCGGATGATGCGGACTTCGCGATCCGCTGGCGGTTGATCAAGACATGGTTCACCAGGCATTGCGATCCGAACCTGCGCGCGGTGCCTGACCGGGCGCGAGCCCGAAAGGGTGAACAGGCGCTTTGGCAGCATCGCTATTGGGAACGCCTGTTGCGTGATGAGGCCGATTTCATCCAGCACGTTGAGTACATTCATTACAACCCGGTAAAGCACGGTTATGTCGCCGCGCCCAGGGATTGGCCGTTCTCCAGTTTTCGACGGCACGTCGAGGCAGGAATATACCCAGCGGACTGGGGCCACGGTCCGCTGACGTTTACCGGTGTGGGGCGTGAGTGACGGCGGGCGCCAGGCGTCGGACGCGGGTCGCGTTGGCCTTCGTCGGGTTACGCTGCGCTAACCCGACCTA
>NZ_REBW01000097.1 GCF_007692535.1 Thioalkalivibrio sp. | reverse complement strand
CTTCGCCTGCAAGGCAGGCTCCACAAGGGCAAGAACCCGTAGGCGATGCTATGTCTGCGCGAAGGGATCCCCTGCGGAGCTTCCGGGCTGATCAGGTGATCTTTTGGTTGCAGGTTCGAGTCCTGCCGGGCCCACCACCCCTTTCCGTCGCGCTGGACCTCGGCGGACTATCCCAGCCCTGCACCTGCCGGCGCAGGGCGCTCCGGGTTGAATGAACACAAACAGCCAGGAACCGGTGCCGCATCCCGCTCAACCGCCTGTCGAGAGGGTCGACATCTCTATCATCATTCCGGCCTGGAACGAGGCCGATTGGCTGCCGCGCACCCTCGGTGCGGTGCAACGGGCGCTGGCAGACCTGCCGCTTTCTGCCGAAATCGTCGTGGTCGACAATGCCTCCACGGATAACACCGCCACCATTGCCCGCGAACACGGAGCCCGCGTCGTGTCGGAAGTGGAAAGGCAGATCGCGCGGGCGCGCAACACCGGAGCGCGCGCGGCACTCGGGCAAGTGCTGATCTTCGTCGATGCCGATACCTGGCCCAGCGGGGAGTTGCTGCGGGCAGCCTGCTCCGCCCTGGATTCGGGGACGGTGTGTGGCGGCGGGGCGCAGGTCGCCTTCGAGGATCTCGATCGCAGGCTATACCGGTCCGGCACCGCCCTGTGGAACGCCCTCGCCCGCCGGTTCCACCTGGCTGCCGGATGTTTCGTCTTCGCGACCCGCGAGGCCTTCGAGGCGGTCGGCGGCTTCAGCGAGCAGGTCTATGCGGGCGAGGAAGTGGCCTTCTCGATACACATGCAGCGTTGGGGGCGGCGACACGGCCAGCGCTTTGTCGTTCTGCCCGAACCCGCAGTGCTGACATCGGGGCGCAAGGCGGACTGGTACTCTCTCTGGCAGCATCTGGGCCTGCTCGCCCTGCTGACCGTTTTTCCCTTCGCACTGCGATTCAGGAGACTCTGCGGGTTCTGGTACCGGCGGCCGGAGGCCAAGGCGCGCGGGAGGCACGATGACGATTGACACCTACAAACGGTTGCATGCCATCGCCTGCGCCGCGCTCGAGAACCGGGCCTCCCCGCTGCCCGGACGCGCTGGCCCTGGTTCGATAAAGAGGCCGCCGCACTCCAAACTACGCGCCACAGGACCATGCATCGGGCGCCGCTCGCAACGCTCGTCCGCAGCGATGCCCTGGTCGGCTTTTCTACCGCGCAGCCAGAGGGTTTCAGGCTGATGCGCGCAGAGCCGGGCTCATCGGGGGGTCATCGCCGCGGCAGCATGGGCGGGCGTGTTTGGCTGACAGCGGCCATCGCGGCCGCGCTGCTTGCTGCCACGGGCTGCACCGTAACCCCGTCCCGGGACAGCAGTTGGGCCGACGCTGCAGATCCTTCCTGCGTGAGTTTCACACAAGACCTGGATCGGGCAATTGGCCGGGAGACGCACTTCGATCCGACGCTGGGGCGCATCGACGGTCTCCCCTGGCTGCGGACCAACCGTTTCCTGGCGGGATTCGACTACGTCCAGCTCGACGATGCCGAGCGACAGGCCTGGTCCGGCTTGGGGTTCGCATTGGCTCGGGATGCGTACCTGCTGGAATTTGACCGGCTGTCGGCGCAAAGCCGCGATGCACTTCGCGCCCGGCATGGCTTCGAGACGCTCGGCAACCGGTTCGATGACTGTTTCGCTGCGCTGCCGGCGCCACCCACGCTGGGCCGGGAAGCCTATGCCGTGCCGGATGGGTACCGCATGTCGCAGCGGCTGCTCGGCCTCTATCCGGTCACCAGCCTGGTGGCCCGACCCTTCATCGCCGGATACCGAAGAAACATGACGGACCTCTACGAAAGTGGGGCATCCGCCACGTTCGCTCGCGAGGCGCGGTATCGCGGCCAGGTTGGCGGGGCTCGGCAGCACGACGCGGAGATCCGCGTGGATGCGTTGGGGGTCCCCCGGCTCTCACCGGAACAGTGGCGCGCGCTGTTTCTGCGTCATCAACCCGAACTGGTCTCCGAAATCGCCTCGGCCGCCGATCGCATCGGCAGCCCGTTTTTTGATTCCGACGGCCGGATCGGGATCGATACCGAGCGACCGACGGTATGGATCTATGCGACCTTCACGCGCATCGATGGTCGTACGCTCCCACAGCTGAATTACGCCTTCTGGTTCCCCGCGCGCCCTGCCGAAAGCCCTTTGGACATCTACGCCGGCGAACTGGCCGGCCTGCTGTGGCGGGTGACGCTGGACGAGGCGCAGCGGCCCGTCCTGTACGACAGCATTCATCGCTGCGGGTGTTACCACAAGCTCTTCCTGCCGAAAGGCACAACGATCGATGTCAGCCGGATCTCGGGGGAAAAACCGCTGTTCTTCAGGCTCGACGAAACGGTCGATACCCGTCGCGGACTCCGGCTCCGCCTGGCAGCCGGAAACCATTACATCATCGACGTGGATGCGCCGGAAACCGGGACCGGGGCCATCCCGTACACCCTTCGTCCCTACGCGCAGCAACTGGCATTGCCAACCCCTGATGGCGCTGCCCGCAGCCTTTACGGCGCCGACGGCATCATCCGCCAGTCCCGGCGGGCGGAGCGCTTCCTCTTCTGGCCCCTCGGCATACCCTCCGCTGGCGCCATGCGTCAAAGCGGCACCCACGCGACAGCCTTCATCGGACGCCGGCATTTCGATGCGCCCGACCTCCTGGACGATCTCGGAATCACCATTCCCCGCCAAACGGGGGTCGGACCAACGCAACCGACTGATTTACAAGAACTAGAATCCATTTTTGGGGCCAATTTGAGCCCTTAGAGGCCCGTTTTCGGCCCCCAAAATGCCCGGCTAAGCGCGCAGCACGTCTTGAAAAGCCCCCGGTACCGAGTTCCTGATTCGGCCCCCGCCGAGCGGTCGGGGTCAAAAAGCTTAGACGCCCATTTTTGGCCCCAAAAACGGCCGTTTAAGGCGGAAAAGGGCCCGATATCTACACCCCTTATTCTTCATGATCAATGGGTTGGCTTGGTCCGACCCCGAGGTGACCGAGGTGATGTTCCGGCAGTGGGTGATGGGGGCTTCAGAAATCCTCGGCGCTGCCGAAAAAGTACTTGGGAAGGGGTTTAAACCGGCCGGCCGGGACTATAATCTGAGTTAGAGATAACGAAAGAAAAAAACCTTCTAAGTTACTAATTTATTTAAAGCGGCCATTGGTCTGGAGGCTGCAGTGATGTCAAAGGTCCGCAGGTGAAAAGGGCGCTGAGCATGCTGGCGCTGCTCCCTGGCCTGGCGGCGACCGCCGTGTTGGGGGACTGCGTCCAACTCGCCCATCGCGATGCGATGCACCAGGGGTTGCCGCTCTGTGGGGCAATGACGGAGGCGTCTCGCCCGAGCTCGATCACGACCTGCAGCCAGGGACTTTGCTGGATGGATCCGGCCGGGCCCCAGCCCGTGCTGAAATCTTTCGGCTCCGAAGCACCGTCGGCACCTACAGCAGACCCGAACGAAACACCGTCGCTGGGAGCCGAGCCCGGGACCACGGTTCCAGCCGTTGCCCTTGCGCCGGGCGGTCCCTACGCCGCGCACGGGGAAGATCATCCGATGGCGGGAGACGGGGCCGCATCCAGGGGTCATGGCGCCACGAAGGCTCGATTCGGCACCCAGAGGCTGGCCTACCAAAGCCTGATCCACAGCGACCGCGATCGCAGCGGAGCGGTCGCCGCGTGGCAGCCACTGTCGCAGACGGACGTGCGCGGGTTCGTGTTTCACCCGGAGATCGCGGCAGAGTCCAAGCGGACGGCGCGAGCCACGGACGAAGAACAGCAATTGCTGGGCATCGTGGTGGAGCATTCGATCGCGCGGAGCGCCATGGGCACGTGGACGCTGAAGGGTGGTTGGGTATCGGCAAGCGAGCTTCCCGATCCGGCCGGCCCGGGCGCACAAACCGCAGCCACCAGCGCCTGGTCGCTCGGTACGAACGCCACAACGCTGATGGAGCGGCTGCGCCTGTCGTTCGAATATGCCGGTTCCGAACCGGACCGGGGCAGCCCGGAGACAACGGGGGGCACCCAGGCCCAAGCCTACCGACTCGGCGCCGAGTTGCATCCGACTCCGTCCTCAGGGGAAGGCTGGCACATCGGTTCGGAATACAGTTGGGTCGGACAGCGTTTCGACAGCGTTGCGAACTCGGACCTGAGGCCCGATCGCCAGCGCCTTCGCGGCTACGGCGGACTCGACGTCGGGGACCTGCGCTTCCGGCTCTCGGTACGGCGCGATCGCAACAATCTCGCGCTGGACCCTGCGAAGCCGACCAGACAGGCCGACCAGTTCCAGACGACGACGACCTGGCAACCCGCGAATACCAGGCGCGTCAATGTATTCGGCGAGCCGCGAATCAGGCTGGACGCAGTCCTCGGCCACGACCAGATCCAGGCGGTTACGGCGCCCGGGCCACGGACGGAACGATCCGAGAAACTGCAACTGGGGGCCGACTTCAGGACCGCCGGCGGGCGCTGGGGCGCAACGGCAACGCACGACCAGGCACCGGGGAAGATCGATGCGAACACGGGCGCGGGCATCCGCGGCTTCGGCGTCGAGTTGCACCACCAGCAGACTGCGCACCCCTTCCTGCCGGTCAGGAAAGACCTGCAATGGCAACGCCGCGAAGACCTTGCCACAACCACCACAGAGCAGCGCTGGCAGGCCAGACTGCGTTCCAGCAACGTCTCGCTGCACGAGCGAATGAACGGCGAGTTCGATCTTCGCTACCGGGAGCGGGTGACTTCGCCGGGCAACGGCCGAGAGGCCAGTGTCAACCTGGCGGGGCAACTGGTGTGGACGATGCAAACTCCGGCCGCCACGCGCAACGGGCTCGCCATCGCGCTCAGCGCAGACTATCCGGGAGCGTCTTCGCAGACATCCGCGAACCGACCCGGGGATGGCTACCAGGTGATGCTGACGCTCTCGACCAGCAACCCGCTGGCCGGCTGGTGACCCCCACCGGGAAGCGTCTCCAATGCATCACCGGACGCAAACGGACGCTCCGCGGGATGCCCGTTCGCGCGCCAGGGGCGCTCCTGCCCATACCGGCCTTCGAGGCCTGCACTGCAGGCGACGGCTTCGTCTTTCCCACCGAGGTCAATGCGACTTTCCCTGCCGGCGGAGGATTCCCGCGATGACGTCACGCGGATCGTCCATGACTGCCTGGCCGTCGATGCGAACCCGTTCGTAGCCCATCCAGTAGAGGTAGGCCTCGCGGGCCTTGTCGCGTTCCGTGTCGAAACGCGACTCGCGACCGTCGATCTCGATCGCCAGATGTTGCTCCGGCGTGGGTTCCCATACGAAATCGACCTCGAGATCACCGATCCGTGGACGCACCTTCGGCGCCCAACCCTGCAACAGCATCCAGGTGAAGAGTTCAATGGACGCACGGCCGGTCTCCCGCAGCCGCTGCATATCGCGGCCATGGCGGGCCACTTCGCCGAGCCTGCCGTCGTGTTCGACGCA
>NZ_REBW01000178.1 GCF_007692535.1 Thioalkalivibrio sp. | reverse complement strand
CGGCTCCCCAAAGCGGCGGCAAGCCGCCGCACTCCATAGGCGCTTGTGCTTTCATCATTCGGGGTGGCGCGCTCCGAGTCCATGACAGTTAGCGCAGCGTAACCCGACGGGTCTCGCACCCACCCATGGCCGCAAAGCAGCGTCGGCCCCGGCACGTCGGGTTACGCTGCGCTAACCCGACCTACAGAACTGGGACGTGACTTTCACGCTGACTTTCACGCTCACGTCAGGCGCGGCGCATCATGTCGAAGAAGTCGGCGTTGGTCTTCGAGGACTGCATGCGGCCCAGCAGGAACTCCATGGCCTCGGTGTCGTCCATGCCGTGCAGGAACTTGCGCAGGATCCACAGCTTCTGCAGTTCGTCGGGATCGGTCAGGAGTTCCTCGCGGCGGGTACCGGAGCGGTTCACGTTGATGGCGGGGTATACCCGCTTCTCCGCGATGCGCCGGTCGAGGTGGATCTCCATGTTGCCGGTGCCCTTGAATTCCTCGTAGATCACCTCGTCCATCTTGGACCCGGTGTCCACCAGCGCGGTGGCGAGGATGGTCAGGCTGCCGCCCTCCTCGATGTTGCGCGCGGCGCCGAAGAAACGCTTCGGCCGGTGCAGGGCGTTGGCGTCGACACCGCCGGTCAGCACCTTGCCGGAACTGGGAACCACGGTGTTGTAGGCGCGTGCCAGGCGGGTGATCGAGTCGAGCAGGATCACGACGTCGCGCTTGTGCTCGACCAGGCGCTTGGCCTTCTCGATCACCATCTCGGCGACCTGCACGTGCCGGGTCGCGGGCTCGTCGAACGTACTGGACACGACCTCACCGCGCACCATCCGGGTCATCTCCGTGACCTCTTCGGGGCGCTCGTCGATCAGCAGCACGATCAGGTAGCTGTCGGGATGATTGGTGGCGATGCTCTGGGCGATGTTCTGCAGCATCAGGGTCTTGCCGGCCTTCGGCGGCGACACGATCAGGCCACGCTGGCCCTTGCCGAAGGGCGCGACCATGTCGATCACGCGTGCGGTGATGTCCTCGGTGGAGCCGTTGCCGCGCTCCATGCGCATGCGCTGGTTCGGGTGCAGCGGAGTCAGGTTCTCGAACAACACCTTGTGCCGGGCCGCCTCGGGCGGCTCGAAGTTGATCTCGGAGACCTTCAGCAGCGCGAAGTAGCGCTCGCTGTCCTTGGGCGGACGGATCTTGCCGGAGATGGTGTCCCCGGTGCGCAGGCCGAAGCGCCGGATCTGGCTGGGTGAGACGTAGACGTCGTCTGGGCCCGCCAGGTAGGAGCTGTCCGCTCCGCGCAGGAAGCCGAAGCCGTCGGAGAGGATTTCGAGCACCCCGTCGCCGAAGATCGGCTCGCCATTCTTGGCGTGGGCCTTCAGCAGGGCGAAGATGATGTCCTGCTTGCGGGCGCGGGACATGTTCTCGATGCCCTGGGACTCGGCCATGGCCACAAGCTCTGCAGCCGTGTTCTGCTTCAATTCGGTGAGGTTCATTAGGGTGCTGTTCAAACGTGATGTAGATGCGGGATAGCCCGGCAACCGGTTCGGTTGCTGCGGGTTTCTGAGGGGGGCGGGGCGCGCCGCCTAGGGGCGCACCCTCGGAATATAGGGGAGCCCGAGCAATCAGGCAAGCGTTATTATAAAGGAATCCGAAGCGGGCGAGGTCGCCGGCCGGGAAAAACGGCCGGACCGGGCCTCAGAGGTGCTGGTCGAGAAAGGCAGTCAGCTGGGATTTGCTCAGCGCACCGACCTTGGTCGCCTCGACGTCACCATCCTTGAACAGCATCAGCGTAGGGATGCCGCGGATGCCATATTTCGGGGGCGTCGCGGGATTTTCGTCGATGTTGAGTTTGGCAACCCTGAGTTTGCCGTCGTATTCTTCTGCGATCTCGTCGAGAATCGGGGCTATCATCTTGCAGGGCCCGCACCATTCGGCCCAGTAGTCCACAAGCACTGGCCGGTCCGATTTCAGGACGTCGTCCTCGAAACTGGCATCCGAGATATGATGAATGTTTTCGCTCACTCCGTATCCTCGTCGATTGGCTGCGGGGCACGGAATGCGCGCCCTCCGTCGCCCCGTACTATCCGCCAGATTCACGGGTGAATTCAAGTTTACCGGGTACCTGCCCATGGGAGACACATGACCGAGGCCGACAAGTCCCGCATCCGCTTCGAAGGCTTCGACCTTCCGGAACCCGTACTTCAGGGCGTCCGGGACGCGGGCTTCGAGTACTGCACGCCGATCCAGGCCGAGACTTTGCCCATCGCGCTCGCCGGGCACGACGTCGCCGGCCAGGCCCAGACCGGGACCGGCAAGACCGCCGCCTTCCTGGTCGCGGCCTTCAACCGCCTGCTGCGCCACCCACCGGCTGCGGACAGGCGGGCCAACGACGTGCGCATGATGGTGCTCGCACCCACCCGCGAACTGGCCATACAGATCCACAAGGACGCCCTGCTGCTGGGCAGGCACACGGGGCTGAAGTTCGCCCTCGCCTACGGCGGCACCGGCTACGAACAGCAGCGCGAGGAACTCGGCGCCGGCGCCGACGTGCTGATCGGGACGCCGGGCCGGATCATCGACTACCACAAACAGCACGTCTTCGGCCTGAAGCGGGTCGAGGTGGTGGTCCTCGACGAGGCGGACCGCATGTTCGACCTCGGCTTCATCAAGGACATCCGCTACCTGCTGCGCCGCTGCGCCCCACCCTCGGAACGCCAGTCCATGCTGTTCTCGGCCACGCTGTCGTGGCGCGTGATGGAACTGGCGTACGAACACATGAACAACCCGGAAAAGGTGCAGGTCGAGGCCGAGACGGTCACGGCCGACAACATCAACCAGGTGATCTACTATCCCGCCAACGACCAGAAGATCCCGCTGCTGATCGGCCTGGCCAGGAAGCTGAAGCCCGAGCGGGCCATCGTCTTTGTCAATACCAAGCACTGGGCGGAGCGGGTCTGCGACTGGCTCAACGCGAACGACCTGCATGCCGCCCTGCTCTCGGGTGACGTGCCGCAGACCAAGCGCACGCGCCTGCTGGCCCAGTTCGCGGAAGGGCAGTACGCCTACCTCGTGGCCACCGACGTGGCCGCTCGCGGCCTGCACATCCCTGACGTGACCCACATCTTCAACTTCGACCTGCCGCAATCGGGCGAGGACTACGTGCACCGGATCGGCCGCACGGGCCGCGCCGGGGCGGCAGGAGACGCGATCAGCTTCGGCTGCGAGGATTCCGCGTTCTATCTTCCGGACATCGAAACCTACCTGGGCAGCCGCATTCCGACCGAGATGCTCTACCCCGAGGATCTCCCGCAGCAACTCAACCGCCCGGCGCCACGGCCACGGCGCAAGCCCGAGGAGCGCGGCCGTGGCGGTCCCCGCGGAGGCGGGGGCCGCGGTCGGAGTCCAGGCGGACCGGGCAATCGCCGCGGCCCACCGCGCAGGTCACCCCCCACCTCCTCCTGACACAACCGTTCACGAGGTTTTCCCCGGCAATCCCGGTCCCAACGTCGTCAGGAGGCCTCACCCCATACTGCGTACACCGGATCAGACGTAGCCAGGCGGTCGGCATACTGGTCGCCGGGAGGGCGCGGCAACCCGCGCAGGGAGCAGGTTCCGAGCCCGGTGAAGCCGCCGGCCCGGAGGAACAGTTCCAGCACCAGACCCATGCGCTCGAATTCGTGCAGTTCCGCCCACACCGCGATCGCCTTCGGCGGGAACCACCGGTTCGAGAACGTTGCCACGAAACGGCCACCGGGGCGCAGCACCCGACGGATCTCGCGGAAGACCTCGACCGGGCTGGTGAGATACTCGACCGATACCGTGCAGATCACCGCGTCGAAACTCGCCTCGGGCCAGGGCAGCCGGGGATCGGTGTTCAGATCGTGCACCACCCGCTCGGTGAGCACAGGGTTCGCGGCCAACTCGTCCGCGTTCATGCCCAGGCCGGCCACCCGCTGCGGCGCAAGCGCCGGATCGAGGTGAGAAGTCCAACTGCTCATCAGATCGAGCACCACTCCACCCTTGGGCAGCAGGCCGCGGTAGACGTGTCGAATTCGATCGAGGGCCGTATCGTCCAGGTGCTGCACCATTCTGGGGACCGCGTAAAAGGCCGAATCCGGACCGTCATCGCCCCTGGCCAGGGCTTCACCGTGGAGAAAATCGGTCGGCTGGTCACGCCAGCGCGCCTGCATCCCAGGTCCGTTCATCACGGCGGCCCTGCCCAGGTCTCCCGGCGGGCTCCCCGGCGGGTCGCTATTGACCACCCGCAATTCCAACTCCAGGTCGATCCCCGCCAACGGGTGATTGAAATCGACGGTCATCACACCGTCCGGACTGATCGCGGCGATCCGAAAAGCGGTCGACCCCTCCGGGACCCCCGGGGCCCCGGCAAGAAAATGCCCTGGATAGAAACGTCCCGCCCTGGGTTGAACGGTGATGCGCCCCCGGATACTCCGGAAAAACCCTCCGGGAACGCTGCGGAGGAGATCCTCGTTCCAGTCGGGCAGCAATGCGCCGGGTGCGATGGCCCTGGTCAAGGGGCACCCGCCCGCAGCGCTGCCAAGCCATTCCCGCAGCCCAGGCGACTGGCTCGCCGGCTCCGGTCGCGGCACGACCCTGCAGTCGCGGTGACCCACGCCCCCACTGACCCAGCGGAGACTGATTCCAAGCGCCTGCAGGGGTTTGACTCCGGAGCCTTGCGCGGGCTGTCCACCCATATCGTCGAGCGGGCTGTACTCGTGCATGTTCCTGGTCTCCGTGCTGGTACGGTCTTCGTAAAGTCCGCACACGATCGACCGCTGCGAACCGGCCGGCAGGAGAGGGCCGTGCCGGAGGTCCTGCGTTCCGCTCTACGCTACAGCGACCACACGCCTCAGGGCCTTCCTGATCGGGGGTCGGCCCTCGCCATGAGGGCTAAAGCCGGCCGCGCGCCCTGGCGATCTCGCGCGGCCGTCAAACTCAGGGCTGTTTGGGCGTCTCGTATTTGGCCTCTTTCTGAAACGATTCCCAGATGGTGTCGTACCCGATGTAGCCCTTTTCGGTCGGCTCTTTCTGCCGGGTCGTCAGATAGCGCGTCTTGCCGTCCGGAACTTCCGGGCGTTTTTTAGCGGCTGGTCCACTCATGATTCACCTCGTTGCAATCGAAAAAGGGGGTATGGAAAAGCCGATGTCAGCCCCCCAACTCACTGACAGACCGGGCCGCGCACGAACCCCGCCGGTACGAAGGCCCTCGAGCAGAGGGACCATGCGTGCGGCTCCGGCATAATTTCTACAGCGTCCGCAAGGCGCCTCGTCACCCTTCCGGGCGCCACCGGCACACTCGGTCGGAACGGTTCGGCCGCATTTCAGATCGGTTTCATGCGCCCACTACTGATTTCAGGCCCCGTCTCGACCTTGCCTCCGTGCTGGATTTCCTCGTCGGTCGCATCACGAACCAAGCGAATTTCCAGCTTGAAAATCACATCCCTGCCGCAGAGCGGATTATTGCCATCGATGGTCACGCTTGTGTCGTCGACCCTCGTGACCAGAAAGCTCTTGGTCTGGCCCCTGTCGTTCTCCATCAGGATGGCCATACCAACCTCGCGGTACTCTTCGGGAACGTTCTCGATGTGATCGGTAATGACCAGGGACTCGTCCCGCGGACCGTAAATCGCGTTGCAGTCGATCGGCACCTCGATGACGTCGCCCGGCGACCTGCCCTCCAGCTCGGCCATCACCGGGGGCGATAATATTTCGTTGACGCCGTGGACGTAACCCAACGGGAACTCCACCGCGGTCAATATCTGGCGTGACTTTCTGTCAATGACCTGATAGGTCAATTCAACGTACTTGCCGTTTTCGATAACATCTTTTGTCATCACAGGGTCCGTAGCATCAGAATATGGAGGCACCGAAAATCCGCACTTCTCCTTCCTCGTAGCCGAGAACCATGCGTCCGAGCCATTCGCCAGCTTTCGCGGTGCTTCTGACGCGGTACAGCACCGTGACGTGTTCGCCCCGGCGAATGATGCCAAGAAAATCCCAATCCTCGCTCAGGTTCCTGGTCAGTTCGCTCTTGACGAACTGGTGACCGACTTCGACTTCATTGAGGCCGAACACCAGGTTGTAGGAGAATTTTCTGGTGAACTTGCCGTAGTCACCCTCGTTGGAATGCTTGATCAGGTCGCTCCACATGGGGTGGGCGAATGCCGTGATCTCTTCATCGGAGTGCTCGATGATGTTCATCGGCGAACCCGGGGTTGCCGAAGCGTCATCTGCGCTAGTCATTTTAAAAGTCCTGGACGTTGCGACTGAAAAAGAAGACCAACGCGAGAGCGCGTTGGTCTTCCCTGATTCCTGAAGATGCGGCGGGAAATGCAGAGTTCCCGCCGCAGGTGCCTATCACTCGTCGGTGCCGACCAAGTGGTAGCACGGCGCCTTCTCCATGGTGTACTCGCCCGTCTTCGGATCACGACGGGAAACGGTGAGAACATGCCAGTTCTCGTCGTCGAGTTTCATCACATCACCACGGTAGTAGTAACCCGGCCAACGGGTTTCCTTACGGAACAGCGTGTGCTGAAAAACACTTTCGGAAGTCAGGACACGGTGCCTGAGTTCCCAGGCGCGCAGCAGCTCATGGAAATCCTCGGCTGCAAGCTTCTCCAGATCTTCCTCAAGAACCTTCATCTTCTTGAGACCGATGTTGAGCAGCTTTTCGTTGGTCATGTAGCTGACGGTCACGCCGCCACAGTACTCATCCATCAACTTCTGCAAGCGGTCCAGACCCTGCCTTGGGTTGATGAAGTTCGGGTTCACCGAACCTGCAACCACTTCGTTGCGGTAGATCTTGTAGTGCTCCATCGGCTTGTAGATCTTGGCCTTCAGGTCCTCGATCTGCTTGTCCGAAACGCGAATACCCTGGGCCTTGCCGTCATCGATGTACTTGCAGGCCGCTTTCGCTGCCAGACGCCCTTCGGTGAACGAACCGGACGAGAAAGCATGGGGCGTTCCACCGACGGCATCGCCGGCACCGAAGAGACCTTCCACGCTCGTCATCCGGTTATAGCCCCAGAAATACTCGGGGGGCGAGATATCTTCCGGACCGGAGCACCAGGCGCCACAGCCTGTCGCATGCGACCCCATCACGTAAGGCTCGGACGTGGTCAGCTCAGGGTTTTCGTTCTTGGGATCGACATCGGTTGCGGCCCAGAGAACGGCCTGCCCGACGGTCATGCCGAGGAAGTTTTCCCAGCCCACTTCTTCGAGATGCGGGTCCTGGAATGCTTCCATGGTGATCATGTGGATCGGGCCACGGCCGGCATTCACCTCGTTGATGAAAGCGTGGTTGCGCAGGCAGGTCGGAATGGGCCGGTGGGTCGCGTGAGAGACTTCCGGATCCAGATACTCCTTGCCGACCATTTCCTGCAGCTGCGGCCACCACTTGGACTCGTACTCTTCCCCGTTACAGTTCTGCGTACGGGTCTTGAGGTGCAGGAAGTAAGCGCCGACCGGTCCATAGCCGTCCTTGAAGCGGGCCAGGACGATGCGGTTTTCCATCTGGGTCATCTTGGCACCGGCGTCGATCAGCAGCCCGTAGGCGGAACCGGACGACCATGGTGCATACCAGACCCGACCGGCACCCTCACCGACGGAACGGGGCTTGAAAATCATGGATGCGCCGCCGGCAGCGACAACGACCGCCTTGGACTTGAAGACGTGGTAATTGCCGGTGCGGACGTTGAAACCAACGGCGCCGGCAACCCGGTTCTCCTTGGACTCGTCCATCAACAGGTGCGTCACACAGATGCGGTTGAAGACCTTGTCAGCGGACTTCTTCGCGGCCTCGGCGACGATCGGCTTGTAGGACTCGCCATGAATCATGATCTGCCAACGGCCTTCACGCTGATAACCGCCGGTCTTGGGATCGCGCATCAACGGCAGACCCCACTCCTCGAACTGGTGCACGGCGGAGTCGACATGACGTGCCATGTCGAACAGCAGGTCCTCGCGCACCATGCCCATCAGGTCGATCCGCGCGTAGCGGACGTGGTCTTCCGGGTTGTTCTCGCCCCAGCGGGTACCCATGTAGCAGTTGATCGCGTACAGG
Organism: Thioalkalivibrio sp.; assembly: GCF_007692535.1. Taxonomy (GTDB): domain Bacteria; phylum Pseudomonadota; class Gammaproteobacteria; order Ectothiorhodospirales; family Ectothiorhodospiraceae; genus Thioalkalivibrio. The sequence continues at coordinate 14,350 of NZ_REBW01000178.1, read as the reverse complement.
CCCTGGGCCACCGCACCGGAACGGTCGATATTGGCCTTTTCGGCAATGACGATGTTCTTGTCCTGCCCCCAGTACCTGGCTTCGAAGGCTGCGCCCGTGCCACCCAGACCTGCGCCGCAGACCAGGATATCGATGTTGTCTTCAACGATAGTCTCGTATGCCATTAGTAGTACACCCCTTCTTTCAACTTCAGACCAGCATCTTTCAGCGAGTACAGATCACCTTCATCGAGGCGGATGTACTTGGGCTCGTTGAAAAGCAGTTGGCTGTCCCGCATTTCCTTGCTCGGCGCAGGCACCTCGGCAAGTTTCGGAATGTGCTTGCCCCAGGGCTTGGTCGTAATCGGGGAGAGGAAATTCTTTTCCCTACCGTCCCGGAACTTGATCTTCCATGCGATGGTGCCCCGCTCCTCGTCACGCTTGACGCGCACGCTGTGCCCCAGCGGGGCGAAATCGGCGTAGCCGCGGACGTCGATGGCGTCGTGCGGGCAGGCCTTCACGCAGGAAAAGCACTCCCAGCACATGTTGGGCTCGATGTTGTAGGCACGGCGATAAGTCTTGTCGATATGCATGATATCTGAAGGGCAGATATCAACGCAGTATCCACAGCCATCGCAACGGGTCATGTATACGAAAGTTGGCATGGTAATCCTCGATCAATTCTGTTGATCAGTTGACTGGCTTAGTAGTGGTTGGGCGCTTCGCGTTTGATGCCCAGGCCCATGTCCATGGGCGCATCCCGCAGCAGTTCCATGGAATGACGTTGCTGCTGTTCAGGCTCAGCACGGCTGATGGTGGGCAGATTCTCCGCTGATCCGTCAGCCTTGGTGAGGCGCTTCTGGTAAGCCGCGGCGGGCTTGAAGAACATGTGGGCGAACTTGGACCAGTAGACGGTGCCGAACAGGGCGGTAGTGGCAGCGACGAACAGGGCAAAGAACAGCCAGTTGATGGCTCCGAAGCCCTGGGTGAACGACCACAGAAGGGCGAAGGTCGCGGTCGCCAGCAGCGAAACGATGAACAGGTCGGCACGCTCCAACTGGTACCAGGGTTTCCCTTCCGAGGAAACGTCGACACGGATGCCGAACCAGAACCAGTAACCACCCCCGGCCAGCATGAGTGCGCCCAAGTGCCAGAGCAGAGGGATGATCGCAGGCGCCGGATCAGCCGCGTAGCCGAAGATCAGGATCGCCGTGGTGACAACCAGCAGGATGAAGCCGTACATCGTCAGGAGGTGGGACATCCGGCGTTGCTGATTATCGAACTCGCCCGAGGTCAGAACTTCCTTCCCAACGGTCTTCAGTGCGATCCCGACCTTTTCACCGGTGCCTACGCTGCGCGTTGCGTCCTGTTGGGCTTTTTTGGCATTCTCAAAGAAGTACTTGGCGCTCTTCTTGTGGAGGATGTCGAGAATCGTGCCGCCGGCGGCCAGGAGGACCATCAACACGACGTAGGTCTGCATTGCGGCCGGCGGAATGACAGCGGCAAGTTCGGCAAAAGGGTTGCTAGTGATCACGGGCTGAAGTCTCCTCGGTGTCTCATAAATGACCCGCCGAGTCTGGGCTATGCGAAATTTCGAATCAAATCAAAGTTTCTTGATCGCCCATAAGCCCTGCTTATGAGCCTGAGCCCGATTGGCATGCTGGCGCGACGGCTTCCGGCCGTCGCGAACCGTGCAGAGGCTGGCACGGGCCCGAGGCGGGCAACCCAGGACTCGGGCGGTGTCACACGGATGAGACCCGCGCGGCCGGACTCGGTTCACCGCATTCATTGGAGCCCGCGGCAGGGCAGGTACCCGCGGCTGGACCGCGACAGCGCCGGGAATGGCAGGAGTTCATCAGCGTGTGCTGATTAAGACGCCCGGCCCCTCATGCCCGATCTTGTGCTACGTTACGGCCGTTTGTTCTCGTGAGAACCGGCGCGGGGGAAGGCGACCCGGCCAACACAGACACAGCGGCGACGCCGCTGATCCATGCTACCTCAACATTCATACGCGGCAGGAGATAGAGTCCTATGATCAAGCCACACGGTGCGGAGGCCCTGAAGCCCCTCTTCATCTACGACACCGAAAAACACCATGCCCTCATGCAGGAGGCCGAAACCCTCCCTTCCGTACTGATCAGCTCTGCTGCCGCCGGTAACGCCGTGATGATGGGGGGTGGCTACTTCACCCCCCTCACCGGCTTCATGAATGTCGCCGACGCCATGGGCTGCGCTGAGAGCATGAGGACCACCGTCGGCCTCTTCTTCCCGGTCCCGGTCGTCAACCTGCTGGAGAATGCCGACGCCATCAGCGGGGCCAAGCGGATCGCCCTGCGTGACCCCAACATGGAAGGCAACCCGGTCCTCGCCATTCAGGACGTCGAGGCCATTGAGGAGTTCACCCCGGAACAGATGGAGGTCATGACCCAGAAGGTCTATGGCACCACCGACCCCGAACACCCCGGCGTCGCCGCCTTCAACAGCGTCGGTCGCGTCTGCGTCTCGGGCCCCATTCAGGTGCTGCACTTCTCGTACTTCCAGGATGACTTTCCCGACACCTTCCGTACTGCCGTCGAGATCCGCAACGAGATCACCGAGCGTGGCTGGAAGAAGGTGGTGGCGTTCCAAACCCGGAACCCGATGCACCGCGCCCACGAGGAACTTTGCCGCATGGCGATGGATCAGCTCGGGACCGACGGCGTGGTGATTCACATGCTGCTGGGCAAACTGAAGGCCGGCGACATCCCGGCCCCGGTTCGTGACGCCGCCATCCGCAAGATGGCCGAGCTCTACTTCCCCCCGAACACGGTGATGATCACCGGCTACGGCTTCGACATGCTCTATGCAGGACCCCGTGAGGCAGTCCTCCACGCGCTGTTCCGCCAGAACATGGGAGCGACCCACTTCATCATCGGTCGCGACCACGCAGGGGTCGGCGACTACTATGGTGCGTTCGACGCCCAGACCATCTTCGACGCCGAAGTACCTCCTGACGCACTGGAGATCGAGATCTTCCGCGCCGACCACACCGCCTACTCCAAGAAGCTCAACCGCGTTGTGATGATGCGCGATGTACCCGATCACACCAAGGAGGACTTCGTACTCCTCTCCGGCACCAAGGTACGCGAGATGCTGGGTCGGGGCGAGGCACCGCCGCCCGAATTCTCCCGCCCAGAAGTGGCCCAGATCCTGATGGACTACTACCAGAGCCTCGATCGGAAATAAGGGGACCCCCGGTGACTGCGGGCAGGGCCTCCCCGCCCGCAGTCGTCCGGGACCCGGGTCAATAGGACTTCGACAAGGCGGCCTGGATCTCTGCGAAGGTCCGGGCAACATCGAAAGTCTGAACCTGCAGGCCCAACTGGCGGCCGATCTGAGTGGCCGAAAAGATCCCCCGGATGCGCATCGCACCGGTGTCCGGGTCCCTCTCCCCAACCAGGGCGTGCTGCCGCCCCCAGTTCTTCAGCGTCGTGACGATGTCGCCCACTTCGGCGTGCATCACGCGACCCAGATCCAGAAGATCCATGGTCTCGAGCGGAGCCATCAGGTCGCGCACCCTTAGGTCGGGGTATCGCACTCCCCGTTCGTGCACGATCTGGATCGGCCGTTCCCCCTGGGTATCGCGCGCGGTGATAAGCCCGAGCACGCGTTCCGCCTCGACCACGATCAGCAGACGGACACCACTGGCGATCATTTCCTCGGTCGCCTGGCTCAGTGTGGCATCGGGACCGATGGTGGCCACCGGGACCTTTCGGAAGTCGGTCATCACGCAGAGCGCCGAGGATGACATCGTCACCTGGGGCGCGCCCTCGGTCACCTGCTGGAGATCGGTTCCGGGTTCCGCCTTGCGTGAAGGCAGGGGCTTGTGCGGGTTTTCTGCGGTCATCGCGTCCTCTCCATCCAGGGAAAGCCTTCAAAGATGCCCTGCTGGACGCACGCTGACAAGCCAACCCTCCCATTGTGGATAAAAGGCCGGTCCGAGCGTGGCACTGTCCAGACTCCGGGGCCCAGTGTTTGGCCGGTACGCTGTCGGAGGGACGGCTGCGCGGCCTCCGGCACAGCCCCGACCACAGACCCAGACAGACCTGGATCTAGACCTCGGCCCTGACCTCTTCCGGCGTGAGGCGGATCTCGAAGGTCATGCTGTCGAGGTCGCCCATGGCCCAGGTGGCCTCGGGAGCGCCGAGACCGGCGACGGTACCGGGGTTCACGACCCAGGTCGAACCGTTCTGCACGTGGGGCTGCTGCCGTATCTCGGGTTCGTGGCTGTGCCCGCAACAGACGAGGTCGTAGTCGCCGGTGCAGGCCATTGCGTGGGCGTAGTGTGGGTAGTGGGTCACGAAGATGCGCCGTCCGCCCAGGGTGATGATCCCGTCGTGCCCGTAATAGGTCAGCAGGCCGTTGGACTCGTGGGCAATGCGCGAGATCGCCACCGGATCACCGAGGTTGTTGCCGTGCACCGCGTGGATCGGCAGGCCCAGCTTCAGCGAGGCCTTCAGGGTGTTCCCGCCGATCAGATCGCCGCAGTGGATCACCGCCTCGGCACCCTCGGCGGCACCGGCCTCGATCGCCCGTGCCAGCATCGGGCCGCGGTCGTGGCTGTCCGATACGATGCAGACCTTCATATGCTGCTCCGCTTGCCGCCGTCCGCGACCGAGGACAGGCCGTCCGACAGGCGCTTGATCGCCCGCTCGTGAGCGGGATGCCAGTGCATGCTGCGCTCCAGCAGGGTCCGGGTAGCGGCGTGACGCATGTTTTGCGCGAAGTCGGGGATCGGCTCGGGCATGTCCACATTCCTTGGGTGCTTATGGATGGATAAAAAAAATTGCCTTGTCGGACCCACACCGCACCGGCATACTGCGCGGAGTATATCGTAATTTACTTATCATTCAAGGCGCTGCTGATAATGGCACAGACCCCCTCGCAGGAAGTCAAAAATACCACTTGTTACATGTGTGCGTGCCGTTGCGGCATCCGCGTGCATCTGCGGGACGGCGAGGTGCGCTACATCGACGGCAACCCCGATCACCCGATCAACAAGGGGGTCATCTGCGCAAAGGGTTCCTCCGGAATCATGAAGCAGTACTCCCCGGCCCGGCTGACCCAGCCGCTGCGCCGCAAGCCGGGTGCCGAGCGTGGCGCCGCCGAGTTCGAGCCGATCTCCTGGGACGAGGCCTTCGACACTCTCGCCGAGCGCCTGGGCAGGATCCGCGAAACCGATCCGAAGCAGTTCGCGCTGTTCACCGGCCGCGACCAGATGCAGGCCCTCACCGGCCTGTTCGCGAAGCAGTACGGCACCCCGAACTACGCGGCGCACGGCGGCTTCTGCTCGGTGAACATGGCCGCAGGCATGATCTACACCATCGGCGGCTCGTTCTGGGAGTTCGGGGGTCCCGACCTCGATCGCTCGAAGCTCTTCGTGATGATCGGCACCGCCGAGGATCACCACTCCAACCCGCTGAAGATCGCGATCTCCAAGTTCAAGCGCGACGGCGGCCGTTTCATCTCCGTCAACCCGGTGCGTACCGGCTACTCGGCCATCGCCGATGAGTGGGTGCCGATCCGCCCGGGTACCGACAGCGCCCTGCTCCTGGCGATCATCCACGAGATCATCGCCAAGGGCCTGTACGACCGTGACTTCCTGGTGCGTTACAGCAACGCCGGCCAGCTGGTGAACGTGGACGAGGCGAACGACGAGTTCGGCATGTTCCTGCGCTCCGAGGTCGCGGGGGACGAGGAGGAGGGCTGCTACGACCCGCAGGACAAGCTCTGGTGGGATCGGAAATCGGACCGCCCCGTGGTCACCCACACCCCGGACGCCGATCCCTACCTGCTCGGCGAATTCCATCTGCAGGACGGTACCTCGGCCAAGCCTGCTTTCCAACTGCTGCAGGACCGGGTGCAGGAATACACGCCCGAGTGGGCGGCGCGCATCACCGGTATCCCGGCGGACACGATCCGGCGCCTGGCGCACGAAATGGGCGTGACCGCCCGCGACCAGCGCATCGAGCTGCCGATCGCCTGGACCGATTCCTGGGGCGTGGAGCACGACAGCGTGACCGGCAACCCGGTGTCGTTCCATGCCATGCGCGGTCTGGCGGCCCATTCCAACGGCTTCCACACCATCCGCGCGCTGGCCATCCTGATGTCGCTGCTGGGGACCATCGACCGTCCCGGTGGCTTCCGCCACAAGGCGCCGTTCCCGCGTCCGATCCCGCCCTGCGCCCGCCCGCCGAAGGGTCCCGAGGCCGTGCAGCCCGGCCAGCCGCTGGACGGCATGGTTCTGGGATGGCCGGCCGACCCGGACGACTTGTTCGTCGATGAGCAGGGCGGCCCCGTGCGCATCGACAAGGCTTTCTCCTGGGAGTACCCGCTGGCGGTGCACGGCATGATGCACAACGTGATCACCAATGCCTGGCGCGGCGACCCCTACAAGATCGACACCCTGATGATCTTCATGGCCAACATGGCCTGGAACTCGACCATGAACACGGTCGATGTGCGCAAGATGCTGAACGACAAGGACGAGAACGGCGAATACAAGATCCCGTTCCTGGTCGTCGCCGACGCCTTCCAGTCCGAAATGACGGCCTTCGCCGACCTGATCCTGCCCGACACGACCTATCTCGAACGCCACGACGTGATGTCGATGCTCGACCGCCCGATTTCCGAATACGACGGCCCGATCGACTCGGTACGCATTCCCGTGGTACCGCCGAAGGGCGAGTGCAAGCCCTTCCAGGAAGTGCTGATCGAGCTCGGCTCGCGGCTGCAACTGCCCGCTTTCACCACCCCCGAAGGCAAGCGCAAGTACCGCGACTACCCCGACTTCGTGATCAATTACGAGACCGAGCCGGGTTCCGGTATCGGCTTCCTCGCCGGCTGGCGCGGCAAGGGCGGCGAGAAGTCCCTGCGCGGCGAGCCCAACCCGAACCAGTGGGAGATGTACGCGAAGAACAACTGCGTGTTCCACTACGAACTGCCCAAGAGTTACCAGTACATGCGCAACTGGAACAAGGGCTACCTCGAGTGGTCGCAGCGCAACCGCATCACCCGCTACGCGGAGCCGATCCTGATCCACCTCTACTCCGAGGTGCTGATGAAGTTCCGCGCCGCGGCGCAGGGCAAGGGCGTGTCGCGCCGGCCGCCCGCGCACCTGGCGCAACGCGTCGAGACGTACTTCGACCCGCTGCCGTTCTACTACGACCCGCTCGAGTGCCAGGCCACCGACAAGCACACCTACCCGCTGGCCGCGGTCACCCAGCGACCGATGGCGATGTACCACTCCTGGGATTCCCAGAACGCCTGGCTGCGGCAGATCCACGCCCACAACCTGCTGTTCGTGAGCCCGCGCACCGCGAAGGCCGCCGGAATCGACGACGAAGACTGGATCTGGGTCGAAAGCCAATGGGGCAAGGTCCGCTGCATGGCCAAGTACTCGGAAGCCGTTGAGCCCGGCACCGTCTGGACCTGGAACGCGATCGGCAAGGCTGCGGGTGCCTGGAACCTGACCCCGCAGGCCAACGAGTCGCGCAAGGGCTTCCTGCTGAACCACCTGATCTCCGAGGAACTGCCCGGAGGAGCACAGGGCCCCATTTCGAACTCCGACCCGGTGACCGGCCAGGCCGCCTGGTACGACGTGCGGGTCCGCATCTACAAGGCCGGCGCCGACGAACCCGAGGTGACCTCGCCCCAGTTCGACACCATGAAGCCGTATCCCGGACAAGCCAAGCGGCCGCGGATCTGGAACTTCTTCGCTGCCAAAGGAGGCAAGAAATGACCCAGCTCGCCCTGGTCATCGACCTGAATGTCTGCGTGGGCTGCCAGGCCTGCGTCACCAGCTGCAAGGAGTGGAACACCTCCGGAGAAGCCGGTCCGCTGGTCGACATGAACCCCTACGGCGCGGATCCCACGGGCACCTTCTTCAACCGGGTGCAGACCTTCGAGGTCGGAGAGTTTCCGAATACGGAAACGGTACACTTCCCGAAGTCCTGCCTGCACTGCGAGGAGCCGCCCTGCGTGCCCGTGTGCCCCACCGGGGCCTCGTACAAGCGCAAGGAAGACGGGATCGTGCTGGTCGACTACGACAAGTGCATCGGCTGCAAGTACTGCTCCTGGGCCTGCCCCTACGGTGTGCGCGAGGTCGATGCGCAGCGCAGGGTGATGACCAAGTGCACCCTGTGCGTGGACCGCATCTACGACCAGGACCTGCCGGAATGGGACCGCAAGCCCGCCTGCGTGCGCGCCTGCCCCACCAATGCCCGGCTCTACGGCGACATCCACGACCCGAATTCGGTGGTCTCGCAGGCGATCCGCGAGAATGGCGGCTACCAGCTGATGCCCGAGTGGGGCACCAAGCCGGCGAACCACTACCTGCCACGGCGCAAGACCCGGATCACCGTCCGCGAGGACGAACTCGAACGCGCCGACAACCCGCTCAAGATCGATAGTCAGCTGCCCAAGCCCGGCCGGGACGAGCCCTCGCTCGACGACGTCACCAGCTGGTAACCACGGACGAACCCATCATGCATCCTGCCTTTTCCGTACTCTTCCTGACCACCCTGATCGGAGCCGGACAGGGCCTGTTCCTCGCCCTGTTCTCGGTGGAGGCCTATGCCGAACTCGGCCTCGTGCCTGCGCCAGGCTCCGATTTCTTCGCCATCGGCAGCCTGCTGTCGCTGGGCCTGCTGGGCCTCGGTCTGTTCGCCTCGTTCTTCCACCTGGGCCGCCCGGAACGGGCCTGGCGCACCGCGACCAAGTGGCGCACGTCCTGGTTGTCCCGCGAGGTCATCGTGCTGCCCGCCTTCATGGGTATGGTCTTCCTTTACGGGCTGGCGCACTGGCTGCAGTTCAACCCGCCGCTGGGTGTGCTTCCGGGCGACAATTTCGTGCTGCTGACGGTACTGCTTGGCATTCTGGGCACACTGCTCGCCTTCGCGCTGTTCGTGAGCACGGCAATGATCTACGCGGCGGTGAAGTTCCTGCAGGAATGGCATTCGCCGCTGACGGTCGTGAACTACACGCTGCTCGGGGCAGCCTCCGGCTTCACCCTCGCCACCGCCCTGGCCGCCTGGGCCGAAACCGGGCTGGTGCCGTTCCTGGCCGGGTGGGCGATCATCCTGACGCTGCTGGGACTGGTTGGCCGTGTGACATCGCTGATTCGCAACGCGCGCATCCAGCCCAAGTCGACGCTGCAGACGGCGATCGGGATCAAGCACCCGGCGATCCAGCAGAAGTCCCAGGGGTTCATGGGTGGCTCGTTCAACACACGCGAGTTCTTCCACCACCGCTCCCCCGCGTTCCTGCGGGCGGTGAAATGGCTCTTCCTGATCAGCGCGTTCGCAATCCCGACGGCGCTGCTCGCCCTGGCGATGGTCATGACGGTGGACCCGACCAACGTGCTGATCGCCGCCTTCGTGATCCAGTATCTGGGCCTGCTGGCCGAGCGCTGGTTCTTCTTTGCGCAGGCGAACCACCCGCAGAACCTGTACTACCAGTCGGTGTCCTGAATCCCTCTGGAATGCGGGAGCTTGCTCCCGCTCTCAGGCAGACACCCGGACCACGCCACCGCCCAAAGCGGCGGCAAGCCGCCGCACTCCACAGGGCGCGCCAACCGGGAGCAGTGGCCCATGCCTCCCCTTGGAGCGCGGGAACTCGCTCCAGCTTTCAGACATCGGGACCGCACTACCCCGCCGGCCAGTAGTCGGTGGCGATGCCGTCGCCGAGGTCTGCCTCGATCAGGCGGCGGCGCACCTCCAGGAGCTTTTCGATCAGGGCCGGCTCGCGTTCCGCGTAGGCCTCGGCGTCGGGCACGCGGTTCACCACGACACCAAGCAGCTCCGTGATCGCATTGCCGATCGAATTCTGGCTGATGGTCACGATCAGGCGGCCTTCGTCGTTGCGGTAGATCAGCTGCTTGAACGCCGGCTGCCAGCGGATCGCGTTGGCGTACCTGGCATCGGTCATGCAGCGGTCGCGGACCTTCCTGGCCGTCTTCAGGAAATCGTTGTCGAACAGCAGCACCTCTTCCACGTGGCGCGGGAAATGGACCCCGTCCGGCATCGACGCATTACGCGTCGACACCTGGCTGAAGAAGCTGCGGTAGAAGTCCAGGAAGCCCTTTAGCACCTCGTCGTACTCGCGCCAGAAGCGGATGTCCTTCAGCGCTTCCACGCCGCCCAGGATCTCCCAGCTGGGCAGGCCCTGCGGGTAACCCGTCAGATCCAGCCGGGCATCGCCGTCGGCCACGGGACGCAGTATCCGAAGCTCCAGGGCGCGGGTGAAGAACTCACGGTAGACATCACGCATGTACGCCTGGAACAGGCTGTGCTGGCCGCCGTCGGTCAGGTTGGGATTCCCGGGGTCGGCGTGCGGCGCGGCGCGCAGGTCCTTCATCGGGAAGACCATGAAGTGGTTGTGCAGCATGCGGATGCTCGGCACCCCAGGAGCGGTCAGCGGCCAGGTCGCGTCCAGGCTGGCCTCCCCGGCCAGGATCAGCGCCTCGGCCGGGTCCGGGTAACGCTCCATCATGTACTCGATGATGATGCCGTTCATGCGGTTCCACACATGCAGCACCCGGTCCGGCACCTGGGTGCGGCGCACCGGGCGACCCAGCGGATCCAGGATCACCTTGGAGGTGTTGTAGATGATCGAGCAATCGAACTCGTTGCTGTGCCCCAGGGCCTTGCGATAGAGCAGCAGATTCTCCGGGTTCGACAGAAGGCCGTTGTTGTGCACCAGGTCAGCGAGGTTTTCGGTGCTGTTGAAGAACTCGTTGGGCTTCATTCCGTCTGGGATGGCCAGCGGTATCGGGCGGAACGGTGTGGTGATTTCGCGTGGACCGGTTGCCATTGCTCTCATCTTCCTGGATACGGCGCAGAGCGGCCCCGCGACCGCCCTCATTCGCCCTGAGTCTTGTGCCTGCCGCTGCAGACCCTGTACTGTACCGCCCCGAAGTGCACGGGCCGTCCGGCCCGGAAACATAACATACCTGGCATCCTTCCAAAGGAGAGAACACATGCGACTGATTCTGTTGGGCGCCCCCGGCGCTGGCAAGGGCACACAGGCCCAGTACATCACCGAGAAATACGACATCCCGCAGATCTCCACCGGCGACATGCTGCGCGCCGCGGTGAAGGCCGGCACCCCGCTCGGCGTCGAAGCCAAGAAGGTGATGGACGCCGGCGGCCTGGTGTCCGACGACATCATCCTGGGCCTGATCAAGGAGCGGCTGCAGCAGCCCGACTGCGCGAACGGCTTCCTGTTCGACGGCTTTCCCCGCACCATTCCCCAGGCCGAGGCCCTGAAGGAACAAGGCGTGGACCTGGACTACGTGGTCGAAGTCGACGTGGAGGACGAGGAGATCATCAAGCGCATGAGCGGACGCCGGGTTCACCCCGCCTCCGGCCGCACCTACCACGTGGTCTTCAATCCGCCCAAGGTGGAAGGCAAGGACGACGTCACCGGCGAGGACCTGATCCAGCGCGAGGACGACAACGCGGAGACCGTGCGCAAGCGCCTCGAGGTCTATCACAGCCAGACCAAGCCGCTGGTCGAGTTCTACTCGAAGTGGGCCGAGAGCGGCCAACCGGGTGCGCCCAAGTATGTCCGGATTCCCGGTGTGGGTTCGGTCACCGACATCCGCGACCAGATCTTCAAGGCCCTGGGCGACTGAGGATACGGCCAGCAGGGCGCAGGGTCAGGCTGGCGGTAAACAGGCAAACGGGAAAGGGCCCGCCCGGAGAAGATCCGGAGCGGGCCCTTTTCGTCATCCCACTGCATCGGGATCAGGGGCTTCGGCCCCTGAACACGGGGCCGAAGCGGTCCTGCCCTACTTTGCCAGCACCTTGGACACCAGGTTCTGGCGCAGCCGGTAGGCGTCGGGCATGCCCGAGCCGAGCAGCGGACGCAGGTACATGCGGAAGGCATCGGTCACATCCGTCCCGGAAGGGGCGATGAACTCGTCGGGCATGACCTTGGTCTTGCCCGCGACCACTTCCAGCGGTACCAGGCGGTAGTCGGAAGAGTAGAAGCCCGTACGATCGATCACGACCGACCCGTCCATGTCTCCCCACATCGCGAACTGCACCGCCTTCTCGCCGACCTCCCGCGCCTCGCGCTGGTCCACGTCGGACACGCAGCCGATGAACGAGCGCTGCACGTACCCGAAGGTGTCGCCGCGCACACGCTTCACGCCGAGCTTGGTCCGGATCTCGTCGCAGAGCATGTCGGCCAGCGCACCGGTGCCCGACAGTTGCACGTTGCCATGGTCATCCTTCTCGACGTTCTTCGCGAGCTTGAGCGCGATGGGCACGCCCTCGGCATCGTGGATACCCTCGCTGACCGCCACTACGCAGCGGCCGTAACGATCCATGGTCGCCTTGACGTCCGCCAGGAACTTTTCCACGTCGAAGACCCGCTCCGGCAGGTAGATCAGGTGCGGGCCGTCGTCGGGGAACTTCTTGCCCAGTGCGGAGGCGGCGGTCAGGAAGCCGGCGTGACGACCCATCACCACGGCGATGTAAATGCCGGGGAGCGCGTAGTTGTCGAGGTTGGCGCCGATGAAGGCCTGGGCCACGAAACGCGCGGCCGACGGAAATCCCGGCGTGTGGTCGTTCTCGACGAGGTCGTTGTCGATCGTCTTCGGGATGTGGATGCTGCGCATCGGGTAGCCGGCCTTGTGGGCCTCCTCGCTGACGATGCGCACCGTGTCGGAGGAGTCGTTGCCACCGATGTAGAAAAAGTAGCTGATCTCGTGCGCCTTCAGAACCTTGAAAATCTCCTGGCAGTACTTGAGGTCCGGTTTGTCGCGGGTCGAGCCCAGTGCGGAGGACGGTGTCTCGGCAACCATTTCCAGATTGTGCGTGGTCTCCTGGGTGAGATCGAGAAATTCCTCGTCGACGATGCCGCGCACACCGTGGAAGGCCCCGTAGACCAGTTCCACATTATTGAACTTGCGCGATTCCAGCACCGCGCCGACCATTGATTGGTTGATGACGGCGGTGGGGCCGCCACCCTGGGCTATCAGGACCTTAGCCATACTCCTGCCTCCTGTCTTATGTTTGATCTTGAAATACGTGGAAATATTCTCTCCACAGGGCGATGTTCCGAAGCGCTGGCGACTATACGCGATCCGCAACCGTGCCGGAAGTGCTGGAATTGTGCTCCTGGAATTGCGGGGTACCTACTCCGGGATCTGGCGGTCGGCAGCTTTTGGACTATGATTGGAATCTATGACTGAAACCGTCCTCACCGATCCCTTCGGCCGCCGGATCGAGTACGTCCGGGTATCGGTTACCGACCGCTGTGACCTGCGGTGTTTCTACTGCATGCCGCGCGGCTTCCGTGACTTCGAGGAGCCCGAGGACTGGCTGAGCTTTACAGAGATCGAACGCGTGATGGCGGCCTTCGCGCGCCTGGGCACGCGGCGGATCCGCCTGACCGGGGGTGAGCCCCTGGTGCGCAGGGACCTGCCGGTGCTCGCCCGGCGTCTCTCGGCTCTGCCGGGGGTGGACGACATTTCGATGTCGACCAACGCGACCCGCCTGGCCCGCTCTGCGGACGAACTCTTCGCTGCCGGCGTGCGCCGCATCAATGTCAGCCTGGACTCGCTGAAGCCCGAGGTCTTCAAGGAGATCACCGGGGGCAAGCTGGAAAAGGTGCTGGACGGCCTGATGGCCGCGAAGGCCGCGGGCTTCCGCCCCATCAAGATCAACATGGTGGTGCTGGGCGGAATCAACGAGGACGAGGTCGAGGACGTCGTCGAATTCTGCCTGGAACACGGGTTCACCCTGCGCTTCATCGAGACCATGCCGATGGGCGACACCGGGCGCCAGGCGACCGGTCACTATGTCGACCTGCAGCAGGTCAAGGCCCGCCTGGCGCGGCGGTTCGAGCTGCTTCCGGGGATGATGCCGGGCGGTGGTCCCGCCCGCTACGTGCAGGTGGCCGGCAGCGATCTGCACATCGGCTTCATCACGCCGATCTCACAACACTTCTGCGCCACCTGCAACCGTGTCCGCCTGTCCGTCGACGGCACCATCTACACCTGCCTCGGCAACGAACACAAGCTGGAACTGCGGCCCAGGCTGCGCGCGGGCTGCTCGGACACCGAAATCGAGGACGCGATCCACGAAGCCATCGCGCTGAAGCCGGAGCGCCACGAGTTCAAGGAAAATCCGGACAAGATCGTCCGCTTCATGTCCATGACCGGCGGCTAGCGTGAAAGTCACGGCCACGTTCAGTAGGTCGGGTTAGCGTAGCGTAACCCGACGTGCCGGGGACCACTTATGGAGCCGGGGACGGCGCTGCATTTTCGGCCTTGGGTGGGTACCAGACCCGTCGGGTTACGCCCTTTGGGCTAACCCGACCTA
>NZ_REBW01000100.1 GCF_007692535.1 Thioalkalivibrio sp. | reverse complement strand
CGACTGACACCCCGGGTTCGGACTGTTCTCGCGCCACCAAGGTGTGAGACGTCGAGGCCACGCTGAAGCTCGTGGCCTACAGGCCTTGCTCCAACTGCTCCATCGCCCACTGATTGAGACTCTTGCGACTCGCCTTGGCGCGAATCAGCAGGCGGGCTACGCCGTCCCCGGACATTTCCCATGCAAGAAGGTCCCCCGGCCCCCACACCCAGGGCCTCGCGGATCCGCCGGGGGACCGTCGTCCGCCCCTTCGAGGTGATCTTTTCCACCTGGCCCATTGGGGTCGGACCAACGCAACCTTTTGAATAGAATACGAATGTTCCACTTTAAGGCGCGTTAAGTGGCCTTGAACGGGGCTTTTTGCGCCTGAAATGGGGCGCATGGACAGCCCAGGTGGCCTGCTAGACGGCCGTATACGTGTAAAACGCCCAGGCGAGCAGCTGCAGCGCAAACCAGGCGTAGATCCCGGCGACCACGTCGTCCATCACGATGCCGACACCGTCATTCTGCCGGTCGAAGTAATTGGCGGGGAACGGCTTCAGGATGTCGAACAGCCGGAACAGCAGGAAGCCGACCAGCACCCAGACCAGCCCCGCCGGTGCAAACGCCAGTGTGATCAGCATGCCGGCCCATTCGTCCCAGACGATCCCCGGGTGGTCGTGCACGCCCAGCATCCGCGCGCTCTCGCCGCAGATGTGGAAACCGGAAATCGTGATCACGACCACGACGGCGATGTAGGCCCAGTCCGGCAGGCCGATGATGGCGAAGTACAGCACCAGCGCGGCCAGCGAACCGAAGGTCCCCGGGGCATATTTCGCCAGCCCGCTGCCGAAACCGAAGGCGAGCAGGTGGATGGGATCCTTGAACACCACGGAGGCGGGCGGATTCGGCGGTCTGGGCATCACGGGCTCCATTCGGACGGGCTGGACGAGGTCTGTGGTTGTGCTGGCTTTATACAGCACCCCCCCGCGCGGTTAAATGACCCGCTCGCCTCGCGTCGTGCGTTCCCGCTTTGGAGTGCGGGAGCTTGCTCCCGCTATACCCTGCGCCGAGGACCAGCCACCGGGCGCCCAAAGCGGCGGCAAGCCGCCGCACTCCATAGGGTTCAGGCGCCTTCGGGTCTTCGGGTTGGCCGTGTGCGTCAGTCCACGCGGAAGTGGTCGAAGCCGCGTTCGGTCGGCAGGACGGGGCTTCCGGCAGCGTCGAGGACCTGCACTCCACCGCCCGCCGTGAATTCACCGATCACGGTCAGCGGCAGTTGCAGGGCGGCGGCCAGGGGACGCAGTTCGTCCCGCTGCCTGGCGGGCCAGGCAAAGAGCAGTTCGTAGTCGTCGCCGCCGGACAGGGCGGCGGCCAGGGCCTTGCCTGGCGGCCAATCGGCGAGCAGGGGGTCCCGGGGCACGGCTTCGGCCTGCAGGATGGCGCCGCAACCCGAGGCCGCGCAGATGTGCCCGAGATCCGCGAGCAGCCCGTCCGAGAGATCGATCGCCGTGCGGGTGCGGCCGCGCAGGGCCTTCCCGAGCGCGATGCGCGGTTCGGGGCGGAAGAACCGGTGGCGCAGCGGATCGTCGACGGCAGGCGGCTCTCCTCCGGCCTCGCGGCGTTCCTGTTCCGCCTGCAGCCCGACGAAGGCGCCGCCCAGGGTTCCGCTGACGACGACGAGAGCGTTCGGCTCCGCACCGGCACGACGCAACGCCGACCCGGAGGGGACCTGCCCCAGTACCGTCACGCTGATTGCGAGCGGGCCGCGCGTGGTGTCGCCGCCGATCAGCGGCACCTTCAGCCGGTCCGCAAGCGCGCCCATGCCGTCGGAAAAGGCCTGCAGCCAGGCTTCGTCCACCTGGGGCAGGGTCAGGGCCAGTAGCGCGCCGAGCGGCTCGGCACCCATGGCGGCGAGGTCGCTCAGGGCGGCCGCCAGCGCCTTGTGCCCCACCGCAGCCGGGGGCTGGTCGGGGAAAAAATGGGTACCGCAGACCATGGTGTCGACGCTGACGGCAAGCTGTTGCCCGGGGCGCGGCGAGATCAGGGTGCAGTCGTCGCCCACCCCGAGTGAGATCCCGGGCCCGCGATCGCGGTCTGCGAAGAAGCGGGCGATGAGTTCGAACTCGGATAACGGCGCGTGGGCCATGTCAGGCATGTTGCGGGGGAACGGACTGGTACTCATGGCCTGGCGGGGCCGATCAGCCGGAGGTGCGGCGGGGCGCGGCGCGCTCGGCGCTGCGGAGCTGCCGGGCCAGCGTGTCGAGCACGCCGTTGATGAAACGGTGTGACTGCTCGGCGCCGTATTTCTTGGCGAGGCCCACGGCCTCGTTGATCGCCACGCGGTAGGGAACCTCCATCCGCTCGGACAATTCCCAGACCCCGACCCACAAAAGCGCGTGTTCGATCGGGTCGAGCTGCTCCAGCGGCCGGCCGATCACGGGCTCCAGCAGGGCGTCGAGGGCCTCTGCCTTGGTGGTCACCCCCATCAGGATCTCGCGGAAGTACTCCGCGTCCGCGTTGGCGTGTTCCTCGTCCTCGCGGAAGGAGGCAAGGATGTCCTTCGGATGATTGCGGGTGAGCTGCCAGGAATACAGCGCCTGCATCGCCCGCCGGCGCGCGGCCTGACGGGCGTGAATCTGCTGCTGGTGCTGGTTTCGGCTCAACGCGGTTCCGCTCAACCGGCCGGCTTCAGCTGGGCCATCAGGCTGACCATCTCGATCGCGCCCATGGCCGCGTCGACGCCCTTGTTGCCGGCCTTGGTGCCGGCGCGCTCGATCGCCTGTTCGATGGAGTCGGTGGTCAGCACGCCGAAACTGATGGGCAGGTTCTCGGCCAGCGAGACCATCGCGAGGCCCTTCGCCGCCTCCCCCGCCACGTAGTCGAAGTGCGGCGTGGAACCGCGGATCACGCAGCCCAGCGCGATCACGGCGTCGAAGTCCCCGGAGCGGGCCATGGCCTGCGCCGCCAGCGGCAGCTCATAGGCGCCCGGCACGCGGACGATGGTCATGCGCTCGTCGAGCACCCCGTGACGGCGCAGGGTATCCACCGTGCCCTCGAGCAGGCGCTCGACGATCAGGCTGTTGAAACGGGCCAGCACGATGCCGTAACGGGCCTCGCCCGCCGTGGTGAAGCGCCCTTCCAGGGTCTTGATGTTGTGCATGGGACCATCCTTCTCAGGTTCGCATGGGACGCCGAAGCCTCGGGCCCGGCAAAGCGGGATATTGTAGCACCGAGGGCGGTGCTGGGCTCTTGCTTGCCGGGATCGCGACCGGAGGCCGCTCCCTCGGGCGCTCGGGCTTCGGTGATGATCGCGACCGCCCATTGGACACGGGGGCGGCCTCCAGCTGCGATCAAGGTTTCCGCGCAAGGGCGGAAGAGCGCAGCGTCATCCGCCGCGGGGCGACCATCGCGGCCCTCGGACGGGCCAGCGGTGCGAGGCGGATGATGGCCTGCGGCCTTTTTCGCCCTACAGGTTCTGGACGTAGTCGACGACTTCGAGGCCGAATCCGCCGAGGCCGTGGAAGCGCTTGGGCGCGGACAGCAGGCGCATCTTGCCGACGCCGACTTCAGCGAGGATCTGGGCACCGATGCCGTACATGCGCCAATCGGCCGAGGTCTGCACCTGCGGACGCAGGTCTGCGTGTCCGCCCGCGAGTTCATGCAGGCGGCGGATCAGCACGTCCGACCCTTCCGGCTTGCGCAGGACCACGGCCACGCCGGCACCCGCCTCGTCGATGCGGCGCAGCGCATCGTCGAGCGGCCAGCCGCAGTCGGAGCCGGAGAAGCCCAGGGTGTCGCAGATCGTCTGCTCGAGGTGCACGCGCACCAGCGTCGGCTCGCTGGGCTTCGGGTGGCCGCGGACCAGGGCGAAGTGCAGACCATGGTCGACCTCATCCTGGAAGGCAATCAGCCGGAACACGCCGTGGGCGGTGGGAAGATCCACCTCAGCCGCGCGGCGCACGGTCTTCTCGTTCTCGATGCGGTAGCGGATCAGGGCTTCGATGGTCCCCATCTTCAGCCCGTGCTGGGCGCAAAAGCGTTCGAGGTCCGGACGCCGGGCCATGCTGCCGTCCTCGTTCAGGATCTCGACGATCACTGCCGCCGGCTCGGCCCCGGCCAGGCGCGCCAGATCGCAACCCGCCTCGGTGTGGCCGGCGCGCACCAGCACGCCGCCGGGCTGCGCCATCAGCGGGAAGACGTGCCCCGGCTGCACCACATCGGTGGGCACCGCGTTCGGCGCGACCGCCGTTCGTATCGTGTGGGCACGATCATAGGCGGAGATCCCGGTGGTCACCCCCTCTGCGGCCTCGATGGAAACGGTGAAGTTGGTGCCGTGCGAATCGTTGGTATCGGTGACCATCAGCGGCAGGGCCAGCTGGCGGCAGCGCTCGCGGGTCAGCGTCAGACAGATCAGTCCGCGGCCGTACTTGGCCATGAAGTTGACGTCCTCGGGGCGCACGTGCGAGGCGAGCATGAGCAGGTCGCCCTCGTTTTCGCGGTCCTCGTCATCGACGATGACGACCATGCGCCCGGCGTGCAGCTCGGCGAGGATCTCCTGGGTACTGGCAAATTCCATGTCTCGGTTCCGTCGGTGGCCCGGGCGGGTTCAGTCGCGCGTGCCGGAGTGATTGGGGAAACCCTGCTCCGCGAGCCAGGCCTCGGAGAGGCCGCCGCCCGCGTCGGACTGCGCCGCGCGATCGCCCAGCATCAGGCGTTCCAGGTAGCGCGCGACAAGGTCCACTTCGAGGTTCACGCGGGTTCCAACCTTGTACACCGAGAAACGGGTCAGGTCCCAGGTGTGGGGAATGATGTTCACGTCGAAGGTGGCGCCATCGACACCATTGACGGTGAGGCTGGCGCCGTCGATGGTGATCGACCCCTTCGCGGCAATGTAGCGGGCCAACGCGTCCGGGGCCCGAAAGTGCACTCGTGTGGAGCGCGCATCCGGGCGCATCGACAGAACCTCGCCCACCCCGTCCACGTGACCGGACACCAGGTGCCCACCAAGGCGCGTGCTCAGGGTCAGCGCGCGCTCCAGGTTCAAGCGGTCGCCGATGCCCAGATCGCCCAATGTGGTCACGCTCAGGCTCTCGCGGCTGACGTCGGCGGCAAACTGGTCGCCGTCGAGCGCGGTGACGGTCAGGCAGACGCCGTTGACGGCAATGGAATCGCCCAACTGCGTGTCCGCCAGGTCCATGCCCGGTGCGCGCACCTTCAGGCGGTAGTCGCCACCGCGCGGTTCCATCGCGGCGATGGTACCCAATGTCTCGATGATTCCGGTGAACATCCTGCTGACCACCTGTTCAGAAATGGAGCCGAAAAACCGGCAAACCCTAAATGATACCGGGTCGTGGTGCGTGGGACCATGCTGGAACAGGGGTTGAACCCGCTCCGTCGGCCGCTACATTCGCGAGCGAGGCTCGCTCCTACAGGGTGGATTCCAGAAGCGTAGGTCGGGTTAGCCCGAAGGGCGTAACCCGACGGGTCTCTTTCACGCTACATCGTGGCGGCGGGGAGCGGGTACGCGCGCAGGCGCAGGGCGT
>NZ_REBW01000134.1 GCF_007692535.1 Thioalkalivibrio sp. | reverse complement strand
AGGACGTCGGTCTGGGACACAAGGCCAACCAGATGACCGGAATCGTCGAGTACCGGCAGGTGGCGGATAGCATGTTTGGTAAGGACGCGACGGACGTCGTCCAGCGACCAGTCGGGTGCGACGATCACCAGGTCTTCCCGCGGCGTCATGATGTCACTGATGTCCAGCATGGTACGTTTCCTTCCTCTGCAGCGCTCCGTGCACCTTCAGGTATGGGGTGGGTGCACGCCGAGCCTTACTGGGGATTGTCGCACACGGGCCCTGTTGAAGGGCGTCCGGCATAGACCCGCCCGGCAATCGGAAGACCCCATCAGCCGCCCTCGGGGCATCAAGGACGGGGCACCATTCGGCCCGAGGTGGCCACCAAACCTTCGAGGTCTGCCTCATGACGGATAACACCAATCTGCAGCGCGTCTTTTTTGCCCTGTGGCCCGACGACGGTCTGCGGGTGCGTCTCGCGGCACTGGCACGCAGGATGCCGGCCGATGGCCGCCTGGTGCCGCCGGAGCATCTGCATCTGACGCTGGCCTTTCCCGGCACGGTCTCCTCGGAGGTGGTGGCCGGGTTGATCAGCCGGGCCGCCGCAATCCGGGGCGCACCGATACACCTGCGACTGGACCACTTCGGCCATTTTCCAAGGCCCCGCGTGGCCTGGCTGGGGTCCTCGAAGACATCCCCCGAGCTCGAGGCCCTGGCGACGTCGCTTCAGGGAGTCTGCCGGGACAGCGGTGTGCGGATGGACGACCGGCCGTTCCGGCCCCATGTCACGCTGCGCCGCTTCGTGACCCGCTTCGAGGCCGTTCCCATCGAGCCACTGGACTGGTGGGCGGACCGGATGGTCCTGGTCGAGTCCGGTCAGGGGGGGCACCCCGGCCCGTACCGCGTGCTGCGCAGCTGGGCTTTGGAGGGTCCCTCCAGCACCGGCCCGGCGTCGGCGTGAAGGCTCCGGGCCAATCAGCCGAACAGGCGCCAGCCTAGCCAGGTGAGGGAAAAACCGGTCAGGAAAATCAGCCCGGCCCAGGACAGGGCGCGCAACGCGGGTCCGGGGCGCGCGGCCTCGGGCATGTGCGCGTCCGTCACCACCCGGAAGGTGATCCAGGCCAGCACCGGGGCCGAGAGGAAGGAGATGGTGGTGGCCAGGTCGATCAACTGGGTGAAGCGGGCGCCGGCCAGGACGAGGATCAGCAACGCGCCCGTGATTACGCCGACCAGTGCCACCAGGTAGCTGCGCGGGTCATGCGGACGCTTGGCGCGGGGGTCCTCGGCCCCGAATCGGGCCGCGGCGAGCAGTGCCGACAACACGCGAGGGTAGGCGTCGGTGACCGCCAGCGTGGTGCTGAACATCACGCTCAGTGCGGCGACCGCAATCAACGGCCGGCTCCACTCGCCCAGGGTGGTGGCATACAGGCTCACCAGTTGCCCCGAGAATCCGACCGCCGAGTCCGAGAAACCAAGCCCGCTGGCATGCATCAACACCGCCCCCAGCAGCAGAAACGCGGCAGCCAGCAGGGTCGCGCCGATGTAGCCGATGCGGAAATCGATGACCGCATGGCGCACGCTCGGCGGTTGCCCGGTTTCCCGCGCGCGTTCCTGCGTCCACAGGGAGTGCCACACGGCAACATCGAGGGGAATCGGCATCCAGCCCAGCAGGGCCAGCAGGAACGCGAATCCCGCCGCGGTCCAGAGGCGTGAGGCCTGGTCGATCCCCGAGAGCCCTGACCAGTCGGGTTGGCCACCGAGCGCCAGCGCAACCGCGGCGATCGTGGAAACCGCAAGGGCTGCCATGATCATCTTCATCGCCAGGTCCAGCCCACGGTAGTTGCCGACCGCAAGCAGCAGCATACAGGCGAGCAGGATACCGGCCGAGATCGTCGCGGGTGAGGCGTCCAGACCGAACACCAACCCGGCCAGCCCCGCCGTGACGACCGTGACCACGGCCTGGATGATGAACATCGTGCCGAAGGTGATCACGGCGAACAGCCCCAGCGCCCAGCGCCCGATGCGCCGGTAGCCGATCAGCAGGTTCTCTCCGGTCGCGGCGGCATAGCGCGGCCCGAACTCGAGGAAGGGATACTTGAGAAGGCAGGCGAGCAGGACAAGCGGCAGCAGCAGCAGCCCGTACTCCGCGCCAGCCCGCGTCGACTGCACTAGGTGCGATACGCCGACCGCCGCGCCGGCCATCAACAGGCCGGGGCCGATCGCGGCGCGCAGGGCGGACATCGGGGGTCGCGACATCAGGGGAACCGTTTCCGGGGAGCGATGCCGAGGCAAGATACGTGATGCGCGGGTGCGGGTGAAGCGGCAGGGTCCTTCGCGAAGCGCGCCGAGCCGCTCGCATTTGTTCAGCAGGGCTGAGATCTGCGCGATCATGGTTCCGTGAACCGCGGATCTGCAGACGTAAAAAAGCCCGGTCCAAAGGACCGGGCCTTTCACACTAGCCGATATTCAGACTGACTTATTCGGCAGGAGCGGCTTCCGGCTGCTGCTGCTGACCGTAAGGCATCATCGGCTGGCCGCCATGGGGGGCACCGTAGGGAGCGCCGTAGCCGCGGCCGTAGCCGTAGGGCTGGCCGTAGCCGTAGGCGTCGCCGTAGCCGCGACCGGAACCGTAGCCGTGACCACGGCCGCGGGCGGAGAAGTCGAAGTCGCTGAACATGTCGCCCATGCCGAACATGTCACCCATGCCGCGGCCGTGGCCGGGGCCACCGTAACCGTAACCGGGGCCGCCGTAACCGTAACCGGGACCGCCGAAGCCAGGGCCACCGTAGCCCGGGCCGCCCCACTGGGCGCTGGAGGTCATCGGGATGGCGAACGCGCCGACGAGGGCGGCAACGGCGAGAAGTTTGATGGAGTTGCGCATAAGTTATAATCCTTGAGGTTTGAGTAAAAGGCCCTTGTTTTTATTACGGTAACGGGCAGTGCCAAGGGTCGGACGCTGCGATTGAAGCTCTGTATCACTCGATCGGAGTGCCTTTCGAACGACTCAGGCTTCTGATCGGTCCATTAGGAAAACCTAATATGAGGCCAGCTTACGGGACCCCGGGGGCGAATGCAAGCGACATTTCGAAAAAAACGAATCAAACAGGGGGATCGGGATGGAAATGCCTGGGGATTTTTACTGCATTCAGGGGGTTGGGCGAAGAAAGTCATTTTTTTTCGCGCTTCTGGCCCGAAAGGCGTCAACGCCTACGGCAACCTTTGTTATACAGATCTGGGCCGCTCAAAGCGAATGCCCGGCAAGACAGGCGAGATCAGGAGCGTCGGGGACCACCGGTGGGTTCCACCTCGATCTTGGTCCTGAGATAGACCGCGTGGGGAACATAGAGGAGGTCCGCGATCTGGCGCACGGTGGCCTCCTGCCGGGGGTTCAAGTGGCCGTCGGCATAGGCGACGTGCCAGAGGTCGAGCAGGATTCGCCGCTTGTCCGCGGGCGTCGCCCGGGCGTTGATCACGCGCACGAAGGGGTGTAGCGAGAGGAGTTCGTCACTCTCTTCCCGTGCGAGTTGCACCAACTGGTCCAGTTCCTTGGGGTCCAGGTCGAAGCCCGCCGCGAGGCGATCGCGGATCGCGAGCAGCTCGTCGTCATGGATGTGGAAATCCGCCCGGCTGACCTCGAAGAGCAGGGCAGCGGTGGCGCGATGGATGTCCTGCTCGTCCATGGGCTCATTGCCAGGCGACGTCCCGGTCCAGGCACTGTCGTTGCCCAGGCTGCGGCGGAGGAGTTCAATCAGTTCCTTCATGCCCGACTTAGAGCCGAAAAGCCTAAAAGGATTCCCTTGGGCCGACGACGCCCGTGTGGATGGCGAGGTCGCGTGGGCCACGGGCGCCAGGCACCTGTAGCGGGGTTCGGCGTCAGCCAAGGGCTCCGCCGCAGCTGGATCCCTGTCCGGCGGTGCAGCCATAGCAATGATCGGCAACGGCAATATCGCCGTCGATCAGTTGCCGCGGGTCCAGGTCACGGATATGGCTGCGGGGGCGGCGTGTGGCGGCCAGCGGAATATGCAGCATCTGGTTGAAATCGCAGTCGTACAGGTAGCCCTGCCAGTCGACCGAGATCAGCGAGCGGCACATCACCTGTTCGAGGTTCGCGTCCTGGTGGGCGAGCCGGAGGGTCTGCATATAGCTGTTGTACTCGCCCTTGCGCGCGAGCGTCTTGGCGAAGCGATTGATGGGCATGTTGGCGATCGTGTACAGCCTGTTGAAGGCGATGCCGTAGTGGCTTTGCAGATGCTCGTGGTAGGCGGCCTCGAGCGCGGCCTGCGGTGGCGGCAGTTGCGGCCCTTGCGGGTTGTAGACGAGATTCAGTTCAAGACCCGAGCCCGGTCGGCCATAGCCCAGCGTATTCAGTTCGCGCAGTCCCGCCAGGCTTGCCTCGAACACGCCGTCGCCGCGCTGGGCATCGACGTTCTGTTCCAGGTAACAGGGCAGGGACGCGACGATCCCGACCCGCTGTTCCGCCAGGAACTGCGCGAGGTCTTCCTGGCCGGGCTGCGACAGGATGGTCAGGTTGCAGCGGTCCAGCACCTCGACGCCGAGAGCGCGCGCTTCGACCACGAGGTCGCGAAAATAGGGGTTCAGTTCGGGGGCGCCGCCGGTCAGGTCCAGAGTCTCGATGGTGGCGCGCTCGAGGAAGGCGAGGATGTCGTCCACGGTCCCGCGCTGCATGACCTCCCTGCGGTTCGGGCCTGCGTTCACGTGGCAATGAAAACAGGTCTGGTTGCAGACATAACCGAGATTGGCCTGCACGGTCGTAAGGCGCCCGCGCTGGACCCGCGGGAAGTCGTCGAGAAGGCGCATCGGTTCGGTCTGTGCCATGGTGCCGTTCGTCCTTATCGTGATCGTGGCTCGAAGGGGAATGCTGCATTCATTCGGGCAGAAAGCGGATATTGCCGTACCAGGCGCGGGTTTGCTCCCCGGTGTTGTCGCAGTCGGTCATCACCGCGACCGCGTTGATCCGGTCCGGCTCGCGGTCATGATGGCGGCGAAAGTCCTCGAGCACGTTCCGTCGCTCGGTGCGCCAGCCCTGGCCCGCATGCTCCGCGCCAGCCACGGCGATCATCCGAGCCTGGCTTGCGAAGGCATTCGGCCAGTCGCTGCCCGGCTCCGAAGTGCTGCTCCAGACGTAGTTCAGGGCGCGCGTGCGCCAGCGCAGGAACGGCGCCTCGTCGACCAGGTAGAGCCGTGCGGGGTAGTCGTCGCCGGCGCGGGTGGTTTCGTCAATCCCGGTCAGGGTCTCATCGACACGCCATTCCCACTCCACGATGGGTGTCCGCGTCAGGTCGATATCCTCGCGGTAGAACAGACCTGAAGCGGTGCCATCGTTGCAGTTCGCCTCCACGGCCTGGCGGCCATCGATCTCGACCAGTCGGTACTCGGTCGTGCCGGTGAAGGAGTGCGGCGCCCAGCTGATGATGTCACTGGGCGTGAAGGCGGGTGCGCTCATGACGCCGCCCGCAGCCAGGCTGAGCAAGCCGGCGATGGCCGTAAAGACGGCCCGGCGGACCGTTCTCCTGGCCACTCGCGTGCGGCCGCCACCGCGACCCCGGGGGCTGCACGGAGGCTGGT
>NZ_REBW01000267.1 GCF_007692535.1 Thioalkalivibrio sp. | reverse complement strand
CCCGGCCACGTGGGCGAGGTGTTCGCGGGCCTCGGCGATGCGGGCCAGGACCTGAGCCGGCGCGGTGCCGCCGAGCAGGTCGCGCGCGTCCGCCGAGCCCTCGGGCGTCAGCAGGTCGTAGACGTCGTCCTCGATGCGCGCATCGAATCCCTGCAGCTCCTCCAGCGCCAGGTCGGCGAGGTCGCAGCCGCGCGAGGACGCCAGCCGCACCGCGAGTCCGACCACCTCGTGCGCATCCCGAAACGGGAGACCCTTGCCGACCAGATAGTCGGCGAGGTCGGTCGCGGTGGCGAAGCCGCGGCGCGTGGCCTCGAGCATGTTCTCCGCCCGCACGCGCAGGTTCGGCACCATGTCGGCGAACGCGCGCAGGCTGCCGGCCAGGGTGTCGACGGTGTCGAACAGCGGCTCCTTGTCTTCCTGATTGTCCTTGTTGTAGGCGAGCGGCTGGCCCTTCATCAGGGTCAGCAGGCCGATCAGGTGGCCGTACACGCGCCCGGTCTTGCCGCGCACCAGCTCCGGCACGTCCGGGTTCTTCTTCTGGGGCATGATCGACGAACCGGTACAGTAGCGGTCCGGCAGGTCGATGAAGGCGAACTGGGCGCTGGCCCAGAGGATCAGCTCCTCGGCCTGGCGCGACAGGTGCATCATGATCAGCGAGGCGGCGGCGGCGAACTCGATCGCGAAGTCGCGATCGCTGACCGCGTCCAGCGAGTTGCGGCAGACGCCGTCGAAACCCAGCAGCCGCGCGGTGAGCTCGCGATCCAGCGGGTAGCTGGTGCCGGCCAGCGCGGCGGCGCCCAGGGGCAACCGGTTCACCCGGCGCCGGCAGTCGGCGAGGCGCTCGGCGTCGCGCTCGAGCATCTCGTACCAGGCCATCATGTGGTGGCCGAAGGTCACCGGCTGGGCCGTCTGCAGATGGGTGAAACCGGGCATGACCGTCGCGTGCTCGCGCTCGGCCAGGTCGAGCAGGCCGCGCTGGTAGCGACGCAGTTCGACCCGGAGCGCGTCGATCGCTTCGCGCAGCCAGAGGCGGATGTCGGTCGCGACCTGATCGTTGCGCGAGCGGCCGGTGTGCAGTTTCTTCCCGGTCTCGCCGATCTTCTCGATCAACCGCGCCTCGATGTTCATGTGCACGTCTTCGCGCGCCACGCTCCAGGCGAACTCGCCGGACTCGATCTCGGCCCGGATCGCCTCCAGGCCGCGGACGATCGCATCGGCCTCGTCCTCGGTCAGGACCTGCACCGCCGCGAGCATCCGCGCGTGGGCGATCGAACCCGTGATGTCCTGCGCATACAGGCGCTGGTCGAAGCCCACCGAGGCGGTGAATTGCTCCACGAAGGCGTCGGTCGCCTCGCTGAACCGGCCGCCCCAGAGCTTGGCGGCGGGATTGACCGGGGAGTCGGGCGCGTTGTCCTGCGGCATCGGGTTTCTCGCTGGAGATACGGCGCCCGATTGTACCATTCTGTACTTGCCCGGCTTGCTCCGGCGCGTCCGGCTGTGCTGCCCAGGCGTCAAACTTCCCGCGTGGCCGACAGGCCCGGCTATACTCGAGGGTTTAGCCCACGGCCGCCCGACGGCCCCCAGCCTGGATGGCCCATGAACAGTCTCCGTATCGCCACCCGAAAGAGTCCCCTGGCCGTCTGGCAGGCCGAACACGTCGCGAGTGAATTGCGGCGGCTACACCCGGGGCTCGAGGTCGAACTGGTCACCATGACCACGCAGGGCGACCGCATCCTCGATGCGCCGCTGGCCCGGATCGGGGGCAAGGGGCTGTTCGTGAAGGAGCTGGAAGTGGCCATGCTGGAGGACCGGGCGGATATCGCGGTGCACTCGGTGAAGGACGTGCCGATGGAACTGCCCGAGAACCTGGTGCTGCCGGTGATCCTGGAAAGAGAGGACCCCCTGGACGCCTTCGTTTCCAACGACTACGGGCACCTGGACGAGCTGCCCGAGGGAGCCCGTGTGGGTTCCTCCAGCCTGCGCCGGCAATGCCAGCTGCGGGCGCGGCGGCCGGACCTGGTGGTGACCGACCTGCGCGGCAACGTGAATACCCGCCTGGCGAAGCTGGACGCCGGCGAGTACCACGCCATCCTGCTCGCCGCGGCCGGCCTGAAACGGCTCGGCTTCGACCACCGGATCCGCAACCGGCTGGAACCCGAGCTCAGCCTGCCGGCCGTCGGGCAGGGCGCGATCGCGATCGAGTGCCGGGAGGGCGACGCCGAGGTGATGGCGTTGATCGCCGGGCTGGGTCATGCGGACACCAGCATCCGGGTGCGTGCCGAGCGCGCCTTCAACCGTCGGCTCGAGGGCGGCTGCCAGGTGCCGCTGGCGGCGCATGCGCTGCTGAACGGCGCCGAACTGCACCTGCGCGGGCTGGTCGGCGCGGTCGATGGGAGCCGCATCCTGCGGGCCGAGATCCGCGGGTCCGGGGACCAGGGCGAGGAACTCGGCGTCGCGCTGGCGGAGGACCTGCTCGCCCAGGGCGCTGGCGAACTGCTCGCGCAGGCGAACCGGTAAACGCGTGAAACCGGAAGTCCCGGAGAACACGGCCGGAGCCCTGGCGGGACGTCACCTGATCGTGACCCGGCCGGCGGCGCAGGCCGGGCCCTTCTGCGCAATGCTGGCGGCGGCGGGGGCGAAAGTGACCCGCTTTCCGGTGATCGAGATCCAGGGACCGAACGATCCGGGGCGACTCGGGGCAGTGCTCGATGCGCTCAGCGATTTCGACATCGCGGTGTTCGTCAGCGCCAACGCGGTGCAGCGGGTCGTGCCGGCCGCGCTGGCCCGGGGGCCGTGGCCGGCCCGGCTGCGGGTCGCGGCCATCGGCGCGCGGACAGCCCTCGAGTTGCAGGACCACGGTCGGGCAGCAGACATCGTCCCCGAGTCCCGCTTCGACAGCGAGGCGCTGCTGCAAGAGCCCGCCCTGCAGGATCTCGCCGGACACAAGGTGGTGATCTTTCGTGGCGACGGCGGGCGCGAACACCTCGCCGAGACGCTGCGGGACCGGGGAGCAGAGGTGACGTATGTCGAGGCCTACCGGCGTGCAATCCCCGATCTGGACCCGGAGCCGCTGGAGAGCCCGCTGAAGGCCGGTGCCGTCGACGCGATCACCGTGACCAGTGGCGAGAGCCTGCGCAACCTGGTCGCAATGGTGAGCCCACAGGGGCGCAATGCCCTGCTGCGGACGCCGCTGGTCATCGGCGCGACACGGGTCGCCGAGCTGGCGCGGGAGCTGGGCTTCCTGGGCCCGATTCAGACGGCGGATGATCCGACGGACGCGGCGATGTTGCGGGCGGTTTTGGCGTTGCTGGGGGGCGGTAAGAATACGGGGTGAGGACAACCGGGGTCGTGCGGGACGGCACCGGCTTCGGCCGCGCAGAAAGCGGGAGCAAGCTCCCGCACTCCATATGCCTGGGGCCAGACCGGGGTCCGTGTGCAGTGAGGGGGCTTGCCGCCGCTATCGGGGTTGGAGCGGCGGGCTGGGTGGTTCAGCTCGCGGTGGCCTCGGGTTGAACCGCAGGTTCGAAGCTGTCGTAGAACAGCTGCTCCTCGGGCAGGCCGGCGTTCACAAAGGCGGCCTTCGCCGCGTTGATCATCGGGGGCGGCCCGGCCATGTAGACGTCGAAATTGGACAGGTCCGGGTAGGCCGCCAGCACGGCGTCGTGCAGCCAGCCCGAGGCGGCGGGGAAGCCCGCGACGTCGGCGGCCGGAACGTCGGAGAGAACCGGGGTGAACCGGAAGTGGTCGCCGGCGCGCTGTGCCACCGCCCGTAGCCACTCGGGCGCGTAGATGCCCGCGGCGTCGCGAGCGCCCCAGAAGAGATGATGGGGACGATCCAGATCGGTTTCCATCACGTGGTCCAGCATGCCCTTCAGGGGTGCGAAACCGGTACCCCCGCCGACGAAGAGGCGCGGTCGCTCGGACGCCTCGTCGAGAATGAACGTCCCCAGCGGTCCCTCGATGCGCAGCAGGGCCTTTTCCTTCATCTCGTGGAAGGCGGCATCGGAGAATCGCCCGCCCGGGACCTTCTTGATGTGCAGGACCAGCTGCTTGTCATCGTGCGGGGCGTTGGCCAGCGAGTAGCTGCGGCGGTCGCCACCCTTCAGAAGGATGTCCAGATACTGCCCGGCGAGGAACTGCAGACGCTCGGTGGCGGGGAGCTGCAGGCGCAGTTCCACCACGTCGGGCGCGAGCAGGGTGCGCGAGGCGACACGGCAGGGCAGCGTCTTGATCACGATGTCGCGCGCCGCGCCGATTTCCCGTACCTCGATCTCGAGATCGTCCACCGGCACCGCCTGGCAGAACAGGGCGAAGCCCGCGGCCTCGTTCTCCTCGCTCAGGGCGGGCGGGCGCTTGGGGCCGTAGCTGACCTCGCCGGAGAGGATGCGGCCCTTGCAGGAACCGCAGGCGCCATTGCGGCAGCCATAAGGGAACGCGAAGCCCTGCCGCAGCGCAGCCTCGAGGACCGTTTCGTCATCTTCGACCGTGAACTCGTGGTTGGCCGGCCGTACTGTCACGTGGAATGCCATGCATCCGCCCCGCTGGTGAATGAGGACCGAATTGTCGACAATCGCCGTGCAAACGCAAACAAGCCGGGGTGTCGTGGGGATGTCGAAAAACGGGGAAATCTTGATCGTGGGGCTTGGATACGTGGGGCACGCACTGGCCCGCGCGCTGGAGGACCTGGGAATACCGTGGGTCGGCCTGCGCCGGCAGCTGGAGGGAAATCCGCGGATTCGCTGCGTCGATCTGGATGCGGAGGTGATCGATCTGGCGGACGTGGATACGCGCCGGGTCGTCTATCTCGCTCCGCCGCCTAAGGACAGCGAGGGCGATCCGCGGCTGCGCAGGGTGCTCGAGGCCCTCGACGAACGGCCGCCCGATCGTTTCGTCTATGCGAGCACAACCGGAGTCTATGGCAACCAGGACGGCGCCGAGGTCGACGAGAACGCGCCCTTGCGCGCGGCGACCGCCCGGGCGCTCCGGCGCCTCGACGCCGAACAGGCCCTGGTCGCGGCGTGCGAGCGCTGGGGAACCCGGTGGGCAGTGCTGAGACTGCCCGGGATCTATGGCCCCGGCCGGCTCCGCGAGGAGCAGATCCGCGCCGGGCTGCAGGTTCCGTGCCCCGAGATCTGCCCGCCGGGCAACCGCATCCACCGGGATGACATCGTCGACGTAATCCTGCGGCTGCTCGAGGACGACGCGCCGACCGGATTCTTCAACCTTGCCGACAACGAACACATGAGCAGTACCGACTTCGCCCGGACAGTGGCCGATCGGATCGGCGTGGAGCTGCCGCCCTGCATTCCTGATCTCGAGGCCTACTATGCGGCGCATCCTGGAATGGCGAGCTTTCTGCGCGAACAGCGCCGGATCGACTCCAGCCGTATCCGCAAAGCCCTGAACTGGTCGCCGCGCTACGACACCGCGCTGGCGGGAATCGCCGCAAGCCTGCGCGATTGACGGCGCACGCGACGAGGGCCGGTTAGGGGAAAATTCCCTGATCAGCACGAATGCTCCCCCAGCAGGGAGAATCGTATTGACCGCAGCGAAACCGCCAAAAGCTTCGCCTGCAAGGCAGGCTCCCACAAGGGCAAGCGAGCTCTGTAGGTCGGGTTAGCGCAGCGTAACCCGAC
>NZ_REBW01000251.1 GCF_007692535.1 Thioalkalivibrio sp. | reverse complement strand
CATGACCCGGCGGTCCGGCTCTACCTGGGGCCGGCGCGCAGCCTGGCCGGTCTCCCGGATTTCGTGGGAGGCGATGATCACGCAAGCTCCGCGGACGGTCAGATTCCTGTTGTTTCATGGGGCCCGGCTGTAGGAGGCCAGCCCCTGGCCGATGGGTTTTCCGGCCCCGGATCGGCGAGGGGGCTCGCCTCCTACGAGGAGCGGCCCATGTGGACAGTGCGTTGTGCACGACAGGCCGGGTTGCGGAGCTTTCGTGATCATCAGGTCGTGGGATGCACGGGATCGGAGGTGGATCCCCGATGAACTGGTTCGTGCTGACCCTGCCGGAACCCGAGACCGCCCTCCCCGAGGGCAGCCTCTCCTGGGCCCGGATCGGCAACGGCGCCGTGCTCGAACGCGGGTCGGCGACGCTGGCCGAGATCCCCGCGGCGATCCAGCGCGGCGATCGGGTTCTGGCGCTGGTTCCGGGTGAACGCGTGCTGCTCTACCACGTGGCCATCCCCGCACGGTCCCGATCGGCTCAGCTGCAGGCGCTGCCCTACGCGCTGGAGGAGCGCCTGAGCGAGGATCTGGAGGCGATGCACATCGTCCCCGGGCCGCGACTGCCCGACGGGCGTCTGCAGGCGGCGGTGGCCGCCCGTCGGGACATGGACGCCTGGCTCGAGTGGCTGCGCGAGGCCGGGATCGACGCCCAGGTCCTGATCCCCGACACGGCACTGCTGCCCGAGGCACCGCCTGACCGGCTCGAGCTCTACTGGGCCGGCGACCGCTGCCTGGTGAGTGTTCCCGGGGGCGAACCGCTGGCGCTGGCCGACGAGGTTCTGCCGTGGTGGCTGCAGCAGTGGAAGACGCAGCAGGGCGAGGAAATGGCGATCGCCTGGCACGGGCCGCCCGAACTGGCGGTCACGGACATCGGCGACGGCACCGAGCTGAGAGCGCCGGGCTGGGACGGCGACCTGCTGACCCTGATCGCGCCTGCATTGCAGCGCCGGCCGGGACTGAACCTGTTGACCGGCGCCTACACCCCCGCCGGCTCCGGTGCGGAGGCCTGGTCCCGCTGGCGCATCCCCGCAGCGATCGCGGCGGCGCTGGTCCTGCTGTGGACCGGCTCGCTGTGGCTGGAGGTCCGGCAGCTGGAACGCGAGGTCGAGCGCGTCGATCTCGCCATCGCCGACCTGTTCGAGGCCACGCTGCCCAACACCCGGATGATCGATCCGGTGGGACAGTTTCGGCAGGTCCTGGACGCCGGGGCCGGCGCCGCTGCCGGCGCGGGTCCGATCGCGGACCGGCTCGGACGCGCGGCGCCGGTCCTGGCGCAGGCCGGGGTGGAATTGCGCCAGCTGCGCGGCGATGGCAGCCGCCTGGAACTCGAGTTGGATCTGGACAGCATCTCTGCGCTGGATAGCCTGCGCGGCCGTCTGCGCGAGGGCACCGGTGCCACGGTGCGGATTCTCTCGGCCGAATCGGACGAACAGGGTGTGCGCGCACGGCTGCAGATCGAAGGGGGTGGGTCGTGATGACCTGGTGGGATGGCCTGGCCACGCGCGAGCGTCGGATCGTGATGCTGGCGGGGCTGGCACTGCTGCTGGTGATCGCTTTTCTCTTCGTCGTCGAACCGGCGCTGGAACGCCGCAGCGCGCTCAACAGCCAGCTGCAGACACTGGTGAATGAACAGGCGTGGATGCAGGCGCAGGTGCCTGCGGTGCGCGCGCAGGCCGGGGCCGCCGGGGCGGCGCCCGCCGCGCGTACGACTGGCTCGCCGCTGGGGGTGGTCGACGTCTCGGCCCGATCCGCCGGCCTGGGTTCGGCCCTGCGCCGCGTGCGCCCGCTGGAATCGGCGGTGGAGGCCGAACTGGAGGGCGCGCCCTACGCGGCCCTCGTCGGCTGGCTGGCCACCCTGGAGAGCCGCCACGGCCTGCGGGTCGTCAACCTGAGCATCGATCGGGGCAACGAACCGGGACGGGTCAACGCCCAGCTGCGCATCGAACCCGCGAACGGCCGTTCATGATGCGCCCGCGCGCGAAGCAGATCGCCGGGGCCGGCGCGCTGGTGCTCGCCGCCTACCTGGTCACCCTCGGCCTGCTGTTTCCGGCCAGCCTCGCCTGGCGGCTGGCCGAGCCGCGACTGAATCTGCCATTTGCCCTCGACCCAGGCACGCTGTCGGGTCCGGTGTGGCGCGGCCAGGCGGGTCCGGTGCGCGTGAACGGCCAGGACGTCGGTTCGGTCGCTTGGCGCTGGCAGCCCGGATCCCTGCTGCGCGGCCGGCTGGGGCTGGCGCTGGACTGGCAGGCGGGCCCGGACCGGCTGCAGGGCCACGTGCGACTGGGACGTGGCGATGCCGCGGCCCGGACCGTGCGCGGCGAACTGGACGCCGGCCGGCTCCAGGCCTGGTTCGACCTGCCGGTGCTGCTGGACGGGAGGGTCGCTCTCGACATCGGGCGCATCCGCTGGAGTGCCGACGCGGGCTTCCAGGATGCCGAGGGTGCCCTGCACTGGACCGAGGCCGCGGCCGGTCTGCCCCGCACCATGCCGCTGGGCCAGTACCGCGCCGAGCTAGATGCCCCTGACGGAAGCCTGTTGGCACGGATCGAGGCCTCTCCGGAGTCCCCGCTCGACGTCCGTGGCACTGCTTCCTGGCATCCCTCCGGGAGCCACAGGCTCGACCTGTCGCTTCGATCTGGATCGCAGGCGGACCCCGCCCTGCGTTCCGCGCTCGACGCCATCGCCCGCAGGCAACCGGACGGAAGTCACCGGCTGTTGCTGGAGGACTCAGGCTCGTCGATGGCGAACCCTGCGGCCGGCCAACCGAGACCTTCGCGACAGGTGTCGCCCCGAGATGCGGCACCGGTATCCCCGGACATGGAGGATTCGGAGGCGTTTTTTCTTCCCTGATCGGCTTTATCGGTGACCCCGGCCCCGTGACGCCGAGGGCGCCGACCGATTGTTCCCATTGCAGCCACTCAAACCACCCTCACCGCAGGGTCTCCTTGCACCGGAACGGTGGTGCAACTGCGTGCCGCAGCGCACCATATTGGTTCGAAAATCCCACAGAAAAGATAAAATATTTACCAAAAAACAACAACTAACCGTTGGCCCGCGTCTTGCTGAAGGGTTCCTCGCGTGTATCCACGCCGCAACATTAACGAGGAGCCTCGAATGACTGAAAGCGACAATCCCTTCGCTGGTTACACCCGACGCAAGTTTCTGAACGACCTCGGCAAGGCCGGAGGCGCTGGCGCCGTGTACGGCGCGATGGGTGCCCTGGGCCTGTTCGCAGCGCCCTTGGGTGCTCAACCGACGAATTTCGTGCCGCCAGGCCAGCTGAGGCGCGGCCGCGGCGGATCCGGAAAGCATGTGATCGTGCTCGGCGCCGGCATCGCCGGGCTGACCGCCGCTTACGAACTGGGCAAGGTCGGCTACAAGGTGACCCTGCTCGAGGGCCGCAATCGGTCCGGCGGCCGCAACTGGACCGTGCGCGGCGGCGACACCGAGACCGAGACCGATGGCGTAACCCAGATGTGCCAGTTCGATCAGGGTGAGTACATGAATGCCGGCCCCGCCCGCCTCCCGCAGCACCACGTGACGATCGACTACTGCCGCGAGCTGGGCGTGCCGCTGGAAGTCTTCACGAACCAGAACGCGGACGCGTACTACTACAACGAAGGATCCGGTTTCGGCCCGCTCGGGGGTGAGAAGGTCCGCCACCGCACGGCGAAGGCCGACCTGTATGGATACACCGCCCAGCTTCTGGCCAAGGCAGCGGATCAGGGTGCCCTGGACATTCCGCTGTCGGACGCGGACAGGGAGCTGCTGATCGGGTTCATGCGCAGCTTCGGCAACCTTACAAGTGAGAACAAATACGAGGGTTCGACGCGCCGCGGCTTCAGGGTGTCGCCTTCGGCCGGTTCCCAGCGGGGCGAAGTCGATCCGCCCTTTGCCTTGAGCGAGCTGTTGCAGTCGCGTTTCGGCCTTCGCTTCGCGTTCGAATTCGGCTGGGACCAGGCCATGCTGATGTTCCAGCCGGTGGGTGGTATGGATGCGATTCCCAAGGCCCTGGAGAATGCCATACGGCCGACAGCGAAGAGCATCTACGGTGCCAAGGTCAGCGGCATCTACAACACCAATGGCGGCGTGCGCGTGGAGTACCAGGACAACTCCCGGGTACCGAAGCAGATCGAGGGCGACTACTGCATCTGCACCATCCCGCCCCAGATCCTGAAGAACATCCCGTCGAATTTCTCTGCCGAGGTGGTGACCGCGCTCGGCGTGCCCACCCCGGTGTCCACCGGCAAGATCGGCCTGCAGTACCGGCGCCGTTTCTGGGAAGAGGACGAAAAGATCCTTGGGGGAATCACCGGCACCAACCTCAATTTGAGCACGATCTGGTACCCGAGCCACGGCTATCTGGGCCGGAAGGGCGTCGTGGTGGGCTACTACAACTTCGGCCCCAACGCGAATTTCTACTCGGACCTGGACCCGCGCAGCCGTGAGCAGGAAGCCCTGATGCAGGGAGCCAAGATCCATGGCCCCGCCTACATCAACGAGCTGGAGAACTCCTTCAGCGTGTCGTGGATCAAGACGCCTTTCAGCGAGGGCGGATGGGTCGGCTGGCCCGCACCGGGCGGAGAGCGTGTTCCTGCCTACGACCTGCTGAACCAGCCCGAGGGCAATGTCCACTTCGCCGGTGACCACCTGAGCTACTACATCGCCTGGCAGGCCGGCGCCTTCGATTCCGCACGCAAGGTGGTCATGGAAATCGAAGAGCGCGCAAGCGCCTGAACCAAAGCATGAATCCGATTCGAAAAAACATCACAAGAGGTCCATCCATCATGAAATCCGATTCCATCCGTCGCAGCATCCTGACCAGCCTGGCGCTGGTGTTCTCCGTCACCGCCGGCAGCGCCCTGGCGGGCCCGAAGCCGACCGAGGTCGATTACTTCATTCCGCCCACCGCGTCCGGCGATGTGAACCCGAATCCGTTTCTCGCCAGCGGAGTCTCGGTGGGTCGCAACGTGGACCTGTACTGGTCCGCGGGTACGGGCCCGGCAGGGGTCAATTCCGGCGCCGCCTTTGGGACCCCGGAGCGCTTCATCGATCCCGACTTGACGCCCCTGACGGACGGCGAGCTGCCAGAAGGTGTGACCATCACCGAAGCCCAGGGGATCAACACGCTGAACCGCATCAAGCTGAATCTGGAGGCCAACGGCCTGACGCTGGAGGACGTGACCTTCATGCGCATCTACCTGGAGGCACCTCCTGGCGAAACGCGGGCCGATTACGCTGGCTGGAACCGCGCGTACCGCAAGTACTTTGCGAACGTGAACCTGGTCACCGGTGAGGTCATTCCTGCGTTCGAGCCGGTCATCGTGGCGAACCCGCGCCGGCCGGCGCGCTCCAATATCGAGGTGGCGACCTTGCCGGTGCTCGGCTGGCTGGTCGAAATCGAGGTCATCGCCGCCTATCCGCAGGTGGAGACACCGGCCCCCGGCCGCGGTCGTTAATCCATCGGTACGGATACGCAGAGGGCCCGTCTCTGGCGGGCCCTCTGCCATGGCGAGAAGGCTGAACCAAGGTGGGATCCGCGCTATGATGCCGAGGTCATCCTATCGGACTGAAACACACCCATGCCTGCACCGCTGTACCGCCTCCTGCTCCTGCTCCTGCTCCTGATGCCGTTGCTCTGGCTTGCGGGCTGCGCGACCGTTCCGGACGATC
>NZ_REBW01000142.1 GCF_007692535.1 Thioalkalivibrio sp. | reverse complement strand
GTTTGCGGCTTTTCACCGTCAGGGGTGCCGCGCCCCCCACCGGCATGAAAGCACGGAGTTTGCTCTCTCGCGATAGAACTGTTCAAATCAACAGTATCATGGCGAAGAGCGAATCCCTTCCGGCCTATGCCGAACTGACCTGCTGCAGCAACTTCAGCTTCCTGCGCGGCGCGTCGCACCCGGAGGAGCTGGTGGAGCAGGCGGCGCGACTGGGGTACAGCGCCCTTGCGATCACCGACGAGTGCTCGCTGGCGGGCATCGTCCGCGCGCACCAGGCAGCGATGGAGACCGGCCTGCAACTGATCATCGGTACCAGCCTGCAGGTCCAGGACGGACCCCGTCTGACCCTGCTGGCACGTTCCCTTGCCGGTTATCGCATCCTGTGCCGCCTGATCACCCATGCCCGCCGGGCCGGACGCAAAGGGCAGTACCGGCTCGCGGCCGCGGATCTGCTCCGGCCCGAGTGGGCCGGGTTGCCGGACTGCGAGGTCCTGTGGCAGCTCGAGCCGGCAACGGCGGAGACGGCCGATCCGGGACCCACGCTCTCCGAAGCCGCTTCCGGAGGTCCGTCCGCGGGGCCGATCACGGACGCCGACCGGCACTGGGCCGGCTGGCTGCGCAACGTGGTTCCCCCGGAGCGGCTGCATCTGGCCCTTACCCTGACGCGCACGCCCATCGATGCGGAACTGCGGGAGCGGGTCCTGCGGCTCGGCGCCGAGACCGGGATTCCGGTACTGGCCTGCGGCGACGTGCACATGCACGTACGTGGCCGGCGCGTACTGCAGGACG
This sequence comes from Thioalkalivibrio sp., assembly GCF_007692535.1. GTDB lineage: Bacteria > Pseudomonadota > Gammaproteobacteria > Ectothiorhodospirales > Ectothiorhodospiraceae > Thioalkalivibrio. The sequence goes on along the minus strand of NZ_REBW01000142.1, from coordinate 22,231 downwards.
TGCTCACCGCGCTGCGCCTGAAACGCACGGTCGCGGAGGCCGCCCCTGCCCTGTTCCCCAACGGCGAGCGCTGCCTGCGCCCGCGCGACGAACTGGCCGGGCTCTATCCCGACGCCTGGCTCGCCGAGACGATACGGGTCGCCGGGTGCTGCCGGTTCCGCCTGGACGAGCTGCGCTACCGATACCCGGCCGATTCCATCCCGCCCGGCGAGGCGCCCGCATCGTGGCTGCGGGGCCTGGTCGAACGGGGTTGCCGGGAACGCTGGCCTGGCGGCACCCCGGCGAAGGTCCGTACCCAGATCGAGCACGAACTCGAAATCATCGCCGACCTCGGTTACGAACCCTACTTTCTGACCGTTCACGACATCGTGGGCTTCGCCCGTGAGCGCGGCATCCTCTGCCAGGGCCGGGGTTCGGCGGCGAACTCGGCGGTCTGCTATGCGCTCGGGATCACCGCGGTCGATCCGGCGCGCTCGAGCATGCTGTTCGAACGCTTCATCTCCCGCGAGCGCAACGAGCCCCCGGACATCGACGTCGATTTCGAGCACGAACGGCGCGAAGAGGTGATCCAGTACATCTATCGGAAATATGGCCGTGAGCGCGCCGCATTGGCCGCCGCGGTGATCCGCTACCGGCGCCGCAGCGCCCTGCGCGACATTGGCCGGGCCCTGGGCGTGAGCCGGGCCCGCATCGACGCCCTGACCGCGAACATGGCCTGGTGGGACGAAGGCATCCCGGGCGAACGCCTGCGCGAGGTGGGACTGGATCCGGACGGGCCGCTGGCCCGGCAGTGGCAGGTACTGGCGCAGATGCTGGTCGGTTTTCCCCGGCACCTGTCGCAGCACACCGGCGGCTTCGTGATCGCGGCCGGACGCCTGGACGAACTGGTACCGATCGAGAATGCCGCAATGCCCGAGCGTACCGTGATCCAGTGGGACAAGGACGACCTCGACGCACTCGGCCTGCTGAAGATCGACATCCTGGCGCTGGGAATGCTCTCCTGCCTGCGCCGCGCGCTGGAACTGCTGGCCCTGCACCGCGGGCGCCAATGGGGCCTGGCCGACATTCCGGCGGAGGACCCGGCGGTCTATGCGATGCTGCAGCGCGCGGATAGCGTCGGCGTGTTCCAGATCGAATCGCGCGCGCAGATGACGATGCTGCCGCGCCTGCGGCCGGAGACCTTCTACGACCTGGTCATCGAGATCGCGATCGTCCGCCCGGGGCCGATCCAGGGGCAGATGGTGCACCCGTACCTGCGGCGCCGTCAGGGGCGCGAGCCGGTCAGCTATCCGAACCCCGAGGTCAAGCGGGTGCTGGAGCGCACGCTGGGGGTGCCGATCTTCCAGGAACAGGTGATCGAACTGGCGATGGTCGCCGCCGGGTTCAGCGCCGGCGACGCCGACGGCCTGCGCCGGGCGATCGGCGCCTGGCGCCGCACCGGACGGCTTGCCGGCTATCGGGAAAAGCTGCTGGACGGCATGCGCCGGCGCGGCTATCCGCAGGCCTTCGCCGAACAGATCTACCAGCAGATCCTGGGCTTCGGCGAATACGGTTTTCCGGAGTCGCATTCCGCCAGCTTCGCGCTGATCAGCTACGTATCCGCCTGGTTCAAGTGCCGGGAACCGGCGATCTTCGCCTGCGCATTGCTGAACAGCCAGCCGATGGGCTTCTATGCCCCGGCGCAGATCGTCGCCGATGCCCGCCGGCACGGCGTCAGCGTACGACCGGTGGATGTCACCGTCAGCGCCACCGAATGTACCGTCGAGACCGTTGTGGGAAACGGCGGCCGGCAGGGCGAGTTGGGGCTGCGCCTGGGGTTGGGCATGGTGCGCGGGCTGCATGCGGAGAGCGGCGGGCGCATCGTCGCCGCCCGGGCCGAGGGACCGTTTCGCGACGTCGCCGAACTCGTCAGCCGCGCCGGTCTGGACCGCGGCCAGGCTACGCGACTGGCGCGGGCCGGCGCACTGTCAAGCCTTGCGGGACACCGCTACCGGGCGCGCTGGGCGACCCAGGCGGTCGAGGCCCCGCTGCCGCTGTTTCCCCTTCCCGATGCCCGGGACCAGGCGGCCGTGCCGCTGCTGCCCGCGCCGGGGGTCAGCGAAGACCTGTTCCAGGACTATGCCAGCACCGGGTTGACGCTGGGACCGCACCCGCTCGCCCTGCTGCGCGGTCATCCGGCGCTGTCCGGGCTGCCCACCGCCGATGACCTCACCGCCGGCGGCGCCCGCAGCGGGGTGCGCTACATCGGCCTGGTGATCACCCGGCAGCGACCGGGCTCGGCCAAGGGCACCATATTCCTGACCCTGGAGGATGAATCGGGGACCCTGAACGTAATCGTCTGGCCCACCGTCGTGCAGCAGGCACGTTCCGCGGTGCTCCATGCGAGTCTGCTGGAGGTGACCGGGGATCTGCAGCAGGAGGATGGGGTGACCCACCTGATCGCGAAGCAGCTGCGCGACCGCAGCACCTGGCTGGGCGAGCTGGCCGTGCGTTCCCGGGATTTCGGATGACGCACCCACCGCCGGGCAACAGCCCACACTAGGGGCGGGGTTGGTCGAGGAGAGCCTGAATCAGCTCGGGCGGGCTGATGCCGTGGGGATGGACTGCGAGCAATGCGCCGTCCGGGCCCACGAGGTAGGTCGAGGAGCTGTGGTCGACGACGTAGCCGAGGGCCGACTCGACCTCGCTGTGCTGGTAGAAGACCCCGTAGCGGCCGGCGATCTCGCGCAGCTGCTCGTGCGGCCCCGTCGCGGCGTCGATGTCCGGGTGGAAGTGGCCGACATAGTCGCGCAGATGCCCTGCGCCGTCCCGTTCCGGATCGACGCTGACGAACAGGCCGCGAACGCGCCCCTGCCAGTCGGGCGGCAGGCGCGACAGGGCCTGGGACATCAGGGCCAGGGTCATCGGGCAGGCGTCGGGGCAGGCGGTATACCCGAAATAGATCCAGACGTATTGGCCGCGGTAGTCCTCCAGACTCAGCGGGCCATCGCGGCTGCTGACCGGCAGCACGATCGGCCCGCCGGCCGGAGCTGCGTCGGCCGTAAGGGTCCGGTGTTGCCCGCGCTGGGCAGCGGGAGGGGCGTGGTGCTGCGCGCCGGCTTCATGCGATTCGCCGGAATCCCGGGAGTCGGGCCAGAACAGGCCCGCCGCCAGCAGGAGCAGAGCGGCGAGAGTGGCGGCGGACCAGAGCAGGTTTCTCGACATGGCCGGGGCCACTCAGCGCCGCGTGACGAACCGGAACTGCACCTCGGCCTGCTCCTGCACGCCCCCCGGCAATACGGTGGCCGCCCAGGTCATCGCCTCGCTGGCGCAGACCGGCAGGATGGTCTGGCCGCGGTAGCTGCCTGGGGCAACACGCTCGAGGCGCGAACGGTTGAAGCCCATGTACATCTCCACACCGGCCAGATCCAGCTCCACCCACTCCGGATCCAGGCCGCCGAGATCGAGCCTGACCTCCAGCGGCTGCAGGGTCGGCATCGGCCGGGGCTGCAGGTCCAGGCTCACCTTCTGGCCCGAGGGCAGTTCCACGGTGCAGGCATGCAGGTTGAGATCGCAGTCGCCGGGACCCAGTACCACCATGCCCGCCTGATCGCCGCCGGGCAGCAGCCGGTCGGCCCAGACCCACAGTGCCGCCAGGGCCAGCACGCCGACGACCCAGGGCGCCAGACGACCCATCACCCGTCCCGTGTTCATGTCAGTGCGCCGCATCCCAGTTTGCTCCCGTACCAATGTCGACCACCAGTTCCACCGCCAGGTTCGCCGCCGAGCCCATGTCTTCGGTGACCGCCGTACGCAGTTCGTCCACCGCGTCCGCGCGCACCTCCAGCACCAGCTCGTCGTGCACCTGCATGATCATCCTGGCCGGCAGCCGGTCCCGCGCGAGGCGCGCCGCCACCTTCAGCATCGCGTGCTTGATGATGTCGGCCGCGGTGCCCTGCATGGGCGCGTTGATCGCGACCCGCTCGGCCTGCGCGCGGCGCGCGGCGTTGCGGCTCCCGATCTCGGGCAGGTACAGGCGGCGCCCGAACAGCGTCTCCACGAAGCCCTGGTCGCGGGCCTGCCGGCGCGCCGATTCCATGTACTCGTGCACGCCCGGGTAGCGTGCGAAGTAGCGCTCGATGTACTCCCGGGCGCGGCCCTGGTCGATCCCCAGGTTGCGCGCCAGTCCGAAGGCCGACATGCCGTAGATCAGGCCGAAGTTGATCGCCTTGGCGGCCCTTCGCTGCTCGCCGCTGACGGCCTCCGGCGTCGCCACCCCGAAGACCTCCGCCGCGGTCGCGCGATGGATGTCCTGGCCCGCGGCGAAGGCGTCGAGCAGGCCCTGGTCACGGGACAGGTGGGCCATGATGCGCAGCTCGATCTGGGAGTAGTCGGCCGCCAGCAGCACGAAGCCCTCTTCCGCGATGAAGGCCTGACGGATCCGGCGGCCCTCCTCGCTGCGCACCGGGATGTTCTGCAGGTTGGGATCGGAGGAGGAGAGCCGGCCGGTGGCGGCGACCGCCTGGTGGTAGGAGGTGTGCACCCGGCCGCTGTCCGGGTCGACCCGCTCGGGCAGGCGCTCGGTGTAGGTACTGCGCAGCTTGCTCAAGCCGCGATGGTCCAGGATCATGCGCGGCAGCGCGTACTCGGCCGCCATCTGTTCGAGCACGTCCTCCGCGGTGGACGGTTGGCCCTTCGGCGTGCGCCGCAGCACCGGCAGGCCGAGCCGCTCGTAGAGGATTTCCTGGATCTGCTTCGGCGAGCCCAGGTTGAACGCGCCGCCGGCCTCGCAGTAGGCCTGTTCGGCGACCTCCTCCATGCGCTTCAGCAGTTCCGCACTCTGCACGCGCAGCAGCCCGGCATCGACCTTCACCCCGGTCCGCTCCATGTCCGAGAGCACGGGCACCAGGGGCATCTCGATCTCCCGGTACACCGACTGCGGTCCGTCGACCTCGGCCAGCCGAGGAGCCAGGACCGTGTGCAGGCGCAGGCAGACCTCGGCGTCCTCGGCCGCGTACTCGGTAGCGCGTTCCACCGAGACCTGGGCGAAGGGGATCTGTTTCACGCCCTTCCCGGCGACGTCCTCGTAGGTGATCATCCGGTGCGCCAGGTGCCGCTCCGCCAGCGTATCCAGATCGTGCCGGTTGGCACCGGCGTCCAGCACGTACGACTCGAGCATCGTGTCTTCGCGGATGCCATTCAGGGTGATGCCGTGGTTCGCCAGCACGTTGCGGTCATACTTGAGGTGGTGCCCCAGCTTGGCGTGTTCCGGGGACTCGAGCCAGGAGCGCAGGCGCTTCAGGGTCTGCTCGCGATCGAGTTGCGGCTCGGCATCCGGACCCTCGTGCGCCAGCGGCACGTACCAGGCAAGACCGGGCTCGACACTGAAGGAGAGGCCGACGATGCGCGCCTGCATGTAGTCCAGGCTGGTGGTCTCCGTGTCGAAGGCGACCAGTTCCGCTGCCTGCAGCCGTTCGACCAGGGCATCGAGTTCGGCACCGCTGCGCACGACGCGGTACTCCGCCCGCACGCCGACTGCGTTCTCTGTGGCGGCTGCACCCGGGTTGTCGCCCGTCGCGTCCAGATCCTCCAGCCAGCGGCGGAACCCGAAGCGCGCGTACATTTCGCGCAGGGCCGCGGTATCGGGCTCGCCCAGGGTCAGCTCGTGCTCGTCGATGCCGAGGTCCACGTCGCGCCGGACCGTGACGAGTTCGCGCGACAGGGGCAGTTGCGGGCTGGCCGCGCGCAGGTTCTCGCCGACTTTGCCGCCGATGTCATCCGCATGCTCCAGCACCGCGTCGAGACTGCCGTAGCGGTCGATCCACTTCGCGGCGGTCTTGGGGCCGACCTTCTCGACGCCCGGCACGTTGTCGACGCTATCGCCGACCAGGGTCAGAAAATCGACGATCTGCCCCGGACCGACGCCGAACTTCTCGCGCACCCCCGCCGGGTCGAGGACGGCACCGGTCATGGTGTTGACCAGGGTCACGCGGTCGCTGACCAGTTGCGCCAGGTCCTTGTCGCCGGTGGAGATCACCACGGGCTCGCCGCGTTCCTCGGCCTGCGTCGCAAGCGTCGCGATCACGTCGTCCGCCTCCACCCCGGCAATGCACAGCAACGGCAGTCCGAGCGCCCGCACCAGTGCGTGCAGCGGCTCCACCTGCACCGCCAGTTCCTCCGGCATCGACGGGCGGTTGGCCTTGTACTCGGCATAGAGATCGTCGCGGAAGGTCCTGCCCGGGGCGTCGAAGACCACTGCCATGCGGCGCGGCCTGTAATCCGCGCGCAGCTTGCGCAGCATGTTGGCGACACCGTACAGGGCGCCGGTGGGCTGGCCATCAGGACTGGTCAGCGGAGGCAGCGCATGGAAGGCGCGGTACAGGTAGGACGACCCGTCCACCAGGACCAGGGGGGCATCATCGCTCATGAAGTCAGGCGCAGTGGGGAATGCCTTCCAGTGTACTGCGGACCCGCGCGGGCCGCGAACCCGCTCCGCTCCGACGCAGAGCCGGCCGCGGGACTGTTCGCGACGACCGCGCAGCGTTACGCTACGGCGATGAGCAATGATCAAGGCCCCTTGCCGAAGAACGGCCGCGAGCGAACCCATCATCCCGGGCTCGCGCCGATCGACGATTCCGAACTCACGCGCGAGAGCTGGAAGATCTTCCAGATCATGGCCGAGTTCGTCGAGGGCTTCGAGCGCCTGGCCCGCATCAAGCCCTCGGTCAGCGTCTTCGGTTCGGCGCGGATCCCCCCGGGGCACCCCGACTACCTGCTGGCCGAGGAGGTGGCGCGGCAACTCTCGGACTCCGGCTTCGCGGTGGTCAGCGGCGGCGGCCCCGGGATCATGGAGGCCGCGAACAAGGGGGCCTTTGCGGGCAAGTCCCCCAGCATCGGCCTGAACATCCAGCTGCCGCACGAGCAGCAAGCCAACCCCTACCAGGACATCGGTCTCGGGTTCCGGCACTTCTTCGCACGCAAGGTGATGTTCGTGAAATACGCCTCGGCCTATGTGGTGCTGCCGGGCGGCTTCGGCACGCTGGACGAACTCGCGGAGATCCTGACCCTGGTGCAGACGGGCAAGTCCCGGCGCATCCCGATCGTGCTGGTCGGCAGCAGCTTCTGGCGTGGATTGCTAGACTGGTTCCAGGATACCCTGGTCGCTCGCGGGACCATATCCCCGGAGGACCTTGGGCTATACTCGCTGGTGGACACACCCGAGGCTGTCGTCGACGCGATCTTCGACTACTACGAGGCACGAAGCTTCGAGCCCTCCGCGGAAGAAAAGCAACGCCTGATGGAGCTATGACGATGCGGTGGATGATCGGCCCAGCCCTGCTGGCACTCTGCGCCGGAGCAATGGCACAGGCCGAGCCGTGGCCTGAGGTGCCGCCGCCGCCGCCGATGGTGGAAAACGCCCCGCCATCGGAAAGGGTCGAAGATGCGCCGCCCCCGGTGCTCGATGAACGGGCCCGGCAACTGCAGATCCTCGAAGAGGCCGACATCACGCTGATCGAGCGCCCGGACGGGGTGATCCGCGAATTCCGTATCGACGGGCGCCTGTACATGGTGCAGGTCATCCCCCGTTGGGGTCCCCCGTACTACCTGATGGACACCACCGGAGACGGCACGCTGGACGTGCGACGCGCCGGGTTGGGTCCTGACTTCGTCCCACCGCAATGGATGCTGTTCCAATGGTGACGGCCCGGTTGCACATCCGCCGGCGGAAAGCCGTATTGAGCCTGTGCCTGGTGGCCGGGTTCGCCGCGCTATCGATGGTCGCAGGTGCGACCGAGGTCTACCGCTGGGTGGATGCCGAGGGCACCGTCCACTTCGGGGATCGCCCCCCGATGGACCGTCCCGTCGAACAGATCGAGATCCAGCCCCCAGCGGGAGCGCTGCCGCTGCCCGACGCCGAGGAGATCCTGCGTCGCCCGGTACGTCCGGAGCCCCCCGAACCCGCCGAAGAACCCGTGGAAGCGCCCGAACCGGAAGTCGAAGAGGACGAACCCGATGAGTTCGTTCGCGACCGCCGGAGTTTTCGCGGACGCTAGTGGGCCTCTGATGAGGTCCGTTTCGAACCGCCATCCGCAGCGGTTTGCACGGTCAACCAATCCGCGTGGCTGAAGCTGTGACCTTTTCCGGCACGAGCGGAGCGGGAAGCCTGAGCAGGGCACCGATTTGGTGCGAATGAGATGGCGGATTGCACCACTTTGGTGCTAGGCTTGCACCAAGACCCCTTGCCAAGACCGCCCTAACGGGCCTGGCCCGGACAATCCGGCGGGCCGCCAGGGCATCGATTTCTGGCGCAATTCCTGCTTACGGTTTAACGATGATAGTCAATTCTGTAGCGGCCATTCCCAGCCCGAGCGAGTGCCTGTGGCTGGATGACCTTTCCACCGCCGTGCTGGTCACCGACGAGCACCTGAAACTGCTTGCGATCAACAGCGCGGCGGAGGTGCTCCTCGGGTTGAGCCGGGAGCGGGTGGTCGGCGGCCAGCTCGGCCACTGGCTGCGGCTGGACCGCAATCTCGTCAGCCAGGTGCAGCAGGTTCTCCGTATGGACCAGCCCGTGACCCTGCGCGGACGCGCCCTACGGCCGCTGCGCGGCGCCGAATTCCTCGCCGACCTGGTCATTTCACCGCTGCGCGACGACGATTCCCTGGGCCGGTTGCTGCTCGAACTCACTGCGGTCGACCGCCAGCAGCGCATCAGCCGCGACGATCAGCTGCGCCAGCAGCAGGCGATCAGCCGCGCGGTGACCCGGGGCCTGGCCCACGAAATCAAGAATCCGCTGGGTGGCCTGCGCGGTGCGGCCCAGCTCCTGGCCAGCGAGGTGACAGACCCCGCGCTGCGGGACTACACCCGGATCATCATCCGCGAGGCGGACCGTCTGCGCAGCCTGGTGGACCGCATGCTGGGTCCGAGCAGCCTGCCCCGGCGCGAACCGGTGAACGTCCACGAGGTGCTGGAGCATGTGCGCGGGCTGGTCAGCGTGCAGCTGCCACTGGGCCTGCGCATCAGCGGGAACTATGACCCGAGCATCCCGGAGGTGATGGCCGACCGCGACATGCTGGTGCAGGCCCTCCTCAACCTGGTGCAGAACGCGATCCAGGCCCTCGGCGATCATGGCGAGATCCAGCTGATGTCGCGAATCCTGCGCCAGTACACGATATCCGGCAAACGGCACCGGTTGGTCGCTCGGCTGCGCGTGCGCGACAACGGGCCGGGCATCCCGGAGGAGATCCGCGAGCGGATCTTTTTCCCGATGGTGACCGGACGGGCGGCGGGCACGGGGCTGGGCCTGCCGATCGCGCAAAGCCTGATGCAGCTGAACAATGGCCTGGTCGAGTGCAATTCCCGGCCAGGCCGCACCGACTTTGACGTGCTGCTGCCACTGGAGGGCGAATCATGAGTGCCTCTATCTGGGTCATCGATGACGATGACTCCATCCGCTGGGTGCTGGAACGCGCCCTGAGCAGGGCCAGTTTCGAGGCCCGCGGCTTCGAGTCCGCCGACCAGGCCTGGAAAGCCCTGGAGGAAGACGGCGCCCCGGACACCATCCTCGCCGACATCCGGATGCCGGGCCTGAACGGGCTGGACTTCCTGGCCCGGGTGCGCGAACGCCCGGACCCGCCGCCGGTGATCATCATGACCGCCTTCTCCGACCTGGAGAGCGCGGTATCGGCCTACCAGACCGGTGCCTTCGAGTACCTGCCCAAGCCGTTTGACCTCGACGAGGCGGTCGGCCTCGTAGAGCGGGCGCTCCAGGCGCGAGGCGACCGCCGTTCCAACGGCGCTGAGGCCGAGGACAGACAGCAAACCACGATCATCGGCGATGCGCCGGCGATGCAGGAGCTGTTCCGCGCGATCGGCCGGCTGTCGCGCTCGAACATCACGGTGATGGTGAACGGCGAGTCGGGCACCGGCAAGGAACTCGTGGCGCGGGCGCTACACCAGCACTCACCGCGCGCGCATCAGCCGCTGATTGCGCTGAACACGGCAGCGATCCCCAAGGACCTGTTGGAGAGCGAACTGTTCGGCCACGAACGCGGCGCGTTCACCGGTGCCAATCAGGCGCGCAAGGGACGCTTCGAACAGGCGGACGGCGGTACGCTGTTCCTCGACGAAATCGGCGACATGCCCTTCGACCTGCAGACGCGGCTGCTGCGGGTGCTGTCCGACGGCACCTTCTACCGCGTCGGCGGCCACACCCCGATCCGGGTCGACGTGCGCATCATCGCCGCCACGCACCAGAATCTGGAGGACCGGGTTGCCGCCGGGCTGTTCCGGGAAGACCTGTTCCATCGCCTCAACGTCATCCGGATCCAGGTTCCGGCCCTGCGCGAGCGGCCGGAGGACATTCCGCTGCTGATCCGTCACTTCATGGTCGAGGCCGCGCGCGACCTTGCTGTCGACGTGAAGCTGATGCGACCGGAGGTGATGAAGGAACTCCAGGCGATGCGCTGGCCGGGCAACGTACGCCAGTTGGAGAACACCTGCCGCTGGCTGACGGTGATGGCCTCGGGCCGCGAGGTGCACCTGGAGGATCTGCCACCGGAACTGCGCAGCCAACCCGCGCGCAGCACCAGTGTCGATGACCCTGCGCCCCCGCTCCGGGACTGGACCAGCGATCTCGCCGAACAGGCCCGCGAGCACTGGCGCGGGGGCTCGCGCGACCTCCTCTCGGTGGTGCAACCCCAGTTCGAGCGCACGCTGATCCTGGAGGCCCTGGCCATGACCGACGGCCACCGTCAGCAGGCGGCGGCCCTGCTTGGCTGGGGCCGCAACACCCTGACCCGTAAAATCCAGGAACTCGGCCTGGACCGGCCGGAGGCCAGCTGAACGTTCAGCTGGCCTCCGGCGGAAGGTCGCAGGCCGACACGAAGCCGTGCAGGCGCAGGGTTCCGGTCAAGTCGCTGATGTGGGCAATGCCGTGGCGGTCGAGGTAGTCGCTCATGCCAGCGAGCATCTTCGGCAGGCACAGGGGATCGTAGAACAGGCCTGTGCCTACGCCCACGGCGCTGGCTCCTGCGATGATGAACTCCAGCGCATCCTTCGCGTTCACAACGCCACCCTGGCCGATGATGGGGATGCCATGCGGTGCCGCGACCTGGTAGACCTGCTGTACCTTCAGCAGCGCGATCGGCTTGATCGCCGGTCCCGACAGCCCACCCTGGTTGTTGCCGATCACCGCCTCGCGCCGCTCGACATCGACCGCCATGCCCATCAGCGTGTTGATCACCGCGAAGCCGTCCGTACCGGCCTCGATGCAGCGCCGGGCGTTCTCGGCGATGTCGGTCTGGTTGGGCGACAGCTTGGTGATGATCGGCTTGCCGGTGACCGCGCGGCAGGCGGCGACGACCCGCGCGGACATGTCCGGGTCGTTGCCGAACGCGACCCCGCCCTCCTTCACGTTCGGACAGGAGATGTTGATCTCGATCGCGTCGATCGGCGAGTCGTCGAAGCGCCGCGTCACCGCGACGTATTCCTCGATCGTCGAGCCGGAGACATTGGCGATGAAGCGCGTCTCGGAGAAGTCCAGCGTGGGCAGGATGCGGTCCACCACGTCGTCCACGCCGGGGTTCTGCAGGCCGATCGCGTTCAGCATGCCCTCCGGCGTCTCGTAGACCCGGTGCGGCTGGTTGCCCAGGCGGGCGTTGCCGGTGGTGCCCTTCAGGCAGATCGCGCCGGCGTCGCGGTTGGAAAACCCGGCAACCCGGGTATATTCCTCTCCGAACCCGACACAGCCCGACAGCAGCACCACCGGGGTACTGAACGGGAGGCCGCAGAACTGGATCTGCAGGCGCGGATCAGCGGGATTTTCAGCCATGTTGCATGTCGTCCTTTATGAACCGGAGATACCGCCGAACACCGGCAACATCATCCGTCTCGCCGCCAACACGGGCGCGCACCTGCACCTCGTGCACCCGCTTGGCTTCACCCTGGATGAGCAGCGCCTGCGCCGGGCCGGCCTCGATTATCGCGAGTTCGCCAGAATCCAGGAGTATGCCAGCCTGGAGGCCTGTCTGGAATCGGCGCCGATCCAGCGCCTGTTCGCGCTGACCACCCGCGCCCGCCGGAGGCACGATGCGCCCGCCTTCGCCGAAGGCGACGGCTTCCTGTTCGGACCCGAAACCCGGGGCCTGCCGCAGGCGGTGCTGAACGGCCTGCCACAGGAACATCTGCTGCGCATCCCGATGTGCCCGGAGAGCCGCAGCCTGAACCTGTCGAATGCCGTGGCCGTGATGGTGTTCGAAGCCTGGCGGCAACTCGGTTATCCCGGCATGGCGAACCCGTAGGAGCGGTCTCGGACTACACTCCCAACGCCGGGCACAGACCCCCACATCTCAGGCGCGGCCGAGCGCCTGATCGCGGCCGCAGGCCGCCTGAAGGGGACTATGACGCCCCGCGCAGCACCAGCAGCGCGGGGCGTTTTGCTCAGGACGGGTCAGATGAACAGGCAGATATCGGATTCGCCCGCGAACTCGAAGAAGGCCGCGGCCCCGGCGTACTCGACGCCGTCGATGAACTCAGCGGTATCCATCTCGAACAGATCGACCGTCATCTGACAGGCGATCATGCGCACCTCGGCCTCCTGGCAGAGGTCGCGCAGGTCCTCGAGACTGGCAACGCCCTTCGCCTTCATCTTCTGCTTCATCATCACGGTCATCATCTTCTGCATCCCCGGCAGGGCCTGCAGCAGAACGGGGACCGGCATCGGCATCGGCATACCTGGATTGCCCAGGGAACTCACCTGGAGATCCATCTTCTTCTTCAGGAGTTGCAGGCCGTAGAAGGTGAAGAACACCTCCACCTCATAGCCCAACGCAGCCGCCGTGGAGGCGAGGATGAAGGGAGGATAGCCCCAGTCCAGGCTGCCCTTGGTCGCGATGATTGCAAGTTTCTTGGTGTCACTCATATTCACTATCCCCAACTAGGTCGATTTACGGCGTGGCGACCGCCTTGCGGGCGAGTGCCACGGGAGTCTTGGAACAACCGGCTGCCGGTTCCCACCACCCCGTTTCAGGGGCGGAGCGGGAACCAGACAGCCGGCCCTGCTTCTACGGCAACCGCAACACCGGGCAAGACGATTGGGCCAATCCCTGGATCCTCGCCGCCGGGCCGGACACACCGGCAGGCAGCGCACTCTCCATCGTTTCTTCCTGCACTGTCAGACAACGCGCAGCGAGGCTGTCAACCTCACGCTGCTCAACCATCCTTGCCCGGCGGTGTCTGCAACCGGCGGTCCCGTTGCCAGTCACGAACCAGTGCGCAACCTGCACAGACACCGAGCGCGGCCAGGCTTGCCCATACTGAAATGGGTACCAGGATCATCGCCAAAACAAACATGATCCATGCCAGTATTGTCATTTCATTTCTCCTGCATGCGCTGCACGGGGTCTTCCGAGGCGCTCATTCCAACCGCACTGCAACCGGGCGTCAACTCCCGGTGAGCAATGCGGCACGTTCAATCCCTGCGAAGCAGCGCCCGGCGCCTACGCGCAGGGCCCGCAAGTGCAGGCATGATGCCCCCCCCTCCAACCCGACTCTCGCAGCGCCCGCGTATCTGGCGAGGCGGCGACCCGCTAACACCCTTGCCGCAAGATCCACTGGCACCGGCTAACCTCGCGTCTCCTGGCCGGGCGCCGGCGCCGCTTCTTCCCGGCTTTCTGCGCCCGCGTCAGGCGCGGATGCCTGGACCGACTGCGCCCCTGCCCGCGCTTCCTTCCGGGCCTCCCCTTCGTCCATGAACTGGTTGTTCAGACGCTGCACGTAGGCCTCGACCTGATCGCGCAATGCATGCAACTGCCGGATCGCGCCGCGCCCCAGGCCCGCCGGCGACTTGCGGAAGATCGAACGCCAGAACACCGTGTTCTTGAGGAAGGCTGCACGCCAGTTTCCAGAGGCGGTCTCATCCGGAAGGCTGCGCGCAATGCGCCGCGCCGCCCAGCGTCGGTTGAAAACGTGGACACCCAGCAGGACGGCGAGCAGCACGACTGCCGCGAACCCGGAGGTAACGGGGTGCGCCTGTATCGCCTCCAGCAGGGGGCCGAAACCATCGGCCATGGCCTGGGCCGCGTATACCACGACGATCAGGACCACTGCCATCATCACGGCGTCGGCACGAACGACCCAACGGCGCCAGCGTCCCAGCGCGCCCTTCAATGCCGGGAGGGCGTCCATTTCCATCGATTCGGCAATCGCCTGCATCGCGCCGACGATGCGGTAGGAACGCGAGGAACTGATTTCCGCGATCTTCGCGTGGATCTCGTCGCGGTCGCGCGCAGCCTTGTATTCGTAACGGGCCCGGACCTTTTCGTCGCCGATCTCGACGGCAGCGCCCGTGTTGTAGAGGCAATAGAACCGGCCGGTGGCGTTACCCTGGCGCACCACCGCGCGCTGCCAGGCGGAGACGACCTCCTCGAGATTGTCCTCGCGCCAGGTGGTATCGATCTGGTTCAGCACGAAGACCAGCTTGGTGAAGTCGTTGCGCGCGGCAACCCGGTTGACCAGGTGCTCGAGTGTGTCGCGCATCGCCCCCGGTTCCGGATGACGGGCGTCGAAGAACACCAGTACGAGATCGGAGAGATCGATGATGTGGTCGGTCAGCTGCAGGATCGTCGCCCGCTGCTCGTCGGCGTCGAACCCGGGAGAGTCGATCAGAATCCGGCCGCGCAGCCGTTCGGACTTGACCGTCTTCATCGCGAGGAAGTGATCCACGGTGCGCCCCGCACCATCGCTCAGACGCTCGATTTCGTTGCTGACCCGGTAGAAGGGAAAGCGGGGATCCCCATCGAGTGCGAGACCCGGCAGTTCCTTCACCTCCTCGCTGGTGCCGTAGCTGATCACCGTGAAACGATCGTCCACGGCCTGGCTGCCACTGCGCTGAACGGTCGCGCCGATGTACTCGTTGATGAAGGTCGATTTGCCCGCAGAGAAGGTGCCGAGGACCGCGATCATCGGCCACCACGAGATGGTGAAGGCGTACGACTCCTCCTCGGGATTCATCAGCCCGGCCGAATAACCGAGGCGGTCCAGGGCTCGGAACGAATCGACGACACCTTCCAGCGCCGGGTTTTCCTCCGATAGCCGATTGCTGAGCAGGCTCAGCTGCTGGTTCACGCGGTTGCCGGGACGATTGAACATACGCACTCCGTGGTTGGGAATGGGATCGATGCCGCGTCAGCGGCCACCGTGCTGCGGGTAGTAGGGTGCCGGCGACCCCGGGAATGGACCCTGGCTGCCGCTGAAGGGATTGAAGCTGTTCATCATGCCCAGCGGCCCGGAGACGTTGCGGTTCAGGCTCCACATGTCGCGCTGCATGTTCAGTGTCGAACCCGCCATGGTCGTGGTATCGCTCGCCATGGAACCGATGTTGGCATTCATGCTGCCAACGTCGCGCGTCATCGCAGCGATGTTCCGGTCCATCGACACCATGTTGTCGTTGATCGAGACCATGCGCCCATCGATGTCACCCATCTTCCGGGCCATCACCGCCATCTCCCGGTCGATGGTCCGGGTCATTGCCGACATTTCGATCGCGAGGCGGCTGACGTCCCTGGTCAGGCTGGTGATCAGCCAGAAGCCGTACACGGCCAGTACGACGAAGGCCACCATGGCTGAATAGACAATCAGCTGAAGGCGCCGCGAGCGGGCGTCGTAGTCTTCTGCATCGCCATGCCGCGCATCGTTTCGGTAGTCAAAGTCGCTCATTGTTCACTGTCCAGCCAAAAAGGGTTTGCAATCGAAAGGGTCGCGTCCGCGTCACGAATCCGCGCCTGCAGCCCGGTCAACCATTGCGCGCAGCGTCTGCTGAAGACCGAGCGCGCGCTCCTGCAGCGCCAGCGGCAACGGCCGACCACCGTGCACCACGAGATCCAGATTGGGCGTCATCAGCCATATGCGTCCGCTCTCGTCCTCGTACACGATGACGCGGCAAGGCAGAAAAGCGGCCATCGAGGGGTTGTGGCGAATCAGGTCCGATGCCAGATCAGGATCGCAGAACAGATGGATCTGCAGCAGGGGGAAGCTGCGACCTGTCTGGTCGAGCACCTGCTGCTGCACTGGCAGGGTACCCAGGGCGTGAAGTTCAAACGCCGCCGCCGCGCGGCCCAGGGCGGTCTCCACGTCGGCGACGGACAGGCCGGGATCGGCACTGCGCTGGTAAACCATCGCCTCCATCGGGTCCCCGGTTTCGAGGATGGTCCGCGCCATCCCGGCATAAACCCCCAGGGCCGCCTCATCGAGACTACGGGCCTTGTTCACGTACGGCTCAAGGACGAGGATGGCTGCCCCGAGCGCGACCAATGTCAGCAGGCCGATCAGCGCAAGCAGGTTGCGCACCAACCTCATGCTGCGTCCCCCGAATCCTGATCGGTCCGAGTCCGCGGGGACAGGCGGAACGTCGGCCTTGAACATCGATGCACGGCATCTCGCAGGCGAATAACACTAGATGCTTATTCTACCTGAATTGATCAAGGTGCGAGCGGCCGGCTGGATGGTAGCGGTCGTAGATCGGGGCCAGCCGGCGCAGCATCGCGATCCGGTCCTCTTCCGGCAAGGCCTTGAGAGCAGAATCGTAGGCCGCCAGCGCCGCGGTGAAATTCCCGGCAGTGAAGTGGTAATTGCCCATCTCACCGTAGAGGTCCGCGCGTTCCGGGACATCGCCCGGGAGTTCACGCAACCCGGCTGCCAGCACCTCGGCGGCAGCGCCTGGCCCACGGCTACGGGCCACGGAACGCGACCGGGAGAGCAGTTCCGCGGGTGTTTCAACAACCTCAGGAGCGACGACCTCCTCCCTTTCGACAACGGGCTCCGTCACCGGGGCGGCGGTGATCGGAGTCTCCGGCGTCGCAGTTGGACGATCCACTTCCGCTTCTGCCTCGGCTTCCGGCTCGCGCTCAGGAACGGCTGGTGCCGGTTCGGGCTGCGGCACGGCGCTCACCTCGGTTTCCGGCGCGGGGGCGACGGGCTCGGGCTCCGGTGCAGGTTCGGGCTCGGGCGGCGTCTCCTGGGGTCGGGGAGAAGGCTCTGCAGCGGCGGCGTCCTCGTCCGCCTCGACGTCCCTGACAGCAGGCGGAACCTCGATGGGCCGCTCCTCTGCATACGCGTCCTCGCCCGCAGGCGCCTGCCCCGCAAGCCAGTCCCGGTTGGCCCAGGCAATGACCCAGAGAACGATGACGATGAGAATCCAATATTTACGCAGAAAGGTGCGCACTGCAGCCATGATTCACCCTGGTCCTTTTGATTGCTGAAGGTTCGGCTTCCGACCGTGTTACCGGCGGGACTTCCGATAGATCGCCTTGGCCAGTTCGTCGAGTTCGAGGGACGCCTTGCTGCGGCGCTCCAACTCCTGAACCGAGAGCCCCTCGCTGAAGGAGCGGCGGAAAGCCATACGCTGACTCAGGCGCGGCCGCAGCGCCCGTATTCCCTCGATCATCCCGAGGGCACCGAAGGCCTCGTCCGACTCGCGAACGGCCTGGTGGGTGTCGGCCCTGTTGATGAAACCGATGATCTCCGGTTTCGCGCGGTCACCGCGCAACTCCAGGATCTTTTTCACGAAACGCTGCGTCGACCAGACATCCGCCTGACTGGGGGGGACCGGGATGATCACCTGGTCGGCCGCCAGAATCGCCGCATACATGGTGCCGAGGTCGGAGGGACCGACATCGACGATGATGTCCTGATAGGTTTCTCCCGCCTTGATCGCCTCTTCCAGGCTTTGCGAGAGCTCCAGGGACGGGGAATAGCCTTCTTCCTCACGCACCCGGATGACGTCGGTCAGTGTGGCCTGGGGATCGAGATCCACCAGCAGCACCTTCCGTTTGTTGCCCACTGCCCACAGGGCCAGGTTGAAGGCCACCGTGCTCTTGCCGGTACCGCCTTTCAGATTGCCGATAACAGTCAGCATGCAGGGGGGCCTCGAGGCAACGAGTTGAAAAAGACCTACCCGGCCGAGGCCGGGCAGGTCGCCCTTTCGACGAACTTACCAGCGCGGGCCGTAGCCGTAGCCGGGGCCGTAGCCGCCGTAACCCGGGTGGCCGTAGCCGTAGGCATCGCCACGACCATAGCCATGGCCGCGACCGGCACCACGTCCGGACATGCCGAAGTCCATGTCGCTGAACATGTCGCCCATGCCGAACATGTCGCCCATTCCACGGCCGTAGCCGGGGTGGCCCCAGCCACCGTAGCCGGGAGCATAGCCAGGACCACCATAGCCAGGACCACCCCAACCCGGACCGCCCCACTGGGCAGACGCCAGCATCGGAGCAGCGGAGAGGGCGCCGACGGTCGCGGCCAGAACGATTGCCTTAACGAACTTACTCATGAAAAACCTCCAATGGAGTTTTATGCCCTCTTATCAAAGGTACGCCGGCCCAGAGGGCCACCAGCCAGCGCACTTTCTTGTCCCTAGAATGGCATGCCGTACATCGGGACAGATCCAAGTGACGAACCGTACAGGGGTGACAGGAAGCCCGGCGCCGAAAGACCCGTACCCGGGAAAAGCATACCACTACCCGGATAAGCGCCATAAGGAGACAGGCCGGGGTAGCCCAAGCCCGGAGCCCCATACATACCCGGGGACCACGGACTTCCGAAAGCAGGGTCCTGGATGCCGAAACCACGGGCATCCGGGACACCCAGAAACCCGGTGGACGGATACTGGAGATGACCAGGGACCCCCGGTTGCAGGGGTTCCGCCAAACGCGGATCCCTCCGGCGACGATCGTTGACGGGATCATAATCGCGAGGGGCGAAGCGCCCATCCGCGTTGGGCCGCATCCCCGGCGCAGGAGCGCGCTGCTCCGGCGTTGCCCAGGGATTGCCTCGATCGCGTGCTTCGAGATCACCCGCGAGGAGCAGGCCGCCCGCCAAAGCAAGCACAAGCAGCCAGGCCAACCTTGGCCAGAGATTCCACTCGGTTCGCAATCGGTTCATCGCGCGGGGTCACCCTCCGGCTCATGGACGCGCCGTTGCGGGCTGCCCATGGCCGACAGGAGTTCCTCTTTACTCCGCTGAACCCTGGTTCCCACGACGCTCTTCCATCATCTCCTGAATGGCCTCGCGCTGCCGCTCCATTTCAGCCATGTAGGCCTCACGACCCGCTTCCATCGCCTTTTGACGGGCCTCACGCATCTCTTCCATCTGCTGCATCTGCTGCTCGCGCTCGGCCATCATCTCCTTCATGCGCTCCTCGCGCTCGGCAATGGCCTCCCGCACCTCCTCGGGCAATTCGGCCATGTAGGCCTCGCGCGCGGCCTCCATCGCCTTCTCGCGCGCCTCGCGCATCGCCTCCATCTGCTCCATGTAGGCTTCGCGCTCGGCCTCCATCGCCTTCATGCGTTCTTCACGCTGGGCTTGCATGGCCTGCATGCGCTCTTCGCGCTCCGCCATCATGGCCTTCATCTGCTCTTCGCGCTCGGCCATCATGGCCTTCATGTCCTCGGGCATCTCGCCGTCATGGCCCTCACGAACCCATGGCGGCGGGGCATACCCGTGGTGCGGGCGGCCATACCCGTAGCCCATCGGCGCCTGCGCGATGTCGGATACACCATAGCCCTGACCGTATGGGCGCTCACCCGCCTGTACCGTCCCGGCCAGGGCCAGGGTGGTTGCCACGGCCAAAGCCGTCAGCGAGAGCTTGCCGACACGTTTGGTCATTTCATGCTTCATATGCACATCTCCTTTGGTTAGAGAGTCGTCGTGGATTGATTCACTTTAAACGGATGCCACGCCGTCGGCGGGCATTACCTGTGGACCCACCGGACTCGGCGGGCTTCCCGGTGCGGCCGGACGCAGCTTCGTTGGACTGCTCGCCGACGCCCCCGGCCTTCGCCGTCCCGCCCTTTGACGGAACAGAAGAATCCTTCCCTTCTTCGCTTGCCGCCTTTTTGGGTTGTGTTTTTTTCCGCTCCTGCGCAACCGGAGCATCCTTCCGCACGGCAGCCGCGGCCTTGCCCGTGTCCCTGGTTTGCACAGGCGCGTCTGTCGACCTGTCTGGCTCCACAGTGGTCGACGCCGCGTGTTCCTCGTGCGCCGGGCGCATGGCCGCAGCCTTCGCGGGTGCCTTGGGCTTCGCGGACGGCTCGGAGATTTCGCCGCTGCGCTCAGATTCCGCGTGCTGACGAGCCTCAGGGCCTTTGGGTTCCGGCTTCGATCGCGCTCCACCACCCTGTACGCCAGACGGAGGTGCGGCGTCCGGGCCTGACGGCCCACCACCGCCGGCACCGGCAGGTCCGGTTCCCGGACCGCCGCCCGTACCCGGTCCGGGCGGCCCACCGGAACCACCCCCGACCAGCCGCAGGATCAGCCGCGCGACGGCGCGCAGGAGCTGCATCACCCCCTCGACGAAGCTGGCCCCCAGGGATTTCAGGTAAAGCAGCACCAGCCCGATGGCCTTGGCAAACGGTCCGCCCGATGGATCGGTCATCCTGCGCGGTGCGGCTGAGGCACCCCCACCGGAAGGCCCGGATCCATGGTCCGGTCCCATGGCCGCCAGCGTACCATCTCCACCCTGGCCCCCTTCTTCATGGCGATCCAGACCCTCGAAGGTCTTGCGGGCACTGATGCAGCCCAGCGGGATGACCAGCAGGGTCAGCAGGGTGGCCACGATCGTGCCAAACATCAGCGAAACCGCCATGCCCTGGAAGATCGGGTCGAACAGGATGACACTGGAGCCCGCAAGCAGCGCGAAGGCGGTGATCACGATGGGCCGGGTTCGTGCCTGGCAGGCGTTGACCATCGCCTGCATCACGTCCTCTCCCTGGGCCACCTGGTGCCTTGCAAAGTCCACCAGCAGGATGGAATTGCGAACGATGATCCCCGCGAGCGCGATGAATCCGATCATCGACGTTGCGGTGAACTCCGCACCCAGGAGCCAATGGCCCGGAATGATCCCGATCAGTGTCAACGGGA
Source organism: Thioalkalivibrio sp. (assembly GCF_007692535.1). GTDB lineage: Bacteria > Pseudomonadota > Gammaproteobacteria > Ectothiorhodospirales > Ectothiorhodospiraceae > Thioalkalivibrio. The sequence continues at coordinate 1,333 of NZ_REBW01000142.1, read as the reverse complement.
TCGGAGCCATCACGATCGCCGGCAGCAGGAAATTGCCGAACTCCCAGACGACCAGCATGTAGATCAGCACCAGCGCGATGGCGAAAGCGATACCCATGTCCCGGAAGGTTTCATAGGTCACGGTCCACTCGCCCGTCCACTCGAAGGCGACGGAACCGTCATTGGGGGGAGGGCCAACCCAGTAGGATTCGAGCGTCCCACCCCCGGGAAGCCGGTAATCCGCGAGTTGCTGTTCCACCTCGAGCATGCCGTAGATCGGGGCCGCCAGACGGCCCACCGTCTCCGCCGTCACGTACTCGACAGGTCTCAGGTTCTTGTGAAACACGGGCTCGTCCTGCGGCATCCGCACGAACTCACCCAGTTCCGAAAGGGGTACGGAACCACCGGCCAGGGTGGGCACCGGGAGCAGCAGCAGACGCTCAATGTCGGAACGGACCTCCATCGGGAGGCGCAGCCGGATCATGTGCGGCTCGACCAGAGAGCGTGCCTTGACGTCTCCCAGCATCTGCCCGCCGACCGCGGTCTCCAGGGTGCGGTTCACTGCGTCCACCGTGACACCGCGGCGCAGAGCCTTGTCCCGCTCCACGTTGAAGTGCCAGACGTCATACGGCGCTTGCAGGAAGCTGTCGACGTCATCCAGATGCGGGGCGTTTCTGAACATCTGCTCCATGTCGAGGGCGACGCGCCGGCGGATCTCGGCGTCCGGCCCGTAGATCTCGGCAACCACGGACTGCAGGACCGGTGGACCGGGCGGCATTTCGACGACCTGGATCCGCGCCCCCGCGGCCTGGGCCATGGGCGCAAGGAGTTCCCGTGCTTCGACGGCGATCTGATGGCTGGTGCGGCGCCGGTCGCCCTTGTCCACCAACTGAACCTGGATATCGGCCTGCCAGGGATGCTGGCGCAGATAGTAGTGGCGCACCAGGCCGTTGAAATTGAACGGCGAGGCAGTACCCACATAGGCCTGCACCGCGGTGACCTCCGGCAGTTCCCGCAGGACCGTGGCGAGTTCGTGGGTCAGGGTCGCCGTCCTCGGCAGTGCGGTGCCTTCCGGGAAGTTGATGACCACGTTGAACTCGGGCTTGTTGTCCAGCGGCAGCATCTTCACCGACACGTCCTTGGTGAAGAAGAGCATCACGGTCAGAAAGAAGACGACGACGATCCCGATCAGGAAGCCCCAGCCATAGGTGCGATTGTTCACCAGACCCGGGATGGCCTTGGCGAAGAACCGCCCCATCATCTCGTTCTGCTTGTGCTCCTTCTCCTCGGCGCGCTGCAGGTATTCCATCGAAGGACGAAGCCGCCATGCCAGCCAGGGCGTGAAGAGGAAGGC
>NZ_REBW01000213.1 GCF_007692535.1 Thioalkalivibrio sp. | reverse complement strand
CGAACATGAACTACTCGATCTCGAACAACGCCGAGTACGGCGAGTACGTGACCGGACCGAAGGTGATCAACGAGGAATCCCGCTTTGCGATGCAGGAGGCGCTGCACCGGATCCAGACCGGTGAGTACGCGAAGGCCTTTATCGAGGAGGGTGCCGCCAATTACCCTTCGATGACCGCCTACCGGCGCCTGAACGCGGCTCATCCGATTGAGCAGGTGGGCGAACGCCTGCGTGGGATGATGCCCTGGATCACCGCGAACAAGCTCGTGGACAAGACCCGGAACTGACGCGCGCCGGGGCCCGGCAGGTCATGAGCCGGGCCCCAGGCCGTCCAGGCGCCAGGCGGCGCTTCCGCCAGACCCGGATGAACCCTGATGTTTCCCGTTGCTCCTGAAGGCAGAATCTTCGTCATCGGTACCGCCTGGCTGGCGGTGATCACCCTGTTGTTCGGGTACACCGAGGCCGGGGCGTTGCTGGTCTTCGTGGCCATTGCGCTGCTGCTGCTGTTTCGCGACTTCGTCCGCCCGATTCCGCCGCAGGCCCTGGGTATCCTGGCGCCGACAGACGGCACGGTGCAGTCGCTGGACGAGGCTGTGGATCCGTTTACCGGGAAACCGGCCCGGCGTATCGTGATCCGGCAGCGGGCGCTCGGTGAATACAATCTGAACGCGCCGCAGGAGGCGACGCTGGTGCGCAGGGTCTGGCCGGGAAAGGAGTCCGATGAGAAACCCGATCCGCAGTTGACCGGGCAACTCGGGCTGGCCTTTGAAACGGACGAGGGCCATGCCCTGTCGCTCGCGCTGGATCTGCGCCGCTGGCCCCGATTCGTTCGTCTGCCGGTCATCACGGGAAGTCGAATCGGGCGCGGGAAGCGTCTCGGCTTCGCGGGATTCGGCGGGAGCGTGACTCTCTGGGTGCCGCACACGGCACACGTGTCCGCGCGGCCGGGACAGCTCGTCCTCGCCGGGGCGGATCTGCTCGGAGAGCTTCCGGGTCAGAAAAAGGCAAGCGCGGAGGCGCCCAGGTCATGAACGAGGAGCAACCCGACGCAGCGACACGGCCACGGCGGCGTGGTGTTTTTCTTCTGCCGAACCTGTTCACCACCGGGGTTCTTTTCTCCGGCTTCTTCGCGGTGGTCTCGGCCATCAACGGCGATTTCATCACCGCCGCCATCGCCGTGTTCGTGGCGATGGTGCTCGATGGCCTGGACGGGCGGGTGGCGCGCCTGACCAATACCCAGAGCGAGTTCGGGGCACAGTACGACTCGCTCTCGGACCTGGTGGCCTTCGGCCTGGCGCCGGCGCTGATCGCCTATCTCTGGCAGTTGCACGAGCTCGGCAACCTGGGCTGGGTCGCGGCGTTCTTTTACGCGACCTCGACGGCGCTGCGCCTCGCGCGTTTCAACAGCCGGCTGGCGGTGACCGACAAGCGCTTCTTCCAGGGGCTGCCCAGTCCTGCCAGCGCGGCCTTCGTGGTGGGCACGGTCTGGGTGGCCGAGGATATGGGCCTGTTCGCGGGTTCGCCGACGATACTGATGGGGCTGGCCCTGGTCGTGACCGTTCTGGCGGGCGTGCTGATGGTCAGCAACCTGGCCTATTTCAGCTTCAAGGACATGGACTTCCGGCACCGCGTGCCTTTTTTCGCAATGCTCGCGGTGGTCGGTGTGCTGATGCTGGCCGCACTGGATCCCCCGAAGGTGCTGCTGGCCGGCTTCGTCCTGTATGCCCTCTCCGGACCCCTGCTGACACTGGAGCGCTGGCGCCGCCATCGCAGCCGCCGCTCCTGACCCGCGGCGATACCCAACGACTGGAAGACCAGGATCATGAGTCAAGACGCGCTGATCATCTTCGACACCACCCTGCGCGACGGCGAGCAGAGCCCCGGCGCTTCGATGACCCGGGACGAGAAGCTGCGCATTGCGCACCTGCTCGAGAAGCTTCGGGTGGATGTGATCGAGGCCGGTTTTCCCGCCGCGAGTCCGGGTGATTTCGAGGCCGTGCGCGCGGTCGCCCGCGCGGTCAAGGACAGCCGGGTCTGTGGCCTGACCCGGGCCCGCGCAGAGGACATCGACCGTGCCGCCGAGGCGCTGAAGGATGCCGTTGCCCCGCGCATCCACACCTTCATCGCGACCAGTTCGATCCACATGCAGCACAAGCTGCGCATGAGTCCGGATCAGGTCGTGGAACACGCAGTGGCGGCCATTCGGCACGCGCGCAACTACACCGACGACGTCGAGTTCTCCGCCGAGGACGCCGGCCGTTCCGAGATCGATTTCCTCTGCCGCGTGATCGAGGCCGCGATCGACGCAGGGGCCCGCACCATCAACATTCCGGACACCGTCGGCTACGCGATCCCGGAACAGTTCGGCGCGACGATCGCGACGTTGTTGGAACGGGTCCCCAATGCCGACAAGGCGGTGTTCTCGGTGCACTGCCACAATGATCTTGGGCTGGCCGTGGCCAACTCCCTGGCGGCGGTCCTGAATGGGGCCAGGCAGGTGGAGTGCACGATCAATGCGCTGGGTGAACGCGCCGGTAATGCCTCGCTCGAGGAGATCGTGATGGCGGTGCGTACCCGTCAGGACATCTTCCCGGTCGAGACCCGGATCGACGCCACCCAGATCGTGCCCTGCTCGCGCCTGGTGTCCAACGTCACCGGTTTTCCGGTGCAGCCGAACAAGGCCATCGTCGGCGCCAATGCCTTTGCGCACGAGTCCGGAATCCATCAGGACGGAGTGCTGAAGCACCGGGACACCTACGAGATCATGCGTGCCGAGGACGTCGGCTGGAGCGCGAACCGCATGGTCCTCGGCAAGCACTCGGGCCGCAATGCCCTGCGCTCGCGGTTGCTTGAGCTGGGCATCGAGTTCGAGACGGCCGCGGAGCTCGACGAGGTGTTCGCGCGGTTCAAGGATCTCGCGGACAAGAAGCACGACATCTTCGACGAGGACCTGCAGGCCCTGGTCTCCGAGGCCGCACCCGAGGCGTCCGACCGGTACCGGCTGAAGTTCCTGCGCGTCTGCTCCGAGACCGGCACCACGCCGCATGCCGAGGTGCACCTGGAGGTGGACGGCGAGGCACTCAGTGGCTCCGCCGACGGCGGCGGTCCGGTCGATGCCTCCTTCCAGGCGGTGGAGTCCATGGTGAACAGCGGGACCGAGCTCCTGCTGTATTCGGTCAACAACATCACTTCCGGAACCGACGCCCAGGGCGAGGTTACGGTGCGGCTCTCCCGCGCCGGACGCATCGTCAATGGCCAGGGGGCGGACACCGACATCGTGATCGCCTCGGTGAAGGCCTACCTGAACGCCCTGAACCGGCTGACGGTGCCCCCGGCCAGGGCTCATCCCCAGCACGACGGCGTCTGACCGCCCGCGATGACCCTGAGCCGTCGTCAGCGGGAGGTCCTGCACGAAATGGGGATCCCGGTCTGGGTGCGGCGCGGGCCATCCGGGGCCGAGTCCATGGCTTCCATTCCGCGGGCGTTTTCGGAGCCCTTGCATGCCCCGGTACCCTCCGCACCGGCCCCGGTGATCTCGTCAGCGGCTTCGTCCCCGCCGGTTGCGGAGCTGGATTGGGAGGCCCTGCGGACCCGGGTCGCCTCCTGCGTCGCCTGTTCGGAACTCGCGCCGCGGCGTACGCAAACGGTGTTCGGTGTCGGCGATCCCGATGCCGACTGGCTGTTCATCGGCGAGGCACCCGGTGCCGAGGAGGACCGGTGCGGAGAGCCGTTCGTCGGCCGAGCCGGGCAGCTGCTCGATAACATGCTGGCTGCGCTGGGCCTTGGTCGCGGCGAGAACGTCTATATCGCCAACATCCTGAAGTGCCGTCCGCCCGGGAACCGTGATCCCGCGGCGGCGGAGGCGGCGGCCTGCCGGCCGTTTCTGGACCGCCAGATCGCGCTGGTCGCGCCCCGGGTGGTGATTGCGCTGGGGCGGGTGGCGGCGCAGGCACTGCTGGACACCGACGTTCCGCTCGGCCAGCTGCGCGGGGAGGATCGTACCTACGGCGGCATTCCGCTGGTGGTGACCTATCATCCGGCCCACCTGTTGCGGTCGTCGGCGGACAAGGCCAAGGCCTGGACGGACCTCCTGCGCGCCCGGGCGCTGATGCTTCGCCCCTGAGCCTGATGGAACCTCGCGGGCCGTCCGCGCGTCCCCTTTACTAGCAGCTGTCATCGACCCAAGCCAAGCCGATGCTGAGGAGGCGCCATCATGAATGCTCGCGTTGAACCGATGCCGGTCCTGCGCCCGATGCGTTCCGACGATGTCGAGCGGGTGATGGCGGTCGAGGGCGGCGCCTACGCCTTCCCGTGGACCGATGGGATCTTCCGGGACTGCATCCGTGTCGGTTACGACTGCTGGGTCCTGGAACTGGAGGGCACCGTGGTCGGGCATGCGGTGCTGTCGATGGCCGCCGGGGAGGCGCACCTGTTGAACCTCACCGTCGATGCCGGCCGCCAGGGCCAGGGCCTGGGGCGTTTCCTGCTGCGACAGATCGTGGAACGTGCACGCGCCCGGGCGGTCGAGGTGCTCTTTCTGGAGGCCAGGCCATCCAATCTCGCGGCGTTGCACCTGTACCGCTCCGAGGGTTTCGCGCAGGTCGGTACACGGCCCCAGTACTATCCCGGTGAGCAGGGGCGGGAGGATGCCTGGGTCTTTTCCCTTCGCCTGTGAGCATGGCCGGATGGCCTGAACCGTCTGCGCATGTTCCGGCCGACGCCTCAGCGGGCCCGCGCTTTTTTGCCGCGGGCCTTTGCGGTTGGGCTCCGACGTCACTATGCTCTGCCTGCGAGGCAGTCAATTGAGAACGCCATCTCGAAGCAATGTCCAAGAGGGTGAAGGCATGCGCATGAATATTTCGGCTTTGTTGATTGCATTTCTCTTCCTCGCCAGCGGGTTTCTGGCACCTGTGCTGGGGCAGGCCCTGAACGAGGCGGAGCGGCAGCAGGAACTCCTGCGCATCTGGTACGAGATTCGTGAGGGGTCGGCGACCAATGGTGATCCGGAGGCCAAGTACGACGTGGGGGTCGCGAACTTCGTCGCGCGGGGCACCGCAGAGGATCATCCGAAGGCGGCCCAGTGGTTCATGCGCGCGGCGGACCGCGGGCACGCGGGGGCCCATTATTATCTCGGTTACATGTACGCGGCCGGGGTGGGCCTCGCGGCCAGCCCGGAGACCAGCATGAAGCATTACCTGCGCGCTGCGGAACTGGGTCATGCGGATGCGCAGTACCTGGTCGGCAGCCGGTACGCATCCGGTCAGGGTGTCGACCGGAATCCGGGCGAGGCGCTGAAGTGGATGACCCAGGCGGCCGAGAAGGGTGTCCCCGGTGCCCAGTTCTATGTCGGGCAGGTGCATGAGTTCGGGCAGGGTGTTCGTGCCGATCCGGCCGTTGCTGCGCAGTGGTACAAGGCGGCCGCGAACCAGGGCGAGCCGCTGGCGCAGGGTCGGCTGGGGGATCTCTATCTCGCCGGCCGCGGGGTGCCTCGGAACCTCGAAGAGGCGTACCTCTGGCACAGCCTGGCGAAGAACGACGAGCGTGTCGAGGAGATCGGACGCCGTCTCAACCGCAGCCAGCGGGCCGCGGCCGAGGACCGGGTGCGGGCCCACGCTCCGGTCGCCATGCAGCAGTAAACCCACACAAAACTGCGTAAAGCTGGCTCGATCGGTACAATAGAGAGTTTTCCCGATCGAGCCAGCCGCATGTCCTTCAGCCAGGAAACCGCCCGCCGCCGC
>NZ_REBW01000194.1 GCF_007692535.1 Thioalkalivibrio sp. | reverse complement strand
TCTCTGAGCTTGAGCGGTGGCTTCTGGCCGATGAGCTTGCCCTTGTTCCAGGGGGCAGGGCGATAGGCAACGGTCATTTCACTGTCGTTCATGGTCGGTCTCCTCGTTCGTGGTTGAGGAAACACGAGCATGAACCGATTCGCAGGGACGGTTCGCGACCCTGAGGGGCCGCCCACCCTTACCGCCTGAGGGTCCGCAATGGGATGTCCTGCGGACCGCGAGGCCGGTGCGTAATTTCGCATTGCGCCTGAGGGCGGTGGACTGCCCCGACCGGCAACGCCATGCCGGCGGTAACGGCCTGCTTCAGGAGGCGGCGGCCCGCGCAACGATATCCGGGTACTGCGCAATCACGCGCACATAGGCCACGGCGAAATCCGGAGCCGTGGCGCGTGCTTGCTCCCAATCCCGCAAGGTGCCGACCGGAACGCGAAACCGGCGCGCGAACTCGGCTTGCGAGAGGCCAAGCCCGCTGCGTGTCTTGCGGATCAGTCGCGCACGCTGGCCGCGGTCCAGCGCCTCGGGCGTTACGTTGAAATCCTCTGGGTCCGCCGGATCAGCAGCCAGAATGATAGGCTCTTTCTTCACCTGTGTTGCTCCTTCGCACGGAAATGAAACGAGGCAGGTCGTCCCGCCAGACGAAAATGCCGGTAAACAGCTTGTCCCCCACCAGGCCGACCACCTTGAATCGCTCCTCCCCGTCGATCTCGCGGATAGAGGGGAGGATCAGGTGATTGTCGTCCTCGAAAATGCGGTCGCCAAAGGCCAGAGAAAGCTGGTGCTTGATCTGATTGACCGCATCCTTCGCGGGATCGAATCTGTCTTCCATGGCGGGAATATGCTGGATTCCCGTAGTGGATACAAGGCGAAACATACGGGTTCCCCGTATTCCTGCCGCCAATGGCGTGACGATGCGACAGGTGTTTTCAGGCTCCCTTGATGACCGCACCGGGTAGGCCCGGTCACTCGTAACAAGTCCTTCGGTGACCGCTCGGGGCCGAGCCCTGCCGCCACATGCTCTCGGGGGATGAAGCCGATCTTGGGCGGCGCCGGCAGGCATCCCGTGCGGTTCGTGAGTTGCTGCGCGGAGTCTCATGGTACGGAGTCAAACAGGGCGAAATGGCCGCCTCGGGGAAGAGGCATTTCCTTCGCCTATGCGCTGGCGTGCGCAGACGGGCAGTCGTTGCTGTTCAAGGGCAGCCCTTTCGCCCGTACGGACATCATCCCCACCGCCCCTCCGCGAGCGGGGTAGTGGCGCAGGGCGGACGGGGGCAGCGTCATCCGCGGTCGGGGGCGGGGTGAGTTACGCTATGGGCAACAGAGGATCGACGGATAGCACAGACGCAGGTTCAGCCATGGAGGGGTTGAAATGACGGATCGTTCAAAGGGAGAGAGTCTGCTTCAGCGAGCCCTGGATAACCCACGGGCACGATTTAGGGAGGGCCAGTGGGAGGCCATCGATGCCCTGGTGAATCAGCGGCGGAAGCTGCTGGTCGTGGAGCGTACCGGCTGGGGCAAGAGCTCCGTGTATTTCATCGCAACCCGGATCCTGCGGGATCAGGGCAGGGGTCCCACGCTCATCGTGTCACCGCTGCTCGCGCTGATGCGCAACCAGATCGTTGCCGCCGAACGCCTGGGACTCCGGGCGCTGAGCATCAATTCCACGAACAGGGATGAGTGGCCGCGCCTGAACCGGGAGATCCTGGCTAATCAAGTGGACACCCTGTTGATCTCCCCTGAGCGGCTGGCCAACGACGACTTCGTGCAGAACGTTCTCCTGCCGGTGGCCAACCGGATCGGGATGCTCGTGGTCGACGAAGCGCACTGCATTTCGGACTGGGGGCATGATTTCCGGCCTGACTATCAGCGGCTGGTGAACGTGCTGAAACGGCTTCCAGCCAACCTGCCGGTGCTGGGGACGACCGCTACCGCCAACAACCGGGTGGTCGACGACGTTCTCGCGCAATTCGGAGAGATCGGAGTGCAACGGGGCGCGCTGTCCCGCGAGACCCTGGCGTTGCAGACGCTCCGGTTGCCTGATCAATCGGCGCGCCTGGCGTGGTTGGCCGAGCACCTGCCGGAACTCCCGGGTACGGGTATCGTGTACACGCTCACGAAGCGCGATGCAGAGCAGGTGGCGGAGTGGCTGCGGCAGAAAGGCGTCTCGGCACGTGCGTACTACAGTGGAGTGGTGCACCCGGACTTTCCCGATAGCAATGCCTATCGGGAGTTCCTCGAGGATCAGTTGCTCGGCAACCGGATCAAGGCCCTCGTTGCCACGACGGCTCTGGGCATGGGATACGACAAACCCGATCTCGGGTTCGTGGTGCATTACCAGGCACCGGGCTCCATCGTGGCTTACTACCAGCAGGTGGGAAGAGCGGGTCGGGCCATCGACCACGCGGTCGGGGTGCTGTTGTCGGGCCGGGAGGACCACGACATTCAGGCGTACTTCCGGACCAGTGCGTTTCCCGCTGAATCGCACGTTTATGGCATCGTGAAGGCGCTCGGGGAGAGTGATGGTCTTGCGGTGCGGGACCTCGAAGAGGCCGTCAATCTGCGGCAGGGGCAGATCGACAAGGTGCTCAAGCTGCTGTCGGTCGAGAATCCGTCACCGGTGCTCAAGCAGGGATCGAAGTGGGTTCGGACCCCGGTGTCCTATCGGATCGACCGTGCACGCATCGCGCGGTTGACCGAGCAGCGTGAGCTGGAGTGGGAGGAGATTCAGGCCTATCTCGATACCCGGCAATGTCTGATGGAGTACCTGGGTCGGTCGCTCGACGATCCCAAGCCCCGCGCCTGCGGAAAGTGCTCGGTGTGCCTGGGGTCCCCCGTGGTCAGCGGGTCCTTCAGCCGTGAACTCGCGGTGGATGCGGCGCGGTTTCTTCGGCACGCGGAGCAGCCCCTGGACTGCAAGCTACAGGTGGCGAAGGGTGCGTTCTCCCGTTACGGTTGGCGTGGGAACCTCGCCGCCGGGCTTCGCGCGCAGAGAGGGCGCGTCCTCGCTCGCTGGGGCGACGCAGGATGGGGCAGGGTGGTCGCTGAGGACAAAGATGCGGGAAGGTTTCGGGATGAGCTGGTGTCGGCCGCGGCCGAGATGCTGGAGGAACGTTGGCGACCCGAACCCCGGCCCGAGTGGGTGACGTGCATTCCATCGCTGCGGCATCCTGCGCTGGTCCCGGACTTTGCCAGGCGGCTCGCGGAGCGGCTCGGCTTGCCGTTCGTGCCGGCTATCACGAAGGTGTGGGACAACGAACCACAGAAGATGCAACAGAATCGATTTCACCAGTGCAGGAATCTCGATGGCGTGTTCTCGGTGGCGTCGGCTTTGCCCTCGGGGCCGATGCTACTGGTGGACGATCTCGTTGATTCTGCGTGGACGATGACGGTGGCCGCCGCCTTGCTGAAGGAAGCGGGGGCCGGTCCGGTATGGCCACTGGCCCTGGCGACGGCGGGCACGGGTGACTGACATGAATGGCAACGTGAAAGAACATGGCGCGAGCCATGACCATTAATGACCATTAGCCCGCAGGCCGAGGCCGTGCTCCTGCTGAATGCCTGGTTTTCCAAGCCGGTCAAGGACGAGCCTCGGCCGCTGACGCCCAGTGAGTACGGGCGATTGGCGGTCTGGATGAAGGCCAACAAGCTCTCGCCAGAGGCCCTCCTGCAGGATGAGGCGAACCTGGAGCGGATCGAGCGCTGGGAGGATCGAAGCATTACGCGCGAGCGCTTGCAGTATCTGCTGGGACGCTCCGGCGGGCTCGGCATGGCGCTGGAACGGTGGGAGCGGGCCGGGCTGTGGGTGATGATTCGCACGGACGCCGATTATCCACCGTTACTGAAGCAGCAGCTCAGACTCAACGCGCCTCCCGTGCTGTTCGGTGTCGGGAATCGGGCATTGCTCGGCAGGGGCGGGATAGCGGTCATCGGTTCCCGTGATGCCAGCACCATCGATCTCGAGTTCACCAAGCGGCTGGCCCAGGACATCGCGAGGCAGGGCCGGTCCATCGTGTCCGGGGGCGCGCGCGGCGTGGACGAAGCCGCGATGCTCGGGGCGCTCGAGCGGGAAGGCACGGTGATCGGCGTGATCGCGGATCAGCTCTTGCGCGCCGCGACGGCGGCAAGGTACCGGCGCTCCCTGATGGAGGGGAATCTGGTGCTGATTTCGCCGTTCAATCCCGAGGCGCGCTTCGATGTCGGCAACGCGATGGCCCGCAACAGGTACATCTATTGTCTGAGCGATGCCGCAGTCGTGGTGGCGACGGGCAAGGGAAAGGGTGGCACGTGGTCTGGGGCAACAGAGAATCTCAAGCACCGTTGGGTTCCTCTCTGGGTACGGGCAGACAGCCACGAAGGGAATGAGTCGGGGACCTCGGCCCTGGTCCGTTTGGGCGCAGGGCTGCTGCCTGACGGTGAGCTCCGGGTAAAGGCTCTGCTCACGGATGCCAGCCCCGCGCCGCCTTCAGGGGAACAACCCGACCTCTTCGACGCTCCCGGAGGGCCCGGCGAAACCGCGGTGGTGCGCGAGTCGGGAGAATCGAAGGAAACCCCGGGTGTCTCTGCGGACCCTCAGGGGGAATCAGCCTCTTTGCCCGAGCCCCCGGAGGGATTGGACCCCGGGCCTGCCCTGAAGCAGAGTCTTTACGACTTCTTCCTGGGCAAGCTCGCGGTGGAAACGCGGGATGCACCTCAACCACCGGATGTGCTGAAGGACCGGCTCGATGTGTGCGCCACCCAACTCAACCAGTGGTTGCGGCGCGCGGTCGCTGAAGGAAGGGTCGAAAAGATGACCAAGCCGCTCCGTTACCGCATCCGTACCTGACGGCGGCCACCTGCCGGCCATCGAGTCCGGTCGCGAAACGGGCCAGGGGAGGCGTCATGCCTGGTATTGGAGAAGGTGGATACTGGCGCCACGCAGCATGGGGCGGCAGGCGGGGCAAGCGGCGGTACCATTGCCGATGAAACCCGGGGTCAGCTGGAGTGGTCCACCCTCACGTGAGAAATCTTCCCCGCATGCCCCAGGCTCTGCACCTGACGTCACAGCTGCTCCTTGCAACGCTGATCCTGTACCTGGTGCTGATCCAGCCGAATCACCCCGCGGCCATGACATGGGGTGCGCTGTGGGTGTTTCCGCTGGAATTGCCGGTGGTGATCGCCGCGCTGGTTTTGGTGGGATCGGGTCTCGCGGGGCAAGTCCTGCGCGCATTCCTGACGGTGACGATCGTCGGGATCGCCGCCCTCAAGGTGGCGGATTTCGGGACGTTCATTGCCTTCAACCGTGGTTTCAACCTGCTGGCAGACATCAATCTGCTGTCCGCCGCATGGGTTCTGGCACAGGGTTCCTTCGGCGCTGTGCTTTCTGCCCTGGCGCTGGCTGCGGCGGTTGCCGCGCTTGCACTGGTTGCCCTCGCGCTCTGGTGGGCGACTGGAGTCTGGATGCGGGCCGCCCCGGCGCGCAGCTCGAGGTTCGCGGCGGGCGTGCTGCTGGTGCCTGCGCTGGCCCTGGCGGTGGCGGAGATTGCAGAGGCGCGCCGAATGGTGACCCTGCCCGATGCGGTTTCGGGATTGATCCCGGGTGCCGCCTTTACCGCGCGGGTCGGCCTGGAACGTGTCGAACAGGTTCGCGACACGCGCGCCGATCTTGCCGTCTTTCGCGAATTGGCCAGAAATGACCCGATGGCGGGCGTCGCTCCGCTGTTCGACCGCCTGGGCACGCGGGATCTGATCATCGTCTATGTCGAGAGCTACGGGCGTTCGAGCTTCGAGAATCCGC
>NZ_REBW01000105.1 GCF_007692535.1 Thioalkalivibrio sp. | reverse complement strand
GTGCTGCTCCAGACCGGCTCCTTCCGGCAATTCCAGCAGGCCGACGAGATGAAGGCGCGGCTGGCATTGATGGGCCTGACGGCGAACATCCGCGAAGTCCGCATCGACGGCCAGACGTTCCACCGGGTCTTCGTCGGCCCCTTCGACAGCGACGCCCAGGTCGCCCGCGCGCTCGAGCGTCTGCGCAGCGAAAACATCGAGGCTCTGCGCCTGCCCGCCTCCTGATGGGCGGCACGGACCCGCTCGCCCCGGCCCGCGAGATCGAGGCCCGGCTCGCGGAAGTGCTGCGCGCCGACGAGCCTTCCATCCGGGAACTGCTGCAACGCGCAACGCGGCGCCTCGGGCGCGGTCAGCCTGCGGACGTCCTGCTCGCCCAGGCGCGCCAGCGCTGCGACGCCTCCATCCGGCGCGCGGAGGCCCTGTGCAGGACGCTTCCCGAAACCCGCTATGCCGGCGACCTCCCGATCCACGCCGAGCGCGACCGGATCGTCACCGCGATCCGGGACCACCCCGTGCTCGTCCTCTGTGGCGAAACCGGCTCCGGCAAGACCACCCAGCTGCCGAAACTCTGCCTCGACGCGGGCCGCGGCCGTCGCGGCCTGATCGGGCACACCCAGCCCCGGCGCATCGCCGCCCGTTCGGTAGCCGGGCGCATCGCCGAGGAACTCGGATCGGAGATCGGCGCGGCCGTCGGGTACAAGGTCCGTTTCGGAGACCACACCGGCGGCGACACCCACATCAAGCTGATGACCGACGGCATCCTGCTCGCCGAACTGCGCCAGGACCGGGACCTGCTGGCCTACGACACCCTGATCATCGACGAGGCCCACGAGCGCAGCCTGAACATCGACTTCCTGCTCGGTTACCTGAAACAGCTGCTGCCGCGCCGGCCCGACCTGCGCATCGTCATCACCTCCGCAACCCTCGACCCGGAACGGCTGGCTCGCTTCTTCAACGATGCCCCGATCATCGAGGTCCCGGGACGTGCCTGGCCGGTGGAGGTGCGCTACCGGCCGCTGGCGGAGCCGGAGACGGCGGCAGCCCCGAACCCGGCGAAGCGCGGCTCCCCGGCGTCTGGTGGTTCCGATCGCGCTTCGACACCGCCGGTACCCGCGGAACCCGCCGGCGGTGCAGCCCCGGAACGCGACCTCTTCGACGGCATCAGTCTTGCGGTCGCCGAATGCTGCCGCGCGGGCGCCGGGGACATCCTCGTCTTCCTCCCCGGCGAGCGCGAGATTCGCGATGCTGCGAAACGCCTGCGCCGGGAACAGCCGGAGCACACCGAGATCCTGCCGCTGTACGCGCGGCTCTCGGCGGCCGAACAGAGCCGCGTGTTCCGACCACATCCCGGACGACGCATCGTGCTCGCCACCAACGTCGCCGAGACCGCGCTGACGGTCCCGGGGATCCGCTTCGTGATCGACACCGGTCTGGCACGGCTGTCCCGCTACTCCTGGCGCTCGCGGGTACAGCGCCTGAGCCTGGAACCGATCGCCCAGGCCTCCTGCAACCAGCGCGCGGGACGCTGCGGGCGCCTCGGCCCGGGCATCTGCATCCGCCTGTTCAGCGAGGAAGACTTCCAGCTGCGCCCGGAGCACACGGACCCCGAGATCCTGCGCTCGAACCTGGCCGCGGTGATCCTGCAGATGGCCGCGCTGGGTCTCGGCGACCCGCGCCACTTCCCCTTCGTAGACCCGCCCGACCCGCGCCTGATCCGCGACGGTTACCGCCTACTGGAGGAACTGCACGCGGTGGACGCCAGGGGCCGGATTACGGCCCAAGGCCGGCAGCTCGCGCAGCTTCCGGTCGATCCCCGCTTTGCGGCGATGATCGTCGCCGGCGGCGAACGCGGCGTGCTCACCGAGGCGATGACCGTCGCCGCCTTCCTGGCGCTGCAGGATCCGCGCGAGCGCCCGGCTGAACACGCCCAGGCCGCCGACCAGGCGCAGCGGGCGTTCCGCGTCGAGGGCTCCGACTTCCTCGGCATGCTGAAGCTCTGGGACGACTGGCACCGGACCCGCGAGGAACTGGGAAGCAGCGCGCTGAAACGCTGGTGCCGGGACCACTTCCTGTCGTTCATGCGCATGCGCGAGTGGCAGGAGCTGCGCGCGCAGCTCGCGACGCTGGCGCGCGGCCAGGGCCTGCACCGCAACGAGCTCCCCGCCGACCCGGAGACCCTGCACAAGGCGCTGCTGGCCGGGCTGGTGAGCCACGTCGGCAGGAAGACCGAGCGCGGCGACTACCTCGGCACGCGCAACCGGCGCTTCCAGATCCATCCCGGCTCCGGCCAGGCCAGGCGTCGTCCCGAATGGATCATGAGTGCCGAGATCGCCGAGACCACGCGGGTCTATGCGCGCGAGGTGGCCGCGATCAAGCCGGAGTGGATCCTCGAGGTCGCGCCGCATCTGCTGAAGCACGACATCCACGAACCGCACTTCCAGGCCCGCGACGGCCGCGTCGGCGCCTGGGACCGGATCACGCTGTACGGGCTCGTCGTTGCGCCCCGGGCGCCGGTGAACTTCGCCCGGCACGACCCGCAGGAGGCAAGACGGCTGTTCATCCAGCACGGGCTGGTCGAGGGCCGGCTGCGCTCGCGCTCCCGGGGACTGGCCGCCAACCTCGCGACGGTGGCCGAGATCGCCGAACTCGAGGCGCGCGGCCGCCGCCGCGACCTGCTCGCCGAGGAGGACCGGCTGCGCGCCTTTTACGACGAACGCCTGCCCGAACACGTAGTCGACGGCCCCGGCTTCGAGGCCTGGTGCCGCAAGGCCGAGAAGGCCGACCCGGATATCCTGCGCATTGACCGCGCCGCGCTGCTGCAGGAACCCGAGGCCGCGCTGCCGGAGGGCGCCTACCCTGACGCGCTGGCGGTGCAGGGCATCCGCCTGCCGCTGTCCTACCGCTTCGAGCCGGGGCAGGAGGACGACGGCGTCACCGTGACCGTGCCCATCGCCGCACTGAACGGCCTGCCCGACTGGCTCGGCGACTGGCTGGTGCCGGGCCTGCTCGAGGAACGCATCGTCGGCCTGCTGCGCAGTTTGCCCAAGGGACTGCGCCGTCACTTCGTGCCCGCGCCGGACTTTGCCCACGCGGCGCTGGCACGCATGCCCGAGCGCGAAGGGCCACTGCTGCAGGCGCTGACGAATGCCCTGGAGACGATCACCGGAACGCGTGTCCCCCCGGAGGCCTGGCGGCCGGAAAGCCTCGAACCGCACCTGATCATGCGCTTTCGGGTATTGGATCCGGACGGTACCGAAATCGTGACGGGACGCGACCTGCGGAGGCTGAAGGAGCGCCTCGAGGCCAGCGCCGGGGCACACTTCGACCAGACACGCCCGGACGACATCGCGCGCGACGGCATCACCCGCTGGGATTTCGGAAGCCTGCCGGAGTTCGTCGAATTCGATCACCAGGGCGCGCAGCTGCGGGCCTATCCCGCCCTGGTCGATGCCGGGGACAGCGTGTCCCTGCGGCTGGAGCCGGATGCCGACAGTGCCCGGCGGCTGCAGCGTGCGGGACTGCGGCGACTGTTCCTGCTCGGGGCGCACCGTATCGTGCGCGACCTGCGCCGGCAGTTGCCGGACATCGAGCACGCCTGCCTGCACTATGCGGCGCTGGGGACCTGCGAAGCCCTGCGCGACCAGATCCTTGCCGCGGCCGCGGAGCAGGTCTTCCTGCACGAGACGCCCTGGCCCCGCGACGCCGACGCGTTCGCGGTCCGGCTCGAGGCCGGCCGGCCTCTGCTGACCCCGACCGCGATGGAACTGGCGCAACTGGCTGCCCGCATCCTGGCCGGCTGGCACCACCTTCGCCGGCAGCTGGACGGCGACCTGCCGCTGTCGTGGATCGAGGCGGCGCGCGACATCCGCGACCAGCTGGCGCACCTGGTGCCAGAGGATTTCCTGCTCCGCACACCGCCCGAGATCCTGCCCCAACTGCCCCGCTACCTGCAGGCGATCACCCGGCGCCTGCAGCGACTCGAACAGACCCCGGACAAGGACCGGCGCCTGCGCGTCGACATCGAACCCATGTGGGACGAGGCGAAGCGCCTGCTCGCCGCCCACCCGGAGGACCCCGAAGTGCTGCGTTTTCGCTACCGCGTGGAGGAGTTGCGCGTATCGGTCTTCGCGCAGGAGCTCGGTACCCGCGACAAGGTGTCGATCCAGCGCCTTTCCCGCGACCTCGACGAGCTGCGCAGATCCCGGCCGCTGTAACCCATGGAGCCACAGCACCAACACCGCCTCAGGGTCCATCTGGGTTAGATTAGGACCAGCGACGAAACAGCGGGACCCGTCGGGTTAGATTAGGACCAGCGACGAAACCGTTCTGTAGGTCGGGTTAGCGTAGCGTAACCCGACGTGCCCGGGTGGCGGGGACGACGCCGCCTTGCGGCCTTGGGTGGGTGCGGGACCCGTCGGGTTACGCCCTTTGGGCTAACCCGACCTACCGCTCGCGGCTTTTCATCGTCAGGGGTGGCGCGTACCGAGGGTATGAGCGTCAGATTAGGACCACCGACAAAACGAGGTACCCCAAAAATGCACGTGATCGTCATCGGCGCCGGCGTGACCGGAACCACCACCGCCTGGTACCTGCGCGCGGCGGGTGTGGACGTCACCCTCGTCGACGCCGCCGACCTGCCCGCGCGCGGTGCCAGCGCCGCCAACGGGGGAATGCTGCACGCCAGCCACACCGAGCCATGGAATGCGCCGGGCGTCGGCTGGGATCTGTTGCGATACCTGGGCCGAGTCGATTCGCCGCTGCTGCTGCGACCCCGCGCGCTGCCGGGCATCCTGCCCTGGGGCATCGAGTTCCTTTGGAACAGCCGGCGCGCGCGCTTCGAGCGCAATACCCTGTTGAACGCGCAGCTCGCCGAATACTCATTGCGCCAGCTGCGGACCCTGCAGCAGGAACTGAAGCTGGATTTCGGCTTCGTGGAATCGGGCATCCTGAAGATCTTTCAGGACCCGAAAAGCCTCGCCCGGAACCATGCCGCAAGTGCCGCGATGGCCGCGGTCGGGGTCCGCTTCGAGGAATGGGACAATGCGCGGGTTGCCGCCGAGGAACCCGTACTGGAACCGATCGCCCACCGCCTCTGCGGGGCGCTGTTCTTCCCCGACGACGCCATCGGCAATGCCGCCGCATTCACCCGGGAGCTGGCCACCGCGGCGCAGCGCGCGGGCGTGCGCTGGCGCCCGAACACCCGGGTCACCGGCTGGCGCCTGTTCCAGGGACGGATCAACGGCGTGGAGACCTCCGCCGGGCCGATGGCAGCGGATGCGGTGGTGCTCGCCAGCGGCTTCGCGGCACCGGCGCTGGTCCGGCGCCTCGGGCTGCGCCTGCCGGTAGCGCCGGTCAAGGGCTATTCCCTGACCCTGACGCTGCCCGCGGAATGGCAGCCGCGGCTGCCGATCATCGACGACGCCAACAAGGTGGTGCTGACCCCGCTGGACGGTCAGTTGCGGCTGGCTGGCACCGCGGAATTCACCGGCGCCGACCTGCGTCTGAACGCCTCCCGTGCCGCCAACGTGCTCGCCCAGTGCCGGCGGACCCTGCCGCGGCTTCCCGAATATCTCGAACTGGAGACGATGGAGCCCTGGACCGGCCTGCGGCCGATGAGCGCCCGCGGCACCCCGATCCTCGGTCCCACCCGGATTCCGGGCCTGTACCTGAACACCGGTGCCGGCCACCTCGGCTGGACCCTGGCCTGCGGCTCCGCCAGCCTCGTCCGCGACAGCATCATCGGCGCCGATCCCGCCCTGCCCATCGAACCCTTCCAACGCTGACTGTCACGCCCCCGCGCCACCCCTGACGATGAAAAGCCGC
>NZ_REBW01000263.1 GCF_007692535.1 Thioalkalivibrio sp. | reverse complement strand
AGGAACCGCTCAGGAACCCGCGGACGATAATTTCGGCCAATTATCCCGCGTTGAGCGCGGACACAGAAATGCTATAAATGACTGATTAAAAAAGTAATTGTTAATGCAAAGCAATGCGGCTACGGCCCCACTGCATGAGACTCTTAATCTATTGGTTGTAGGTTCAAGCCCTACACGGCCCACCAATTTAAACAACGACTTACGTGTCCTCTGTGCGCACGGTGGCAATGGCATCGGAACTGACGTCATGCAGGAGCGTCCAATCGAGAGATGTAGGGCCGGAACCCGCCGCGCAGTCCGCGCCAAGCCAAACCGCAAACCGGAACACATCGGGTAGACGTCGTTTTCGGCGTCCGAGGGTTGAACGCGCGGTCCGTTCACTGCCATGGCCCTCACTTTGCATGGCTGTTTATGGCCACACACTGCGTCCAGACGAGGAGGTGACGACGTTATGGATTCCGCAGAAACCCTGATTGCCCGGTACGCACAGGAGTACCAGAAGCGCCAGGAATCGGAAATGCCGCTTGCGGCGTATCTGGAAGCCTGTAGCGACGACCCGATGATGTTCGCTACCGCGGCGGAGCGCCTGGTGAAGGCCATCGGCGAACCGAGGATTCTCGATACCGCCAAGGACGAGCGCCTTGGACGCATCTTTCTCAACCGCACGATCAAGATCTATCCCGCCTTCGAGGATTTCTACGGGATGGAGGAGACCGTCGAGCGCATCGTGGGCTTCTTCCGCTATGCGGCGCAGGGGCTGGAGGAACACAAGCAGATCCTCTACCTGCTGGGTCCGGTGGGCGGCGGGAAATCCTCCCTGGCCGAACGGCTCAAGTCGCTGATGGAGAAACATCCTATCTACGTGCTCAAAGCGGGCGACGAGATCTCGCCGGTGTTCGAGGGCCCGCTGGGGTTGTTCAATCCGGAAATCTACGGGGCCGACCTGGAGACCCGCTTCGGTATCCCGAAGCGCCGGCTTACCGGACTGATCTCGCCTTGGGCGGTCAAGCGCCTGGACGAGTTCGGCGGCGACCTGTCGCGCTTCTCGGTGGTGCGGATGCATCCCTCGAAGCTGCGCCAGATCGCGATTGCCAAGACCGAGCCGGGCGACGAGAACAACCAGGACATCTCCTCGCTGGTGGGCAAGGTGGACATCCGCAAACTGGAGCTCTATAGCCAGAACGACACCGATGCGTACAGCTACTCCGGCGGCCTGAACCGTGCCAACCAGGGCATCCTGGAATTCGTGGAGATGTTCAAGGCGCCCATCAAGATGCTGCACCCGCTGCTGACGGCCACCCAGGAGGCCAACTACGTGGGCACGGAGAACGTTGGCGCCATCCCCTTCCAGGGCGTGATCATGGCCCACTCCAACGAATCCGAGTGGCAGGCCTTCCGCAACAACCGCAACAACGAGGCCTTCCTCGATCGCATCTCCGTGATCAAGGTGCCGTACTGCCTGCGCGCGACGGAAGAACAGCTGATCTACGACAAGCTCATCCGCACCAGCGAACTGAGCGACGCCGCCTGTGCACCGGCCACGCTGGACCTGCTCGCCAAGTTCTCCGTACTCACCCGCCTCAAGGAGCACGAGAACTCGAGCCTGTACTCCAAGATGCGGGTCTACGACGGCGAGAGCCTCAAGGACACCGATCCCAAGGCCAAGTCCATGCAGGAATACCGGGACGTGGCGGGCGTGGACGAGGGCATGACGGGCGTTTCCACCCGTTTCGCCTTCAAGGTGCTTTCCGAGACCTTCAATTACGACAACCGGGAGGTGGCCGCCGACCCGGTGCACCTGCTTTACATGCTGGAGCAGTCCATCCGCAGGGAGCAGTTCGCGGATGAGACCGAGCGGCGCTACCTGGAATTCATCAAGGCGGAACTCGCCCCACGCTACGCCGATTTCATCGGCAACGAGATCCAGAAGGCCTATCTGGAGTCCTATCACGACTTCGGCCAGAACCTGTTCGAGCGCTACGTGAGCTATGCGGACGCCTGGATCGAGGATCACGACTTCAAGGATCCGGACACCGGACAGATGCTGGACCGTCCGGCGCTCAACCAGGAGCTGTCCAGGATCGAGAAGGCCGCCGGCATCGCCAATCCCAAGGACTTCCGCAACGAGGTCGTGAAGTTCGCGCTCCGCGCCCAGGCATCCAAGGGCGGCAACATGCCCTCGTGGACCTCCTACGAGAAGATCCGGGAGGTGATCGAGAAACGCATGTTCAGCCAGGTCGAGGACCTGCTGCCCGTGATCAGCTTCGGGACCAAGGCGGACTCGGATCTCGAGCGCAAGCACGGTGACTTCGTGAGCCGCATGGTGGCCCGAGGGTACACGGAGCGTCAGGTGCGCCGCCTGGTCGAATGGTACATGCGCGTGAAGCAGGCTGGCTGAACCCGGCAGGAGGGTCCCGACCCCGTGGTCAACATCGTCGATCGGCGTCTGAATCCCAAGGACAAGAGCCTGGCGAACCGGCAACGGTTCATCCGCCGGGCCAAGCGGCAGATCCTGGACGCAGTGCGGGACATCTCCGCGCGGCGCAGGGTCGGCGAGGTGGCGCAGGGAGAGGAAGCCATCCGCATCCCCTCGGATGGGCTTCAGGAACCATCCTTTCGCAAGGGTGGCGACTCCGGCGTTCGACGCCACGTGGTGCCCGGCAACAAGGAGTATCGGGCGGGCGACGCGATCCCCCGTCCCGACGGCGGAGGCGGGCAAGGGCCGGGCGGTAGCGCCAGTGGCGAGGGTGAGGACGAGTTCCAGTTCACCGTGAGCCGTGACGAGTTCCTGGACCTCTTCTTCGAGAACCTGGAACTGCCGGCACTGGCCCGCACGCAGCTTTCCAAGGTGGAACAGCACGGAATCCATCGGGCCGGTTTCTCGGTTTCCGGCTCCCCCGCGAGCCTCAACCTCACGCGCACCATGCGCAACTCCCTGTCCCGGCGGCTGGCGCTGCACCGTCCCAAGCGCGACGAGATCCTGGAACTGGACCGGGAGATCGACCGCCTGGAGCGTTCCGGCAAGGACCCCCAGGGCCTGCGTGAGCTCGTCCGGCAGCGGGAGGCGTTGACCCGGCGCTCGCGCCTGATCCCCTACATCGACCCGATCGACCTCCGCTACAACCGCTTTGTGCCGACCCCCCGGCCGATCTCCCAGGCGGTGATGTTCTGCCTGATGGACGTGTCCGGCTCCATGACCGAGGACATGAAGGACCTGGCCAAGCGCTTCTTCATGCTGCTGTACCTTTTCCTCGAACGCCGCTACCGGCACGTGGACATCGTCTTCATCCGCCACACCCACGTCGCCCAGGAAGTCGATGAAGAGACCTTTTTCTACTCGAGGGAGACCGGCGGCACCCTGGTCTCCCCGGCGCTGGACGAGATGGAACGGGTGGTGCGGGAACGCTATCCCCCGGGGGAGTGGAACATCTACGCGGCGCAGGCCTCCGACGGCGACAACACCCCGTCCGACAACCCCCTGGTGCTCCGCACCATGGAAGAAGTGATCCTCCCGCTCTGTCGCTACTTCGCCTACATCGAGGTGGGCGAGGACCGCGGCTGGAAAGCGAAGACGCCCGTTTGGGAGCTCTACGAGCGCCTGGTGGCCGGTGGCCACCCGCTGGCTCTGCGCAAGGTCAGACAGCGCGCCGACATCTTCCCGGTGTTCCGGGACCTGTTCACCCCGGCGGAACTGAGGAGCTGACATGACCATACGCCTGGAATCCGACGCCCGGCTTCTGTACACGGGCGCCGACTGGGACTACCACCTGGTGCGGAAGACCTTCGATGCGATCGAGCATATCGCCGTGGACGAGATGGGTCTGAACCCGTACCCAAGCCAGATCGAGGTCATCAGTTCCGAGCAGATGCTGGATGCCTATTCGTCCATGGGCATGCCGCTGTTCTACCGGCACTGGTCCTTTGGCAAGCACTTCGCCCGGGACGAGATGTACTACCGCAAGGGCATGACCGGGCTGGCCTACGAGATCGTGATCAACTCGAACCCCTGCCTGTGCTACATCATGGAAGAGAACACCATGACCATGCAGACCCTGGTCATGGCCCACGCGGCCTTCGGGCACAGCCACTTCTTCCGCAACAACCATCTGTTCAAGACCTGGACCGACGCCGACTCGATCCTGGACTACCTGGACTTTGCCAAGCGTTATGTGAGCGAGTGCGAGGAGCGTTACGGCGCCAGGGCCGTCGAGCACGTGCTCGATGCCGCCCACGCCCTGATGAGTCACGGCGTGCACCGCTATCCCCGGCGGCAGCCGCTGAATCTCAAGCAGGAGATCGAGCGCGAGCGCGAGCGCCGGCGGTTCGAGGAGCAGAGCTTCAGCGACCTGTGGCGCACCCTGCCCCGGCGCGAGGCCGACGACGGCGGGTCGGATCCGGACCTGGACGCGCGCCGCGCCGGCCTCGGATTGCCGGAGGAAAACCTGCTGTATTTCCTGGAGAAGCGGGCGCCGCGCCTTGCCCATTGGCAGCGTGAAATCCTGCGCATCGTGCGCATCGTGTCCCAGTACTTCTATCCGCAACGGCAGACCAAGGTGATGAACGAGGGCTGCGCCACCACGGTGCACTACGCGATCATGAACCGGCTGCATGAAACCGGCCAGATCACCGACGGCGCCTTCATGGAGTTCCTGCACGCGCACACCAACGTGGTCTTCCAGCCGGACTTCGACGACCGGCGCTTCTCGGGAATCAACCCCTACGCGCTCGGCTTCGGCATCATGCAGGAGATCAGGCGCGTCTGCGAAGCACCCACGGAGGAAGATCGGCGCTGGTTTCCCGACATCGCCGGCAATGCCGACACGCTAGGCACGTGGAAGACCGCGTGGGCCGAATACCGCGACGAGAGCTTCATCCTGCAGTTCCTGAGTCCGCGCCTGATGCGCCAGTGGCGCCTGTTCTCGGTGCTGGACGATACCGACAACGACGCGCTGGAAGTGGAGGCCATCCACGACGAGTCCGGGTTCCGGGAGGTGCGCCGCGCACTGGCGGCCCAATATGACCTGGCCCGGCACGAACCGGACATTCAAGTGGTGGACGTGGACCTGACCGGCGATCGGCGACTGATGCTGGAACACCGCGTCCTGGACGGCCGCCTGCTGGAGGAACGCAGCACACTCATGCTGCTGCGTCACCTGGCCAACCTCTGGGGCTACCCGGTGAGCCTGACGGAGGTGGACCCGAAGTCTGAGCACGTGCTGGGCATCTATGAGGATGTAGAGCCGGAGCTGCGCCTTGCCTGAAGAGGCCTTCAGCGCAAATGCGTGATGACGCAAGGGCATACGCCCGTCAGAAGTAATATCGAACGCCAGCGCCCAGGAAATTGGAACCACCCTTGACACCGCCGAAAAGGCCACCGACGCCCGAGCGGTGGTGGAGGCGAACGAAGCCACTCCAGTCGCGTGAGCGGGGCGGCATGAACTCGACTTCGAGCACGTTGTAGCTCAGCAGTCGGGCAGAATCCCCTTCGCCCACTTCCTCTTCCTGCCGGGGTTCGATCGGCGGTTCCTCGCTGGCCCACGACAATCCCCAGCCGATGGCGAAGCGAGTATCGACGACATGGTCCCAGGGGGTGTCCATCCAGCGGACGGTAGGTACGAGATTGACCTCCCAGAGTTGCTGCAGGCCACTGTGGCGCACGAGCTGACCCTCGAGTTCCCAGCGGGCACGTTTGGTCCGCGCCCAGGACCAGGTCCCGGCAACCGTGTAGATGTACGAACTCTGGAAGGTCGGCGACCACTCGCGCAGGAATTCGACCACCCGTTCCTCGAAATTCACACCCGTATAGACCGACACGAAGTGACGCTGATCGTCGGCTACGGCAGGCGCAGCGAAGAGCCCGCTGACGAACACGAACACGA
>NZ_REBW01000081.1 GCF_007692535.1 Thioalkalivibrio sp. | reverse complement strand
GCATGTGTTCGATCAGGGGATCCAGGTAGCCCTGCTGCCACGCGGCGATCGCGATTGCCACCACGCTGGACCCGTCGCACAAAGAAGCGAACAATGACCTGCAGCAGGCGCGACCCGAGAAGGAGGAATCATGGCCAAGCGAGGCGACGCAGCGAAGCGGGCCGAAGCGAGAACCGTTTCCCTGGTGCTGGGTTCCGGCGGGGCCCGCGGCCTGGCCCACATCGGTGTCATCGAGGAGCTGGAGGCGCACGGCTACGAGATCCGCGCGATCGCGGGCAGTTCGATGGGAGCACTGATCGGGGGCATCTTTGCCATGGGCGAACTGACGACCTACCGGGACTGGGTCGAGGGTCTCAGCCAGACCGACGTCGTCAGCCTGCTCGACTGGTCTTTTTCCAGTGGCGGCATGATTCGCGGCGACAGGCTCATCCGTAAACTGAAGGACCTCGTCGGCGACAGCGACATCGAGGATCTGCCGATCAGCTACACGGCCGTGGCCGTGGATATCGAGCGTGGGAGGGAGATCTGGATGAGTGATGGCTCCCTGTTCGACGCGATCCGCGCCTCCATCGCCATCCCTGCGGTGTTCGCACCGCACCGGTACCGCGGGCGGACGCTTGTGGACGGCGGCCTGCTCAACCCGGTGCCGGTCGCGCCGACGCTGCGCACCCTGACCGACCTCACCATCGTCGTGGACGTGAATGGACCGACGCCGACGACCGCCGAAGACAAGGACGGGGACGACGCGGAAGCGGAAGACTCCGGGGTGTTGCGACGGATGATGGGGTACGTGGAGTCGCTCGGCATGAACGGGACGCCCGCTGCCGAAGGAATGGCCCTGTCGGAGGTCCTGATGCGCTCACTGGAAACCATGCAGGGGGCCTTGACCCGACACCATCTCGCGGTCTTTCGCCCCGATCTCGTGATCAGCATTCCCAAGAGTACCTGCATGGTGCACGAGTTCCACAAGGCCCGGCCGGTAATCGAACTGGGCCGGAAGACGACCCGCGGCCGGTTGCAGGCGATCGGTGACGAAAACGCCGGCACACCGTATTGACGGCTCGACCGCAATGGGGCAGAAGCGGCCGGCGGCTCGCGATATACTGGGCCCCCCGGCCGCTCGGGTCCGCTTGCGCAAGGCGGGCCAGGCAGAAAGATGCGGTCATCAGCCCAGGCTGGCAGTCACAGCCCAGCGGTGAAGCAATGAACCGAGGAGGAGACGGGATGAATTCCATGAGAGTCGGGGCAAGAAGGTCGTCCGGCGCAGGGCTGATCGGGCTCTTCGTCGCGGTGCTGACGGTCGCCGTCCTCTACGTCGGCGGCGAGTGGTTCGTCACCCAGCATGTGAAGACCGCGCTGGAAGAGGTACTGCAGGAGGATATGCATGCCGAACTCGAGGTCGAGTCGGTGGGCCTGGACGGCTGGCTGTTCAGTGGGCGGCGCTCCGGCGACGCCGTGGTCCTTCTACCCTCCGACGAACGCGTACCGGTTGAATTCAAGATGATCGGAAACCCGCTCACCGGCTCGACCATCACGGTGGAGGGAGACCAACGCCTGAAGCTGCGCTTGCGGGATCTGTTCGGAGACATCTTCTGACCGGTCGGTCAAACGGCAAGCAGAGGAAGCCCGCCTGTGAAGTTCACAGGCGGGCGTAGGCAGCCGCCGAGCTGCAGGGCATCATTCAGGTAGCCGGGGGGCGTTCATCCATCAGGAACTGCCCGCCGAGCTTGATCAGCGCGGCTGCGACGGCAATGCCGAGCACCAGGATCAGCGCCTCGGGGATGTTCGGCTGGTAGGACTGCACCGCGCCGTACCAGTGGGCTGTCTGTCCCAGCGACACCAGTTGCCCCGTGATGATGAAGCTGTACTGAACCCACAGCACACCCAGAATGCCGATGAAGGCGAAGATCCGCGGGGCATATTGCAGCAACACCAGCGCCAGGATGAAGGGCACCAGCATCCAGATACTCGCCCAGCCCAGCATGCCGACTACGGTGCTGTGAGCCTCGTAGGCAACGCGCACCAACAGCAGCCCGGCGAACAACAGTGCCGTCTGCCGAAAGATCCGCCCGGCAGTGTCGGTCAGCGTGCTTTGCGGACGCAGCAGCACGATCGCTGCGGCTCCGCTCACCAGCGCCGAGACCAGGGTGATGACCGAGAGGAACGCTCCTTGGTAGTCGGGACGACCGATTACCGTGCCGAAAACCGCGCCGATGGTGATGGCCGCAGCCGCCGCGATCAACAGCGTACCCCAGGCCAGCGGCAGATCGAACACGCCGTGGCGGCCTTTCAGATCCAGCACCAACTTCACGGCCAGGAGAACCAACTCGATGGAATACAGCGTGCCCATCCACCAGATCGGCGAACTCGGATTCGGCGACAACAGGATCCAGACCATGTTGAGTAACGACCCCAGCTCCGTGGCCAGGGCCGTGAAGCCTCCAAGGAGCATCCCGATGGCCATGATCAGCAGCGCCCGCGTGTGCCGCGTGATGGCTTCATCTTTCATGATCAGGCCGTAGGCCAGGATCAGTGAAACCCCGGTGCTCATCAATGCGAGGAAGATGTAGGTCACCAGCGGTAGCGTCCAGACCAACGCGCTGTTGGTCGCAAACACGTGACCCAGGAACATCTCGTACAGACCCATGGCGCCGCCCGCCACCAATCCGGCGGCGATCAGGAACCAGGTGGGAGTCAGAAAGTCCTTCCGACTGACATTGAAGTTCATGATTTACGCTCCTTGGTTTTCGCCGGCGGGGCGAGCGGGTTCGAAACGGCGCTGGGGCTTGTAGTCACGGATGTAGATCACCCGTGGCCGCGTTCCCAGCTCTTCGCGCAGCCCCTTGCCTCCGTGCCTGGCCACCAGCTTGCTGACTTCGCTGTTCGGATCGTCGATATCGCCGAACTGCCGTGCACCCGAAGGGCAGGCGTCGACGCAGGCCGGCGCCAGACCCTTGACCAGGCGGTGGTCGCAGAACGTGCATTTTTCAACAGACCCGGCGGGCCGAACGACCGGATAAGTCGTGCCGCGCTCCGGGTTGCCGTGCGGAGAGCCTTCGCCTCCGGATTCCTCGAGCATCTCCCGGGGCGAGAAGCACCCTTCGGCCAAACGGTCGCGCTGGGCCCAGTGTTGATGCGGCCTTTCCCAGTTGAAGCTGATCACGCCGTACGGGCAGCTGACGATGCAGGCCTTGCAGCCGATGCACTTGTTCGTGTCGTGCAGCGTCAGGCCGGTCTGCCTGTCCTTGTACATGGCCTGCGTCGGGCAGGCAGCCACACAGGGTGCGTTGTCGCAGTGGTTGCACATCGTCGAGATGTACTCGTAGCGAACGGCCGGAAATTTACCGCTGGTGCGCGTGATCTTGTCGCACCAGTTGAAGCCGACCGGCGTGTTGTTTTCGATCTTGCACGCGATGGTGCAAGCGGCGCAGCCGACGCACAGCTGCTGGTCAATCACCATTCCATATCCCATGACGAATCTCTCCTAGCAGTTGTCGGCTTCAAGCCTTCTCGATGCGAACGCCAATCTGGCCGGAAAATACCGAGGATCCGGACAGGCGGTCGTAATCGCGCGGGATCAGCTCGTTGTTGTTGCCGCCAATGGCCGTGCGTCCGAAGTCTTTCGAAACATGCCGGCCGTAGGCCCAATGGCCCATGCCGAAGGCCTTCACCACGCAGCCGGGCCGCACGCCTTCCCAGACGCTCGCGGTGCAGGTGATGCTGCCGGAGACTGAGGTCAGGCGAACCGTGTCGCCGGTCTCGATCCCGAGGCGCTCGGCGTCGACCGGATTGATCTTGGCGGCATCGCCGAACTTCAGGTCTCCGGGCTCGACGTCGCGCTCACTGGTGTACCAGTAGTGGTTGCAGCCGCGGCCTTCGCGGTTGAGCTTGTGCTTGTAATCGACGAAGAGCATCGGGAACTCGTCCTCGCTGCCGTGCCGGAACGGGTTTTCGAAGTGGGGAATGAAAGCCAGTTCGCCGCGGGCCTCGTAGTTGCAGGTGGCCAGCACGTTGTCGATGTCGGTGTCGTGCCGGTCGGCATGCGACTGCAGCGCTTCCTTGAGCGTCTCGGAGTAGAACTCGAAGTTGCCGGTCTTGGTGCCCATGTTGCCCCAGCGCGACTGAAACGGATAATGGTCGCTGGTCCACATGCCGACCTCGAGGAACTCGTCCCAGCTGTTGAACTTGGTGCCACCGACGGTGGACTCGGGATCCCAGAACGGTTTGGTCATCATCTTGACCATGATCAGTCCCAACTCGTCGCCGTTCGTCGGGTGCTCACCGGTCTCGGGATCGACGAACTCGTTCTTCAGGTACTCCAGCGGCGCGCTGAAGCCCTTGCGATCCAGCGCTTCGGCCAGCAGCCAGGGAATCTCCGACTCGTCCTGACGGACATCGCCGACCTTGACCATGGGTTGCTGGATCCCGACGACGCCGTAGCCGTTACCGGAGTTGGCGACCACGCTCCAGCGCTCGAACATGCTGTGCGAAGCCGGAAGGATGATGTCGGCAAACATCGACTGCTCGGCCAGGTTGAGCGTGGAGTGGACCTGGAAGGGCACCTTCTTCATCGCCTCTTCCCATTCCTGCGCATGCGGCTGGGCGTAGACGAAGTTGTTCCAGCTCGCGTAAAGGACCTCGATGCCATAGGGATCTTC
The DNA here is from genome assembly GCF_007692535.1 of Thioalkalivibrio sp. Taxonomy (GTDB): domain Bacteria; phylum Pseudomonadota; class Gammaproteobacteria; order Ectothiorhodospirales; family Ectothiorhodospiraceae; genus Thioalkalivibrio. The sequence goes on along the minus strand of NZ_REBW01000081.1, from coordinate 1,247 downwards.
TTCCAGGATCGAGTTGGCCGGCTGTGAACTGATCACCCCCGCACCCGAAACCCCACGCGCCAGGGCCGGAAACTCCAGCCGGCCGCGCCGATCGATCATTTCCATGGCAATCCCGGCCTGCGCCAGTTCGTCTCGATACGCGGCGCCATCGGGCAGCGATGCTGTGGGTCGCGAGCTGAAGCGCATGCTGCCACCGTCGTTCTCGGCCGCACCGAGCAGGCCGGCCAGCGCATGACCACACATCGAACTGTAGGCGCCGCGGGTGTTCATGTGCATCCCTCGCGACAGCCAGATCCCGACCTTCGGGGCGGCTTCGCCCAAGTCGCGGCCAACGCGAACGATCTGCTCGACCGGCAGGTCCGTGATCTCGGCGGCCCACTCCGGGTCACGGTCCTTGAGTTCCAGGTTCCACCACTGCACGAGGCCGTGGGTGTAGCGTTCTTCGAAGTCTTCTTCGGACACAGACTGTCCCGAAACGAAGCGGTTTTCGCCATCGGCGAAATCACCCACAAAGGGTTTGTGCCAGAGGCCTTCGGTCAGAATGACGTGTGCCAGCGCCAGCGCCAGCGCCGAGTCGGTTCCCGGCTTGAGCGGCAGCCACTCATCGGCCTTCTGCGCACTGGAGGAGAAGCGTGGATCGACGATCGCAACCTTGGCGTGCTCGAGCATGTTGCCCCACTCGCGCGTCGCGAAGGACACCTGGCGGTTGGCGGCGATCGGATCGGCACCGAAGCAGAGTTGGTAGCGGCTGTTCTTGATGTCGTACTGGCGGTAACCGAAGTTGCCTTCGAGGAAGTAGGGGCCGAACTTGTCGGCCTCGGCACAGATGGCCGAGTGGGTGATGGCGTTCGGCGAGCCGATGATGCGGCTGATATTGGCGAGCATCACACCGCTCATGAAGCCGTAGCGGCCACGGGTGGTCATGTACTTGTAGGGTTCGCCCTTGCGCCGCAGCTCCATCAGCTTCTCGGCGAAGGTGTCCATCGCCTCTTCCCAGGTGATGCGCTCAAAGCCCGGGTCCTCGCCGCGGCCTTTGTTCGGATTGGTCCGCTTCATCGGGTAACGCACCCGGTCCGGGTCATAAAGTTCGGTCAGCGCCATGCTCTGGCGCACGCAGCCGGACTTGCCGGTAATCTTGGAGTGCTGGTTGCCACGAACATGGAAAACGCGGCCGTCCTGTACGTAGGCCTCCTTCATGCACCAGGTGGTGCAGCCCTGGCAGACCGTCGGAACCCACTTGCCCGAAC
>NZ_REBW01000261.1 GCF_007692535.1 Thioalkalivibrio sp. | reverse complement strand
GCTTTTCATCATCGGGGGTGCCGCGCCCCGCGACGGCATGAAAGTTAGCGTGAAAATACAGCCACGGAAGAACACGGATATCACGGAAAATGAAGTGCACTCCAAACGCTGTTTCGTGTGTTTCCGTTTTCTTCCGTGGCCGGTCTTCATCCCCGGCGGTGCCGCCCGCCAGAGGGCATGGCTTTGTTCCGGCCTGCCGGCCAGCGGATCAGAACGCCTGTCCGTAACCGATCGCGGCGCCGAGGGCGAGCGTCACCAGCACGACGGCCCGTCCGATCAGGCGCCAGGCGTGAAGGTGGCGCTCCCAGTTGGCAAACTGCAGGGGTCCGGGTGACCAGTGCAAAAGCGTGGTGCCGCGAAGCTTCATCGCAGGCAGGTAGCGCCGCATTCCCTTCGTGAGCCGTACCGCCATGGGCCAGCGCCATGCGGCCGCTGCGATCACCAGGGCCACGATCAGTGGCACGATGGCCGCCAGATGTTCGGATCCGCTCGCGGCCACGGCAAGCATCGGGGTATCGCGGAAGGTGATCCAGGGCAGCACCAGCACGCCGCCGAGCATCAGGATCCAGGGCAACTCCGGGTAGCGTCCGACGGCGGGGGCTTCCCCGGCGTCCGGCACCGGCACGCGCCGGGTCAGCCACAGGAAGCGCAGCATCAGCAGTGCGCTGGCGACGCCGGTCAGGTACAGCAGCGCATCCACCCCGCTCCCCGCCCCCGCCGCCCCGGCCGCGAGATCGAGCGCCGTCTTCGCGAGCACGCCGCTGGTCCCCGGTGCCGCCGCCAGCGCCAGCGCGGGCAGCCACAAGCCGGCCCAGACCCAGCGGCGCCGGCGCCCCCGGGAAGCGCCCAACACGCCGACACCCAGGAACAGCGCCGCCTTGGCGAGCCCGTGATGCATCACGAACACGGCGATCGCAGCGATCGCGGCGCCACCCACCTCGCCAGACTGCAGTGCGAGTCCCGCCAGTATCGTGACCAGGCCCATCTGGCTGACGCTGGACCAGCCAAGCAGCACCTTGGGATCGCGTGTCGGCAGGCCGCGCAGCACGGCGTAGAGCGCCCCGGCCAGCCCGAGGCCCACCAGCAGCGGCGCAACGACGGGGGCGAATGCAGCGCCGGCAGGCTCCACCAGCCGCAACCACCCGAGGATCCCTGCCTTGATCATCACGCCGCTCAGCACCGCGCTGGCGGCGACCGGCGCCACCGGGTGCGCACGGGGCAACCAGCTGTGCAGGCCCAGCGCCCCCAGTTTCAACCCGAAAGACAGCGCCAGCAGTGCCAGCAGCGGTCCGGAAAGAGTGGCAGTGACGGCGTCGAATCGGGTGTCGCCCTCGGCCGCCGCCACCAGCGCCGCGACCGCGACGAACAGTGCCAGTTCGGCCACCAGCATCATCGCCAGATACAGGCGCCCCGCTCCGAGCGCCTGCGGCGTGCGTTCGAACACGACCAGCCCGAGCGCCGCGAAGGTCATCAGCGCGATCCCGGCATACAGGGCCAACAGATCCTGCGCGAGGATCAGCGCGAGGTTTCCGGCCAGCGCGAGGAGCCAAAGCGCTCCGAAGGTCGGGGAGCCCGCCTGGTCCGGGCGCCACTGTGCGGCCATCCACCCGGACAGCGCCCAGACCAGCGCGGCCGGGAGCAGAAACACGCGCGCGGTCGCATCGACGCCGAACGACAGGCCGGCGGGAAGCAGCGGCAGCGCCAGGGCGGTTCCCTCGGGCAGCAGCACCGCAAGCAGCGCCGGAACGGGCGCGAACGGCAGCAACAGACTGCGCGTAGACGCCTGCACGAACGGCAGCACGGCAAGAAACAACCAGGGTAGAAGCAGCGCACCGCCGAGCAGCGCCGTCTGCAGCCACGCTTCGGGCCCGCTGATCATCCAACCACCCCCGAACCTGCGTCCAGCAGCCGCGCGGCGATCGGCGCGGCAAGGCCCAGCGCGGCTGAGCCCAGCGCGAGCCCCAGCGCGCTCAGACCGAGCGCAGGCGACAGCGCCTGGAACCCGCCCTCCGTCTCCCAGCCAGGTCGCATCGCCGCCTGCAGCGCACGCCACAGGTAGCCGGCAGTGAATGCCGTTCCGAGCATCAGCACCGCCAGCCAGAAATACCCGCCCGTCGCCAGCGCGGCCTGGGCGAGCCACCACTTCCCGACGAAACCGCCGGTGGGCGGAAGCCCGACCAGACTCGCGCTGGCGATCGCGAACGCGACCCAGGCGACCACCGCACCCTGCTGGTCGCCACCCAGGGCCTCGAGCCGCCCGATTCCGTGGCGGAGCACGATCGCACCGGCTGCAAGAAACAGCGCCGCCTTCGCCAGACCGTGGGCCACGACCAGCATCACCGCGCCGGTCCAGGCCAGCTGCACGGCCCCGGCGGCCGCCAGCGGAAAGACCAGCAGCCCGTAGCCGAGCTGGGACACCGTCGAGTAGGCGATCAGCATCTTCAGGTGTCGCTGCAGCAGCGCCTGCAATCCGCCCCAGAGCACCGCCGCGGCTCCCAACAGACCGAGCAGCGTCGCCACGCCCGGGCCCAGCAACGGCGCGAACGGACCGAACCAAAGACGCACGAGCAGGTAATAGGCGGCCGCTATCACCACCGCCGAGAGCACGGCGCTGACCGCCGGTGGCGCGCGTCCATGGGCCGCCGGCAGCCAGAAATGCAGGGGGAAAACGGCTGCTTTCAGCAGCAGCCCGAGCGTCATCAGCGCGGCCGCCACCACGGTGACCAGTTCGGGTTCGACGCTCTCGGCCAGCAGCGCGACGTCGAGCGCCGCGTAGCGTCCGTACAGGAGCGCGACCCCGAGCAGGTAGATGGTCGAGCCCAGCAGCGTCGCGAGCAGGTAGCGCCATGCCGCCGCCTGTGCGGACCCGCCGGCCAGGCCGATCAGCCCCACCGACGCGATGGAGACGAACTCCAGCGCCACGTAGATGTTGAACAGGTCGGCCGCGAGAAACAGGGCGTTCAGCCCGCCCCAGAGAAACAGCCAGAGTGGCCAGAAGAACCGGGGATCGCGCACCGGCGTGCGCGCCGCCGGGCGCGCGGCATGGAACACGGCGCCCGCCAGCCCGACCGACGCGTTGAGCAGCAACAGCGCGGCAGATAACCCGTCCACGGTCCAGCCGATCCCGAGGGGCGCCGTCCAGCCCCCGATGTCCTGCCGCCAGGGACCCTGCCGCAGTACCGCGACGACCACCCACAGCGCTGTCGCCAGCAGGATCCCTCCCGACCCCAGCGTGACCGGAACCGACCAGCGCGGCCGGATGAAAACCACGATCGCCGCTGCGAGCGGCAGGCTGAAAAGAACGACCGGGCCGGTGGTCTCCGGAATCACCCCGCGTCCCCGCGCGGACCGGCCGCGGCATCGTCGTCTTCGTCGCGGACCCGGCCGGCGATCCGGACCACCAGCGCGAGCGCTACCGCGGTGGTGCTCACCGTGACCACGATTCCAGTCAGCACGATCGCGTGGGGCACCGGATCCAGCGGTTCGGCCAGACGCGCCAGCACCACGAACAGCAGGAACACGGCCGTGGTCAGCACGTTCAGTGCGAGCAACCGCCGCAGCAGGCTACGCGCGGTAAAGAAGCCGTGCAGCCCGATCAGGAACAGCACGCCGGAAAGGCTGAGGTACACCGTCACGAGCCGACCTCGCGGTAGCCGTGCTCGCAGGGTTCCCCACGCAGGTAGAGCGCGAACAGCAACAGCGCGATCGAGAGCCCCGCCGCCACTTCCAGCAGCAGGATCATCGGCCCGGCAGCGCCCCGCGGGTATTCGAAGAACGCAAGGCCCGACAGCGACCCGGTGACCGCGGCCGCGAGCAGCATCGCCAGACCCAGCGACAGGATCCAGCGCCAGGGCCCATGCTCGCTGCTGCGGATCCATGGACGCGCGCCCGCGAGCAGCATCAGGATTGCACCGGCCCCGAGCACCGCGCCCGCGGGAAACGCACCCCCCGGCGCGTGGCTCCCGCGCCACAGCAGGTAGGCTGCGACGAGCACGAAGACCGGGAACAGCAGTCGCCCGAGCGCGGGCAGCGCCGGCGACGGCATTGCCGGGACCAGGGGGGACGGCGCACGCCCCAGCGACCAGATCGTCACCGCCGCGAGCAGCAGCACGCCGATCTCCAGCAGCGTGTCCAGCGCCCGGAAGTTCAGCAGCACCGCGGTGACTGGGTGGTCGACCCCCGAAAGCTTCAGCGACGCCAACACCTCTTCCCCCAGTCCGGGTGCCGGGAGTTTCCAGGCTGCCAGGGTCAGCCCGCCGAGCAGCGCCCCGCCGGCCGGGATCCAGAAGCCCCAGGCGGTGGTGGGTTCGTAGAGCACCCGGTGGTATCCGTCACGAGTCGCGAGCCGGTCCAGCGCCGAGAGCAGCAGCGCACCGGTCGCCCCCGCCCCGATCGCCGCCTCGGCGAGCGCGATGTCCGGCGCTTCGAGGCGGACCCAGGCCAGCGCCATCAGCAACCCGAACACGATGAAGCTCACCACCGCGTGAAACAGGTCCGCAGCCCGTGTCGCCTGCCAGGCCAGCCACACCAGCGCGAGCGCCAGCAGGCCGTCGAAGATCACGCCGGCCACACCCATCAGGTGCCCCAGGGCCGGAGCCCGCGCGCCAGCGCGGTGCGCGCGATCAGGCCCGCCACGGTGGCGGACGAAATCAGCATCAGCACCCAGATCAGGATCAGCTTCAGCAGCAGTGCCACGCTCCCCGACTGGACCCCGAGACCGATGCAGACCAGGCCGAGACCGACGTTGTCCGCCTTCGCGAGCGCGTGCAGGCGTGTGTAGACATCCGGGAAGCGCAGCAGCCCCAGCGTACCGAGCAGGAAGAACGGGATTCCGAGGAACACCAGCAGGCCACCGATCCACTGTACAGTGTTCATCGCGTCCCTCCCCGCTCGTCGTCCTCGCACTCCACTCCCGGCCGGCTGCCCGCCATGGCGGACCAGGCCCGGCTGACGAAAGTGACCGAGGCCAGTGCCGCCAGCAGCGCGAAGACGAGCGCGACGTCGATCAGCGCGAGGTTGCCGCTGACGACCGCCATCAGCAGCACGATCACCACCGCCGAGGTCGCAAACATCTCGGCCGCGAGCATGCGGTCGGCGGCCGTGGGGCCGCGCAGGATGCGCACCATCCCGACCACAATATTCAACAGCAGCAGCAGAACGACAACGGGATAGAGTTCAGTCATCTTTTTCTCCCAGTGGCTGGAACAGCCTACCGACCACGGCCTCGAGCCGCGCCAGACCCGCCATCGTGCGCGTCGGATCGCCGAGGATGTGCACAGTCATCCCGTGCTCGTGGAACCGGACACACAGAGTACCGGGCATCAAGTTGATCAGATTGGCCAGAAACACGCGTGCATGGCCACCCTCGACGTTCCACACGTAATCGACCAGCGCCGGGTTCAGCGGCCGGCTCGGGTGCACTGCACGCCAGGCGACGTCCAGTGCACTGCGGAGCGACAGCCACGCAAATACCGGCACGAACGCAAGCACCCCGCGCAATCGCCAGCGCCAGCGTTCGGTGGTCGGAAACGGGTTGAACAGAGCGGCGACCAGCACAGCGGGTAGACCCCACAGCCAGCCCCCGTCGCCGCCGGTGATGATCCACCAGATCCCTGCGTACGCCAGGATTCGCAGCGGCAGACCGACACCGGTCTGCTGCATCCCAAGCCAGCGCATAACGCCAACGGTCCGCTCTTGCACTGACTGCCGCCAGGATTTCGTCATCATGCTCCGCTGCCAGACCAACGTTCATGGCGCGACGTGTTGCGCGACCTTCACGTTAACGTTCATGCCGTCGTGGGGTGCGGCACCCCTGATGATGAAAAGCCGCAAACTGTAGGTCGGGTTGACCCAAAGGGCGTAACCCGACGGGTCTCGCACCCCACCCATGGGCGCAAAATAGCGTCGTCCCCGGGACGTCGTCGGGTTACGCTGCGCTAACCCGACCTAC
>NZ_REBW01000138.1 GCF_007692535.1 Thioalkalivibrio sp. | reverse complement strand
AGCTCCCGCACTCCATAAACGGGGACGCAGGGGCGGGCGTGGCCGTGACTTTCACGTTAAAAGTGGGACAGGACTTCGGGGTGTTGGCAGGCGCATGGGCCTTCGCCTCCCCTGCATTGTCCCCTCGACCAGACAGCACAAAACGTTGACTCGTCCTACACTCGACGAACTATTGCCGCCACCGGCCCGAAACACTGAACGGCAACCTTGCAGCCCTGACGAGCCATGTCGATCCTGAATCCACCGCAAAGCCCGTCGACCGCCCGCCATGTCGGGGGTTGTCGCGGTCTTCTGCTTGGTGCGGCGGCCCTGCTTGCCACGGCCTGCACGGCGTCGGTCGATGCGCCGGACAGAGCCGGAGAGTGGCTGGTCGACCTCGGCTCGGTGTATTGCAGTCCCCTTCCCGTGGTCAGCTTTTCTGCCGACCGTGACTGGATGCTGTTCTGGATCCGGTATTTCCATGCCGATGCCGACACCAGCAGGCGCTCTCCAATCACATCGCCGGCATTGCTGGAGGTCGAGGGCCGGCGGCTGGTTCTACCCGCAGGGCCGGCCGACCGCGTTGAGGGCCCGTCCTTCTCTCCGTCCAGCCTGTGCTGGGACGACGCCGGACAAGGCGTATTCGTGCGCACCAGCAGTCAGCGAGGTGATGCGGAACGCCCCTGGTATCGGGCCGACATCGGGCCCAACTCGGAACTGGTTCCGGTTGCCGAGCCGCCCGAGTCCTGCCGTCGCCCGCCCGAGGTCGAATGGCAGTCGCACCGCGAGGTCGTCATTCCCGCCGAAGTCCGTGGCGGCCTGGAAGTTGTTCGTGACGGCTCGCGCGCGGCCGAACTGCGACTTGGCGATGGTGGTCTGCTGGTCCGCCACGAGGCCCGCAGCTCGCTGTCGGATCAGGTTGCGATCGGAAGTTACGCTTGGTCGGATTCCAGAATCCGGCTGGCTTATACACTTTTCGAGGAAACAAGCTGGCGCTTCGGACAGCCCACCCGCAGCTTCATCCTGGAGAAGCCTGGACAGCCGGATCTGCTGGACGGACAGGTGTACGCTTTTGCCTGGCGCGGCGACGAAGAACTGATCGGCTGCGCCGGCCGGCCGCGCGCGGAAGGCGGCGGCAACAGCCTGAAAAGCTGGCGCTTCGAAGCAGCCGATCTTTGACGTGCGCTGGGCACCAAGACGCCGATGATTAGGGGGGCCGCCAGATTGCGGGCTGTCCATGGTTTTTCCTGGCTTTTTCCGATTGCCCTGACCCTCGTCTTCGCGGCGCTCGCGAGCCTGTTGCCCTCGGCCATCCTTCGCGAGGCTCTGCTGGTGGTGTTTCTGGGGGTGATCGGCCTTGCCGCGGCCGCCAACCTCATTTTTGCCCGAGTACCGCCGGCCACCGCGCATCGAACCTTCGGCGAACTCGCGCTGCTGCGTGCATTGGCCGGGGACGCTGGGCCTATGCGACCTGGAGGTGCCGATCGCCTGGTCGACCGGGTCAACGTTGACCGGGTAACCCTGGAGGTCCGCCGGGGTGACCAGACCCTGGCATCCACGGACTGGCCCCAGGCCGGTTTGGGATGTTCCAACCCGGCTAGGCCGCATCGATGGGTTGGACCACCTGCGTTTTCCGCAGCGGCGACCCACAACGGCAAGCGGGCAGATACCGCCAACCCAGATGCCGCGTCCTGGTCTCCTTCGGCCCGACCACCGCCAATGCCGGCGATCGGAGGCCCGAACCGACCCGAAGCGGGCACCCGGCTTAAACCCAAGCATGGCAGAACCCGCATAGAAAGTGGACGGTTGGCACAGTTTTCGACGTACGCGCCAGACGCTGCTCGGCGATTGCCGGTCGACTGATGTATCTGCGTAGCCGTTCGAGGTTCTGGCGTTGATCCGCCCGGGCCGCAACGCCCGCATGGCAGTCTTCGACTAGCCATCCTGGCCCTTGGGGGCCAGGTTGGATTCGCCCAATACCGTTCGCGAGCATGCCTCATCCGCTATTCGGAGAGTCCGTGCCGGGCCCCTGCCAGTTCAATCAATGCTGATGTGGGTCTGCATCGTGCGGTAGTCGAGTTTTACCCGGTGCCTTGCGAGCCAGTTGTGGCCGATGATGCCGCCGATGCGGATCCCCAGTTCGCGTCCGAGGTTGAACTCCTTGAGTGCCGCGGCGGGGAGTTCGGGGTACTCGAGTTCCGCGTGCTGGAAGTGCCTGATGCGAACAGCCTTTGCGGCCAATGATCCACCACCACCATGAGCCGCGATATCCTGTTGCAGCGGTAGTGCGCCGTGACGGCGGGCAGCCGACTCCGAGCATGCCAGCTCGATTCCGCTCATGCCGCTGTCGATAAACCAGCTCGATGGTGGTCCGCCGTTGACGCGGCAGGAGGTGAGCGGGTAGTGCGGGCCTGCAATCCACAGCGCTTCCCCGTCTTCGACGTTGGGTGATCCAAGCGTGAATCGGGCGTCGTGGTATTCAATGTCGATGCCACCCGCGGCACGCAGCAGCCCTGCGCCGATGATGCCGTCGACGCGGGCATCGGCGATGTGGTGGAAAGCGTCGCCAAGAGACGCAATCATGCCGGGGACTTTTCTGAACTCAGATCGACCGATATGCAGGTTTTCGATCTTGGCGAGTCGCCAGTGACCGACATGGCCGCCGGCGAAGCTGGCTTGGTCGTACGGGCCGGGTTCAACACCAGCGCGGCGCGCAAACTCGCTGTCCAGCAGGCAATCCCCGGTGCCGGTATCGAGAACGAAGCGCCCTGCCTGGTCGTTGACGGTGACCTCGACGAGGGGGAGGGGGTGCGTGTCGTCCCAGGTAACCGGCTCGCTCGACAGTTTCGCGACCTGTTGCCATTCACCATCGAATCGCTCGAGGTGATCTGCCCGGGCGTGTCGCCCCAGCTGGCGCAGCGATGCAACGGCCGAGGACAGGTCGCCCTTGCGGACTGCCACGTCGGCCTCCAGCCCAACGAAGTAAACGTGGCGGCCGTACTCGTCACGCGCGATCGCCAGCTGTGCGCTGGCATCACCTGGTCGGTCGCTCAGTAACCCGATCTGCGCGCGGCGAAGTGCGATCTGTGCGCGATCTTCTTCGTTCAGATCAGCCAGTTCTGCCAACAACATGTCGGCATGAAAATACTGGCCGTAGGTAAATAACTTGGTGGCCAGGCGACGAAGATGGTCGATGTCCAGTGGGCGTTGTTGCTGCACGTTGACTCTACCGAAGCTGCTCTCGTTCTGTTCGTTAAAAAACGCCGCAAACACCCTTCGCCTCACAGGCGCCGGGGTAGGACGAAATGCGTTATCCGAGAGAACATAGGAAGGATAAACGCCCTTTTCAGGAAGGGGCAACTGTTCATCCACCGATGGAGATGGGAACAAGCGACCCTTCACGCCCGAAATCTCGCTGAATTCGGTCATCGCCCGTCGCCATAGCCTCCCCGCCAGCGCCATATCGCCGCCATGCGGGCGGCGAGGGCGAGGGCGGCGCTCACCAGGACCAGTACCGGGGCGAAGGGCTGGTCCAGCGGCAGGCTCAGGCCCCAGGCGATCAGGAACCCGGCCAAGGCGAGCGCCTGGGCCCAAAGGACGTGACCGCGCAGGTTGCGCGCCAGGTGGGCCGCGCCCCAGGCCGGTAGCAGCAGGGTGGCCAGCGCGGCTGGCAGGCCCAGCACGAGGCTGCCGAGCACGATCGTGGCCACCAGCCAGGCGATCTCGGTCAGGCGCAGCCAGGCGGCCGGGGCCGGTGTGGCCGGCACGTCGGGTGGGAGCTTTGCGTGCCGCCACACGCGGTGCAACCCGGGCAGCAACACGAGGCTGGTCAGGCCGAGCGCGACCACGGCCCAGAGTTCGTGAGGTCCGGCGAAGTAGAGTTGGCCCTCGGCCCAAGCCGCGGCGGCGCCCCGCGCAGGCTGGAACGCGGCATACGGCACGGTGCCTTCGGTGCCCGCGAGGTCGCTGACCATGCGGCGCAGATGCCGCGCGGTCGGCGGGATGCCCGGAGCCGGCTCGAGATAGCCGACGATCTCCACCGGCAGCCATTCCTCCAGGTAGTCGAGGTCCTCGTGATACACCACGATGCGCTGACCTGGTTCGACCTGTGCGGCCAGCGTGCTGGCGTGCTCGCGCAGGCGCTCGGCGGCGCTTCGGTGAAGGCCTCGGTATGCTCGGGGGCCAGTGCGCCCATGCGTCGCCCCAGGGCCAGTGCCAGTTCGGCCATGCGCAGCGGATCAACGTTGAAATGCGGGTTGCCCTCCGCATGCACATGACCCATGTTCGGCCCATCCATGGTGATCGACCGGCGTAGATCGATCTCATCAGCCCCACGGAAGTGGCCGGGTTGCCCCGAGTTGATTGCGCGGTTGTTGGCGCCACGCTGGGCGGCCGGTAGCCAGCCTTCCTCCAGTCCGGCCCCGAGTTCGAGCAGCATGTCGGCCCGGGGCAAGGCCGCCATGAAGCTGGGTCGGGCATCGAGGTAATGGGCATCCCGGTCCGGCGGAGCCAGGACGCGGACGTCTGCCTCGTTGCTGCCGATCTCGCGCGCCAGTGCACCAAGACTGGAGGTGGTGGCAACGATGTTGAGGCCTGCTGCGGCTTGGGCGGGTACCAGCACCAGGGCCGCGAAGGCGAGCGCCGTGCGCGCCGAGGGCGACGTTGAGTTGCAGCATGAACTCGAGGCCGCGGTCGCGGCGATCATCGTCGTCGATGAAGTCGTTCTGCGACAGCTGCGCGCGCAGGAAGACCGGTTCCGTCGGGCGGAAGGTGACCTGGGCGCTGTGGCGATACGAGGTACCGAAGGATGTTCCGTTGCCGCGGCCGACGTCGTTTGTCAGGCCCAGGGCCTCGGTCCGCAGGCCGGCCTCCCAGCGCGGGGCAAAGCCGTAGACGCCCTGAACATAAAGGCCGTCCTGTTTGTTCTTGAAGGACTGAACATTCCGGACATCACCGATGTTACGGCCTGTGGGCTCCCCGGCGGCGTTGACATCAGTGAACTCGACGTCGCGGCGGTCGACGTCGATCTCGCGGTAGAAGTACTCGCCCTGCAGCAGCTCAACACCCAATTGGGTGTAGCTTTCGATGGGCGCGAGCCAGGTGGCCTGGACCCCGGTCTCCTGCAGGCCGTGGTCGCCGAAGATGTATTCGTTGACCAGCGGACGATCGACGAAGTCCCAGTCATGCGGGTGACGGCTGTTGATGTAGCCGATGTCGGACAGGAATTTGCCCGCCTTGATCTGGAAACCGCCGGGCAGGGCGCGGGTCATCAGGAGGGCATCGTCGGCGGCGGCCCATGCTGGGGGCGCCGCGCGGGTTGCATACGTCGACCGCTGCGGGCCTTCGGCTGGCGGGCAAGCGGCTGAATCCCGGCGGGATGTACGTTCAGTGGATTCCGCTTTACCAGGTCTCGATGCGGAAACAGATCCTTTGGTTGCCGTTCCTGTTGGGCTGGTTCGGGGATGGTAGGGAACGGATAGCCTCGGGGCTTTGCCAATCACGAACCGTGGCACTGCGCTCGCGGTCAGCGGGACTTGAGCACGATCAGACGCCCGACGAAGGCGACGGTCAGGATGATCCAGCCGATCGGGTACGGCAGGACTCCAGTGAAGAAGGCGATCAGCGTGGCAACGAGCAGGGCACCGAGGATCAGTAGAGGTATGTCCATGTCAGTGGGATCGCCTGTCGGTCCCGATGTTCCGCTGCCGAGACGCGTAGCGCGACCACCAGGTGGGGTATGTTGCCAGCCCGCTCCGAGGCCGGGAGCGGGCTGGGAGGGCTCGCGGTATTCATCGCACCGCGTGCACCGAGTGCGGGCTGTCCGGATCCCCTGGTGGTGCGGGTTCTCGTCAGTACACCGGAACCAGTGCGTAGCCCTGATTCTGATACCCCATCACGGCGATGAAGCCGCTGCGCACGGGCTGGATCGGCTCAAGCACCGCGTCGTTATCCACGCCGTAGGCGCGGGTGGCGGTGGC
>NZ_REBW01000260.1 GCF_007692535.1 Thioalkalivibrio sp. | reverse complement strand
GTTACGCTGCGCTAACCCGACCTACGGGGCTCGGGTGGAGGAATGGTAGGTCGGGTTAGCGTAGCGTAACCCGACGCAGGGGGGACCAAACTCAGCCCAGATCTTCCTCGGAAATGGCGTGGCCCCAGCCCTGCTTCGCTCTGAGGTAACGCCGGTTCCACTCGTCGACCCCGGCGAGGTGCTTGACCCGCCGCACGTTCACCAGACCATGAGCGGCAAGATCCTCGAGCTTCTTCGGGTTGTTGGTCAACAATCGGAACGGGCTGTCTCCCAACCGCCACTTGAGAATCGACGCTGCATCGCCAAAATCACGGGAATCGTCCGGCAGCCCGAGGCTCCGGTTCGCCTGGTAGGTGTTTTCGCCGGCATCCTGCAACAGGTACGTGGCGGCCTTGGCCCAGAGGCCGATCCCGCGACCCTCGTGCCCGGCCATGTACACCAGGTACCCCCCGGCAGGATCCTGCTGGATCTGACGAACCGCAGATGCCAGCTGCGGCCCGCAATCACAGCGGCGCGAGCCGAAGACATCCCCGGTGAGACAATTCGAATGGACCCGGACCAACGGCTCGTTGGAACGATCGGGATCACCGATCACCAGCAGGCTGTTGACCGCCATGGATGAGGTCAGGGAAGCGAACAGATGCTGACCACCCTGTTGCCGGAGCTCGGCCGCCAAGCCATCGACCCTGGCCAGTTCCGTGCGTCGGACGAAGGCGTACCACTGTGCCGTGAGCGGCTCATCGGTCAGCGCGATCGGCAACGGAATCGGCCCGAGCACCTCGAGCGCCGGCTCGGCCGGAATATCCGCCGAGGTCGCATCGATGACCTCGCCCGCGGCGTTGATCCGCGTGAGTTTGCCCTGCTCCAGCAGGCGGGAACGGACCGAAGGGTCGATATAGGTAAACATGCGCTGATTCGTCTCGCTCAGATCGGGCAGGGCCCGCTTGGCCGCCTAGCATACCGATCCTGAAGCCGGGGTCCATTATCCCAACTCCATACGCAACCACCACCGGCCACTTGAGATCGCTCGATCCAGCAGGGCTTCGATGCGGCCCGACACGATGCTGGCGGCAACGGGAACCGTTGCCGGCCGGCCGGCACGACAGGATGTTCAGCGGCGCCAGAAGGCCGGGGAAAGGAGTACCAGCACGGTGAAGATTTCCAACCGGCCCAGGAGCATCGCGAAGACCAGAACCCACTTGCTGAAGTCGTTGATACTGGAATAATTCTGCCCGACATCGCCGAGCCCCGGGCCCAGATTGTTCAGCGTCCCCGCCACCGCCGAGAACGACGTCACCTGGTCGAGGCCGGAGGCCATCAGCAGCAGCACCATTACCGCGAACACCAGAATATACGCCGCCATGAAGCCCCAGACCGCCTCGACCACTCGGTTCGGCATCACCTTTTCGTTCACCTTGACCGCGATATGCGCATGGGGATGAATCAACCGCTGGATCTCGCGCAACCCCTGTTTGCCCAGCAGCAGCACCCGGATCACCTTCATGCCCCCGCCGGTCGAGGCGGTGCAGCCGCCGACGAAGGACAGGAACACCAGCATCAGCGGCAGGAATCCCGGCCAGAGGTGGAAGTCCGTGGTGGAATATCCCGTGGTGGTACCAATGGATACGGCATGGAAGATTCCCCAGCGTAACGCCTCCGAGACGGTGCCTGTGACCCCTGCGTACAGCAGGTAGGCAACCCCGATCGCGGAACCGGTGCCGAGCAGGAGAAGATACAGCCGAACCTCCTCATCACGCCGGTAGGGAGCGAAGCTGGCTTTTCGGAAAACAAGGAAATGCAGCGCAAAATTCATTCCCCCTAGTAGCATGAACACGACCGCGACCGACTCGATCATCGTGCTGTCAAAGTGGCCAATGCTGGCGTCGTAGGTCGAAAAGCCGCCGATGGCGAGGGTCGTGAAGGAATGCGCGATGGCGTCGAAGACCTCCATCCCCGCGGCCCAATAGGCCAGTGCGCAGGCCACGGTCAGGCCGACGTACACGAACCAGAGGTTGCGCGCCGTCTCCGCGATGCGCGGGGCCAGCTTGGTATCCTTCATGGGCCCGGGCATCTCGGCACGGAAGAGCTGCATGCCGCCGATCCCCAGCAGCGGCAGGATAGCCACGGCCAGGACAATGATGCCCATGCCCCCCAGCCACTGGAGTTGCTGGCGGTACCAGAGAACGGCGCGCGGAAGATCGTCCAGCCCCACGATCACCGTTGCGCCGGTCGTGGTCAGCCCGGACATGGACTCGAACACCGCATCGGTTACCGACACATGCAGTGCCGGGTCCAGGTACAACGGAAGGGCCCCAAAGATCCCGAGGACCAGCCAGAACATCACCACGACCACGAAACCGTCCCGCACCTGCAGGTCTCCGCGCGACCGGAAGAACGCCGCCCAGATCAGGAGCCCGGTGCCCATCAGGATGCCGAAGGCCTGCAGGAACACCCCGCGGCTGGGTTCGTCGTAGATCCAGCCGATCAGCGCGGGCGGCAGCATGGTCAGGCTGAACAGCGTGACCAGGATACCGAGCAGACGCAGGGTGGTGGCTATCTGGAACATGGCTGGATCACCTCCCTGGTGGCACTGCCGTTCCGCCGGCCGAGGCGTCGTCGCATCGGCATCAGAAGAACAACGGGCTTGGCTGGAACAGGCGCTGTACGGCCGCCACCTGGCTGCGGTCGGTCAGGAACAGGATTGCGTGATCCCCCGTGTGAATGATCGTGTCGTGGTGCGGAATGATGACCTCTTCCCCTCTCACCAGGGCGCCGATGCTGGCGCCCTCGGGCAGCTTCAGCTCGTCGATACGCCGGTCGACCACCTGCGAGGTACGGGAGTCCCCGTGCACGATGGTCTCGATGGCTTCGGCCGCTCCCCGGCGCAGGGTGTGCACGGTCGCCGTGCCACCTTCGCGCACCCGGGCGAGCAGTGCGCCCACGGTGGCCAGTTGCGGTGAAACAGCGATATCGATGGTGCCGCTCTGGACCAGGTCCACGTAGCTGGGCCGGTTGATCAGGCAGATGACCTTGCGCACCCCACGGCGCTTGGCCAGCATGCCGGCGAAGATATTCGACTGATCGTCGTTCGTCACTGCACAGAGGACGTCCGCATGGGCCACGTCGATCTCCTGAAGAAAGCGGTCATCCGAACCGTCTCCCTCCAGCACCAGAACCTCCGTGGGCAACTGACTGGCCAGAAGCCGGGCTCGGGCCGGGTCGCGCTCGATGACCTTGACCCGATAGCGGTCGGCGAGGATCTCGGCGAGACGACGACCGATGTTGCCGCCGCCGGCGATGATCACCCGATGGTAGGAACGCTCCAGGTGCCGCAGTTCGGCGGTCACCGCGCGGATGTTCTTTTTCGCGGACACGAAGAAGACCTCGTCGTCGGCCTCGATCACCGTGTCCCCGTCCGGGACCACCGGCCGATCCTTGCGGAAGATGGCGGCGACGCGTGTCTGCACGCCCGGACGGACCCTGCGCAGGTTCCTCAATTCCCGCCCGACGAGGGGGCCACCGTGATAGGCGCGTACGCCCACCAGCGAGACCCTGCCCTCGGCGAAATCGAGCACCTGCAGCGCCCCCGGATGTTCGATCAGGCGCTGGATCTGACTGGTGACGATCTCCTCGGGCGAGATCAGCATATCCACTGGAACGGCATCACGCCCGAACAGGCGCGGATGCTCGTGGTAGTCCCGGGCGCGTGCACGCGCGATGCGGGTTTCGACGTTGAAGAGGGTCGTCGCGACCTGGCAGGCCATCATGTTGACCTCGTCCGAGTCGGTCACCGCGATGAGCATGGCCGCATCACGGGCGCCTGCCGCCTCCAGCACCGGCGGATGCGCGCCGAAGCCGACCAGCACATTCACCCGCAGTTCGGCCTTCAGGGCCTGCAGGCGCTGCCGGTTGCGATCGACCACGGTGATGTCATGTCCATCGGCACTCAGGGCCTCGGCGAGGGAAGAGCCCACCTGTCCGGCGCCCAGAATGATGATCTTCTTCATGAAAGCCCTGTGCCCGGATCCATGCCGCCTCCACCGCTCCACGCGCCCTGGGGATAATGATGCCGGGCTAACGGTCCCGTATGCTACTGCCTGCCCAAGCCCGCGACCACCGCCTTGCCATGGTGAGCGATCCAGCCGATGTCCCAGACCCCTCCGGACAAGACAATGAACACGCATGCCGATGCCGTACCTTCCCGGCACGGCATCGCTGCGTTTGCAGGCGATGCGGCTGTGCCCGCCATTGCGATGACCGGCCTGCGCAAGATCTACAACGGCGTTTCGGTCGTCGACGGTATCGATCTTGCCATCCCCGCCGGCGAGTTTTTTGGGCTACTCGGCCCCAATGGCGCCGGCAAGACGACGACGCTGCGCATGCTTCTTGGCCTTACGCCGATCGATGCCGGATCGGTGCGGGTGCTGGGAATGTCGATCCCGGAATACGAGCGCGAAATCCGGGCACGGCTGGGCGTGGTGCCCCAGTTCGACACGCTGGACCCGGACTTCACGGTCGAAGAGAACCTGCTCACCTACGCGTCCTATTTCGGGCTGTCCGGCCCGGTGCTGACACAGCGTATCGATGACCTTTTGGAGCTGGCGAACCTGGAGAGCCGCCGGCGCGCGCGCATCAACACCCTTTCGGGCGGTATGAAACGGCGGTTGACCCTCGCGCGCGCCCTGATCAACCAGCCGGAGGTGGTGATCCTGGACGAACCCACCACGGGCCTCGATCCACAGGCCAGGCACCATCTGTGGCGGCAGTTGCGCCGGCTGCGCGAGCGCGGCGTGACCCTGGTGCTCACCACCCATTACATGGAGGAGGCCGAAGAACTCTGCGACCGGATCGCGATCATCGATGCCGGCCGCATCATCGCCTGTGACACGCCGAAGGCGCTGATCGCGGCTCACGTGGAACCCTGGGTCATCAGCCTGAGTGCCGCCTCGGCGCGCCGTTTCATCGCCGACCCGAGCATGCTACCGGCGCGGATGCTGGAAATCGCGGATACCTGGCTGATCTACACGGCGGATCCCGCCGCGGTGCGTGCGGAACTGGAATCGGCCGGACTCCCGCATTCCACCCGTGCCGCCAACCTCGAAGACGTGTTCCTGAAATTGACTGGCCACGACCTGCGGGAATGAGATGAGCCGCGCGCGTCACCCCCTGTTTCCCCGTCCCAGCCTGCGCTTCATCCCGGTCTGGCGGCGCAATCTGCGCGTCTGGCGGAAGCTGATGATGCCCTCGCTGCTCGGCAACTTCGGCGAACCGGTGCTGTATCTCCTCGCGTTCGGCTACGGCTTCGGGCGGCTGGTCGGCGAACTGGACGGGATGAGCTACATGGTCTTCATCGCCTCCGGGATCATCTGTTCCAGCGCCATGTTCACCGCGAGCTTCGAGGGCATGTACTCGGCCTATACGCGCATGGCGGAACAGAACACCTGGCTGGCGATGCTCGGGACACCATTGACGCTGGATGACATCGTCTTTGCGGAAGCCATCTGGGCGGCTACCAAGGGGTTGGTCAGTGCCGCGGCGATCCTGATCGTGGCCAGTGTGCTGGGGCTGGTCACAGACGCCCGCGCCCTGCTCGCGCTGCCGGTGGTGTTCCTGGCGGCGTTCACCTTCGGGTCGCTGGCGCTGGTGATCACCTCGGTGGCCCGCAGCTACGATTTCTTTCTTTATTACTTCACCTTGGCAGTAACGCCGATGTTATTGCTTTCCGGTGTTTTTTTCCCGCTGCAGGAAATGCCAGGCTGGGTCCAGGGGCTGGCTTTGTCGCTCCCCCTGGCACACGTGGTGGAGATCGTGCGCCCTCTGATGACCGGAACCTGGCCGACCCAGGTGGCGCTGCACCTGGCCGTGATCGTCGTCTATGGCGCCGTCGCGCTGGTCCTGGCCACCGCGCTGATCCATCGGCGGCTGATTCGCTGAGGTGGCTGCAAATGTCGGGTTACGCTGCGC
>NZ_REBW01000215.1 GCF_007692535.1 Thioalkalivibrio sp. | reverse complement strand
ATTTTTGGTGGGCGGTACTGGGATCGAACCAGTGGCCCCTGCCGTGTGAAGGCAGTGCTCTACCGCTGAGCTAACCGCCCAAGTGGGGGCAAAGATTAAGCCGGGACGGGGTTAGGGTCAAGCAGATCCTTTGCCGCATGCCGGCAATCCTGACTGGCCCACCAGGCCCTTTTGATGCTCAAATGACGGGGAACCGTTCTGCCGTCCGGTTTCTCCAAGCCAACAGACCACCAGATCCGGGTCCGCCGACCCCAGGGAGCGAATATGAGCAACGCCGCCGCAGCCTCTGCCGGGAGCCGTCCCCCACCGCGCTATGCCTTGATTCAACGCCTGCTGCACTGGCTGATCGTCGTACTCGTCGTCCTCGCGCTGGCTGCGGGCGGGACCATCGGGTTTTTCGGCTTTGAGGGGTTACGCGATCTCTTCGGACCGGCCGGTACGGACTTCGTCTACACGACGCACAAGACGCTCGGAGTGCTGGTCCTGGGCTTCATGGTGTTGCGGGTCTTGGTCCGTCTCGGCTTCGGCAAGCCCGGCTATGCACAACCCCTGCCGGCACCGCAGCGGATCGCCAGTCAGACCGTGCATGCACTCTTCTACGTCGTGCTGCTGGCGATGCCGGTACTGGGCTGGCTGGCCACCGCCTCCGGCGGTTTTCCGGTGCAGCTGTTCCACATCGAACTGCCCGGGCTGATCGGCCGCAACGAGGAACTCTCCGAGGTGCTGTTCCTGTGGCACGGGTATGTCGCGTACGTCCTGATGGGACTGATCGTGCTCCATGTCGCCGGCGCGTTCTATCACTGGCTTGTGCGCCGTGACGAGGTCATGCAGCGGATGAGCCTCTTCCGCTAACGCCCATGGCCTCGGAGCGCGCCACTCCCGATGGTGAAAGCGCAGACGCCTAATGGGGTGCGGCGGCTTGCCGCCGCTGTGGGGGACCGGGTAATCCCCGACACCGCATAGCCGGAGCAGGCTCTCGCACTCCATAAGTGGGAGCGTGGGGCGGAAGAGGCCGCAGGGCGGCAGCCGCCCCCTGTGCTGGAACGCGCGGTAGGGCGATGATGCGTGCTATCAGTTGCCACCGGCGGCCTTGCGGATTACGGCGCCCTCCCAATCGGGTTGCGGACGCGGCCAGCGCTGGCGGAGCCACGTCACCCGGCGTTGCGGAAGGCGGGCTTCGAGGCCCTCGGCCCAGGGGCTGGAAGGCGACTCGATCCCGTGAAGCATTTGTAGCACGAGCCCCGGAGCCACTTCCGATGGCGCCAGGAGCAGCCCCCTGCGGCGCATCCACGCCCCGGCACGCTGGCTGCTGCTCCAGCGCACCAGGGCCGGGGCGAGCAGCAGGCCTGCCAGTACCGGCATCAGCCACCAGAAGAATCCCGGCGCGAACCATGCCAGGAGGAGCCCCCAGGATCCCGCGGCCAGCACGAAGCCCCCGGTGCGGCGCCAGGCTTCGCCCCAGGCGACCACCCTGCCCTCACGCGGCTGCACGGCCCAGGTCACGTTGCGCCCCAACGCAACAGCCGCCACGAACAGGCTGTGGAAGGCCATCATCAGGGGGGCGATCAACACGGAGAACAACGTCTCGATCACACCGCTTGCGACGAGCCGGGGCACACCGCCGAAGGCCCGCGGGCGGCTGAACATCGCGAGAGCGATACCCAGCATCTTGGGCAGCAGCAGCATGACCAGCGTCACCCCCAGCAGGGCATGCGCCATCGGCGTACGCAGTGACTCGGGAATGGCCAGCGCCTGGCCGCCAGCCTCCAGCCCCCCGGACGCGCCGATGGCGGCACCCGTCCCCGCCGCCAGCATCAGCAGCCAGAGCAACGATACCAGGTAGGCCACCGCGCCGAACAGCAGGTGCAGGCGGCTCACCCCGTGCAGTCCGGGCGTCCCCAGCAGCCGCAGATGCTGCAGGTTGCCCTGGGCCCAGCGGCGGTCACGCCTGGCATAGTCGATCAGGTTTCCGGGCAGTTCCTCGTAGCTTCCCCCCAATTGCGGCAGCAGCCACACGTCCCAGCCGCCCCGACGGAGCAGGGCCGCTTCGACGAAATCATGGCTGAGGATCTCGCCTCCGAGCGGCGGCTTCCCCGGCAGGATGGGCAGGTCGCAGTGCTGCATGAACGGCCGGATCCGGATGATCGCATTGTGCCCCCAGTAGTTGCCGGCGTCGCCCTGCCAGAAACTCAGCCCGGCCGCCAGCATCGGCCCATGCACGGCGTTGGCGAACTGCTGAAAGCGCCCGAACAGCGATTCCTGGCGCACCGGCAGCGGCATGGTCTGGATCAGACCCGCGTTCGGATTTCGCTCCATCAGCCGGACGAGTTCGACCAGGGTCGCCCCTTCCATCACGCTGTCCGCGTCCAGGACCACCATGTATTCGTAGCGCGATCCCCAGCGCCGGCAGAAGTCCGCGATGTTTCCGGCCTTGCGCCCGGTGTTCAACGGCCGTCGCCGGTAATGGGTGCGGAACGGCGCGGGCATCCGGGCCTGCAGATCCCGCGCCGCCCGTTCCTCGTCCGGGATCACCGCGGGATCAGTGCTGTCGCTGAGCAGGAAGAGGTCGAAGGCCGCACCCTGCCCCGTCGCCAGCAGGGAGCGGCAGGTGGCCTCGATGCCATTCACGACCCGGACCGGATCCTCGTTGTGGATCGGCACCACGATCGCGGTGCTGCGCGCCCGCTGCAGGGCCGACTCCGGCACCGCATCGCGCCGCGGCAGTCGCCGCAGCGACAGCGGATCCAGACGCAGGGCATGCAGCACGAAGCCTGCGACTGCGGTCCAGAATGACACGGCGATCCAGGTAAACGTGACCAGAAACAGCAGCAGGATGGCCCACTGGAACGGCCCCATCCCCGCGGCCTGCAGCACCAGCGCCATCATCACCGCACCGGGGACCACCGTTGCCATCACCAGACCGAAGAAGAGGCCCCGGCGCATTCCGACCGCCGGCGCCTGCAGCACGCCCTCCCGCCCCGGCACGGGACCGGCGACTTCCTGTTCAGCGAGGGGCTCAGCGTTCATCGGGATACCAGACGTGATTCCAGGTTTCGGTAATGGGCCGCCCGTCCAGGGTCAGCACCAGGCGCAGGTCGGCGGCCTGCCCGTCCTCCGGATCGAGGATAAAGGTGGCTCGCCAGCCTGCGTGATCCGGCAGCCGCCGCACATGCAGGTCGTCGATCCTGCCGGACCCGGCCTGCAGCAGCGGCTCGACGGCGTCCTCCGGGCCCAGCGCGTCGAGCTCGCCACCGGCGAAATCGACGATGTACCGGCGGAGGCTGCGCGGGGGCGGATCCGCGACCCCGGGCACCGCGCCCCAGCCGGAACGGGTACGGACCACCCGTGCGGGCGGCTCCCCCGGCGGCTCGTCGTCGAACAGCGTCAGCCGATAACGGTACTGGCGCCGGTCACCGGCACGGAACGGCGTGTCGCTCACCCAGTAGGCCACGATATTGTCGCTGGTCTCGTCGCTGGTGGGAATCTCCACCAGTTCCACGCCGCCGACACCCCAGTCGCCGTCGATCGGAGTCACCCACTGGCTGGGCCGGCGATGGTATTCCGCCTCGAGGTCGAGGTATTCGGAAAAATCCCGGCTGCGCTGCACCAGGCCAAAGCCATGGGGCCGTTCGTCGCGCAGGGAACTGCCGCGCAGCCGCGCCGGGTTGGTCAGGGGACGCCAGATCCACTCCCCGCCCGCAGTCTGCATCATCAGGCCCTCGGAATCGTGGACCCGCGGGCGAAAGTCGTCGTAGGCGCGCACGCTGGCCTCGCCGAAGAAGAACATGCTGGTCAGCGGCGCGATGCCGAGCTTGGCGACATCGGCCCTGGCGAACAGCCGCTTTTCCACCGCCACCGTGACTTCGGACCCGGCCTGGAGATCGAAACGGAAGGCACCGGTGACCGAAGGGCTGTCGAGCAGGGCCAGGATGGTGATGCTGTCGGCGTCGGGTTCCGGACGGAACAGCCAGAACTTCCGGAACGCCGGGAATTCCTCGCCGGCGGGCAGCGCGGTGTCGATCGCCAGTCCGCGCGAGGAGAGTCCGTAGACCTGGCCGGGACCGACCAGCCGGAAATACGAAGCCCCGAGAAAGACGACAACCTCGTCGAGGTACTCCGGAGTGTTCAGCGGATAGTGCAGACGAAAGCCCGCGAAGCCGAGGTCACTTCGGCCCGCATCGGCCAGCTCCTCGGCCTCCGCTTCATAGCGAAACAGCTCCGGATCGAACGCGAGTTCCTCGACCTGACCCTGCTCCACCGTGTACACCGTGACCGGATGCGGAAACAGGAACCCGGGGTGGAAGAACTGCGCTTCGAAGCGCGCCTCTCCGCGCCACAGCGCGGCCTCGGGCCGGAAGCGGATCGACCGGTACTGGTCGTAGGTCATCCCGCGCAAGGCATCCGGCAGGACGTCGGCCGGGGGCTCATACGGGATTTCGGCCCGCGCCCCGGCAAGGTCCGTGAGTTGCTGGAACAGCGACTCCGGCGTTGCATCGAATGGAGTCCCGGCGTTCGCCGATGCGGACGCAACGGTGGCACCCATGGTCGCCAGCAACAACAGCGTGAGGACACAGGCCTGGACCAGCCGCTTCCGGGTCACACCGGCTTCCCGAGACCGGTGGACGCGGGACAGCGCATGCCTCCGCAATCCGGTTTCCGGGGCGGGCCAACGAGAGCCAGACGCAGGATCGTCGGGCGGTGATGAAGGATCAATCCAGTAACACACGTCGAGGCCCCCCTGCTTGACGCTGTCGTGGTCGCGATACCGTGGGACAACTTTCGCGGACAGAAGTTGTCGCAACGCCCGTGGCACCCGATGGGCGTTCGCGTTCATGATGAAGCGGGGCCGGGGCTGACTGCAATCTGCCGCCGGGACCCGCCGCGACGCTGGCCAAGTACTGACCGGTTCCCGGCCTCAGCACACGCGACCGTCATGGTACCCGTAGACGTCAGGGAGACCCTGGTCCAGGACTTCCTGGCGCAGCGCCCACCTCGCCGTGAAGCGGGTGTTCCTGACCTGAAACGACCCCACACCGGTTCCGCCCAAGGAGGAGACGATGTCCACCAGATTCCTGCATCTTACCGGCTTGCTCATTGCCCTCACCTGTCTGCCGTCGGCGGCACACAGCTATGAAGGTCCGCTGTTCGACGCCCACCTGCATTACAACCCCGCGCATACCGACGCGGTAGCACCGGAAGCCGTCGGATCGGCGCTGGCGGGTGCCGGCATCAGCCGCGCGGTGATCCTGGCTCGCGACGACGCGCTGATCGAGGCTGCGATGCACACGGCTCCGGGGGTCATCGTGCCCTTCCTGGATGTCTACCGGCCGCCGGCGGGCAAGGACACCTGGATGCACGATCCGGATCTGCCCGAACGGATGCGCGCGCGCCTCGACGCCGGCCTGGAGACCGGCGACTGGCGCGGCATCGGCGAACTGCATCTATTCGCGGATGACCGCCATTCGCCGGTGTTCGAGGCGCTGGTGGTCATGGCGCGGGAGCGGGGGCTTCCGGTGATGATCCACGGCGATCCGGCAGTGATCGACCGGGCCTACGAGATCGAGCCGGAGGCGCTGATTCTCTGGGCGCACGCGGGCACTTTCCCCTATCCCCCCCTGATCCGGGACTACCTGGACCGTTACCCCAACCTCTACGCCGACCTGTCGATGCGCAGCGAGCGGCTGATCGGGGACGGCTTCATGCCGCTGGAATGGCAGGATCTGCTGGTCGAACACGCCGACCGGTTCATGGTGGGCGCGGACACCTTCAGTTCCACCCGCTGGCGGGAGATCGAGCAGCATGCCGCGGAGATCCGGCAGTGGCTGGGACAGCTGCCGCCCGATGTGGCCGAGCGGATTGCGTTTGGCAATGCAGAACGGTTGTTTGGCGAGGGGGGATGACGGCGGGGGATGGGCAGGGGGTTGTCCGACGACCGGACCATGACATGTCGGGTTACGCTGCGCTAAC
>NZ_REBW01000160.1 GCF_007692535.1 Thioalkalivibrio sp. | reverse complement strand
AGGACGTCTTTGCAGAAGACCGGCCAACTGCTCGGCTCTGTAGGTCGGGTTAGCGCAGCGTAACCCGACGTGCCGGGGACGACGCTGCTTTGCGACCATGGGTGGGTGCAACGCCCGTCGGGTTACGCCCTTCGGGCTAACCCGACCTACGGTTTGCCGCTTTTCCTCGCCAGGGGTGGCGCGTGGCCGGGCGCATGGGCGTTCCGGTTTATGCCGCTACCCGATTCGGCTACACTCCCGTTCCATTTTTGGCCGCGACGCACCACCGGGGTGCACCGGCATATCGATGTGAATGTCCGCCAACGCGGCCCGCCGACGGATGCCCGTCATCGGGCCCGGGAGAGAACGAATGCCAGTCAGATTATCGGTTCCGAAGGAAAACGCGAGCGGCGAGCGCCGGGTCGCACTGGATCCGACGGTGGCGACACGGTTCGGGAAGATGGGCCTGAGCGTGCAGATCGAGAAGGACGCCGGTGCCGCCGCGCGGTTCCCCGACGCCGCCTATCCCGACGCGCAGGTGCTGGACACCACCGATGTCTACGCACAGGCCGACATCATGGTCCGCGTCGCCCCGCCGACGCCGGCCGAGATCGAACAACTCCCGGAAGGCGCGACCCTGATCGGCTTCTTTCATGCCCACCGCAGCCCGGAAGTCGTCGCCGCGCTGCAGAAGCGCAGGATCCTCAGTTTCGCGATGGAACTGGTCCCGCGCATCTCCCGCGCCCAGAGCATGGACGCCCTGTCGTCGCAGGCGGCGGTGGCTGGATACAAGGCCGCGCTGATGGGCGCCGATCTTTCCTGCCGCTTCTTCCCGATGCTGACCACCGCCGCAGGCACCATCCGCCCGTCCAAGGTGATCGTGATCGGCGCCGGCGTCGCCGGTCTGCAGGCCATCGCCACTGCCCGGCGGCTGGGCGCGATGGTCGAGGCCTACGACGTGCGCTCGGCAACCAAGGAGCAGGTCGAATCGCTGGGTGCGAAGTTCCTGGACCTCGGCGTGAAGGCCGAGGGCGAAGGCGGCTACGCGCGCGAACTCACCGGGGACGAGAAGAAACAGCAGCAGGAAGCACTGGCCGGCTTCATTGCCAAGGCCGACGTGCTGATCACCACTGCCGCGATCCCCGGGCGCCCGTCGCCGAAGCTGATCCCGGCGGACATGGTCCGGGGCATGAAATCCGGCGCGGTGATCGTGGACCTGGCCGCCGAGGGCGGTGGCAACTGTGAACTGACCGAACCGGGCAAGACGATCGAGCACGGCGACGTGATCATCCACGGGCCACTGAACGTGCCGTCGCAGGTCGCGCTGCACGCCTCGGAAATGTACGCCAAGAACCTGCTCAACTTCCTGACCCCGATGATCCAGGACGGCGAGTTCAAGCCGGACTGGGACGACGAGGTCGTCGCGAAGAGCTGCCTCACCCGGGACGGCGAGATCGTCCACGCCCCCACCCGCGAAGCGATCCAGGGAGACGCATCATGATCGAGGGTTTTGTCGCGCTGTACATCTTCATGCTCGCGGCCTTCACCGGCTACGAGATCATCTCCAAGGTGCCGGTGATCCTGCACACCCCGCTGATGTCGGGCTCCAACTTCGTCCACGGCATCGTGCTGGTGGGCACCATGGTCGCGCTGGGCCACGCGGTCACGCCGCTGGAGCAGCTGGTCGGCTTCATCGCGGTGATCCTCGCGGCCGGTAACGCGGTCGGCGGTTATGTCGTGACCGAACGCATGCTGGAGATGTTCAAGACCAGCAACAAGGGAGGCAAGTAATGGGCCTGGTCATGACCGTCATCAACATCGCGTACTTCATCGCCGCGATCCTGTTCATCGTCGGCCTGAAGCAGATGGCCTCGCCGACCACCGCGCGGCGCGGCATCGTCTGGGCCGGCGTGGGCATGGTGCTGGCCACCGTGGTCACCTTCGCCCACCCGGAGGTCCAGGGCACCGTCAACTATATGCTGATCGTCCTCGGCATCGCGATCGGTGGCGGCCTGGCCTGGTGGAGCGGCCGCAAGGTCGCGATGACCGACATGCCGCAGATGATCGCGCTGTACAACGGCATGGGCGGCGGTGCCGCGGCCGGCATCGGCGCCATCTACCTGCTGCAGGCCGACCCCGAGACGGCCTCCAACGTGATCCTCGCCATCGCCGTGCTGGGCTCCCTGATCGGCTCGGTGGCCTTCTCCGGTTCGATGGTCGCCTTCGCCAAGCTGCAGGGGCTGATGGACAAGACCATGCATTTTCCGGCCCAGCAATGGGTGAACCTGGGCCTGTTCGCGGTCACCGTCCTCCTCGGGCTCTCCCTGGCCCTGAGCGGCGGCGACGTGAACAATTTCGTGCTGCTGCTGTTCTTCGTGCTCGCCCTGGCCTTCGGAATCCTGATGACCCTGCCCATCGGCGGCGCCGACATGCCGGTGGTCATCTCGCTGTACAACGCACTCACCGGCCTTGCGGTCGGCTTCAAGGGCCTGGTGCTCGACAACCCGGCGCTGATGATCGCCGGTATCGTGGTCGGTGCGGCCGGCACCCTGCTCACCCAGCTGATGGCCAAGGCCATGAACCGCAAGATCAGCAACGTGCTGTTCAAGCAGTTCGGCGGCGGCAGCGGCGCGGAGGCGGAGGCCGTGGGCGGCAGCCTGAAACCGATCGAGGCCTCGGACGCCGGCATCATGATGGCCTTCGCCAACAAGGTGATCATCGTCCCCGGCTACGGCATGGCCGTGGCCCAGGCGCAGCACAAGATCTGGGAACTGACGCAACTGCTGATCGGTCGCGACGTCGCGGTGAAATTCGCGATCCACCCGGTGGCCGGACGCATGCCGGGACACATGAACGTGCTGCTCGCCGAGGCCGGCGTGCCCTACGACATCATCTACGACCTCGACGAGATCAACAACGAGTTCAAGACCGCCGACGTCGCCATCGTCATCGGCGCCAACGACGTGGTGAACCCGGTCGCGCGCACCGACCCCGACAGCCCGATCTACGGCATGCCGATCCTGAACGCCGACCAGGCGAAGAACGTGATCGTGATCAAGCGCGGCCGGGGCGCGGGCTTCTCGGGGATCGAGAACCACCTGTTCTACGCCGACAACACCCGCATGCTCTACGGCGACGGCCAGAAAGCCGCCTCCGAACTGATCCACGCGATCAAGGAGATCGGCTGATTCTTCGGAGGTGCGCAGGGACGCGGTCCGGGTGACGGGAACCCGGTCGCGGGCCTGTGGTGAGTCGGCCATGGTTCCGCGAACCGTCATGGCCCGCCGCCCCCCCTGACGATAACCAGCCGCAAACTGTAGGTCGGGTTAGCCCAAAGGGCGTAACCCGACCTACAAAACCTTCACGCTGATAACCACCGCGGACCCGATGGTCATTGACCGATATTTCGTCGCCTGTCAAGCCGCTGGGCGCTTTTTTCACGGCGGTTATGCACAAGATGCGTGCAAAACCGAAAAAAGGTCCCAGTTAGACTTCATTTCTTCGCGCTATTCACACGAACCACACGTAAAACTATGTTTTTAATACAATAAATAAAATTGAACGTTTTTTGACCAGTTCAACACAAGTCCTTACGGGACAATGATCTCAGGGCAATTCCCCGACGCTATCCACAGAGTTATCCACAGAATCGGTGGGTAACCTGAAGGGGTCCAAAGGCACCGGCGGGCTTCCCTGATGACGTAAACTCCCATCATGCGCCCCCAAGCCTTTGTCCGCGTTGCCGTGGACCGTCCGCTGGACCAGCTGTTCGACTACGCCTGCCCCGATCGAGGGCAACCCGCCGTCGGCCAACGCGTCCGTCTGACCTTCGGGCGCAGCGCGCAGACGGGTGTCGTCCTGGAGATCGACCAGCCGCCGGCGATCGACCCGGCGCGGATTCGCGCCCTCGACGGAATCCTCGACCCCGGACCGATCCTCCCGCACGCCCTGCTGGAACTGCTGCGGTTCGCGGCACGCTACTACCACCATCCCATCGGCGAAGTCGTTCTGAACGCCCTGCCCCCGGCATTGCGCACAGGCGGACCGCTGCCCGGACCCCGGCCGCCGGAGCTTCTCTGGCGCCTGCAGCCCGGGGCCGCTCCCTCGCGGCTGGGACCGCGCCAGCAGGCCGTCGTCGCGGGCCTGCGGGACGCGGGAACGGCGCTGCCGCTGGACACCCTGAACGACCTGACCGGCCTCGGGTTGCGCCGGGGCGAACTGGAACGGCTGGCCGCGCGCGGCCTGCTCGAGTCCGTGGAAGCCGCAACCGAGAGCCCCCCTGCCGGCCACCCGGCGGTCACCCTGACCCCCGAGCAGGACCAGGCCATCGCCGCGATCAACGCGGACGCCGGCCAGCGGACCGTGTTCCTGCTGGACGGGGTCACCGGCAGCGGCAAGACCGAGGTGTACCTCGAGGCCGCCGCGCACGCGCTCGCCCACGACCGGCAGGTCCTGATCCTGGTTCCGGAGATCGCCCTGACGCCGCAGCTCGTGCAACGGGTCAGCCGACGCTTCCCCGGACAGGTCGCGGCGCTGCACTCGGGACTTCCGGCGGGTGAGCGGCTGCGGGTCTGGGAGAACGCCCGCCTCGGGCAGCGGGGCCTCCTGCTCGGCACCCGCTCGGCGCTGTTCACGCCGCTGCCGCGGCTCGGGCTGATTGTCGTCGACGAGGAACACGACCCAGCCTACAAGCAGCAGGACGGCCTGCGCTATCACGCCCGCGACCTCGCGATCATGCGCGGCCATATCGAGTCCGTCCCGGTGGTCCTCGGTTCCGCCACGCCGACACTGGAGACGCTGGTGAAGGCCCGCGAGGGCCGTTATCGGCACCTGCGTCTCGGCA
This sequence comes from Thioalkalivibrio sp., assembly GCF_007692535.1. GTDB lineage: Bacteria > Pseudomonadota > Gammaproteobacteria > Ectothiorhodospirales > Ectothiorhodospiraceae > Thioalkalivibrio. The sequence goes on along the minus strand of NZ_REBW01000160.1, from coordinate 1,172 downwards.
CGCGCCCGGACGGCTCGCAGCCCCCGCCGATCCGCTGCCTGGACACCCGCGTGCACCGTCCCGACGAGGGCCTCTGCAGCCCGCTGCTCGATGCCATGCGCGAGACCCTCGGCCAGGAACGGCAGTGCTTCATCCTGCTCAACCGCAGGGGCTTCGCGCGCGTGCTGGCCTGCGACCACTGCGGCTGGGTGGCCGACTGCCCGCACTGCGACGCGCGCCTGACCGTGCACGCGGCGGTACGGCGTTCGGTCTGCCACCTCTGCGGATTCAGCGAACGGCTGTCCGAGGCCTGCCCGCAGTGCGGCCAGGAACTGAGCCATCAGGGGCTGGGAACGCAGCGCCTGGAACGCGCGCTGTCCCGCCACTTCCCCGGGATCCCGATGGTGCGGCTGGACCGCGACAGCACCCGCCGCCGGGGTGAACTCGAGCAGTGCCTCGAGACGATCCGCGCGATGGACGCCGGCATCGTGGTCGGCACGCAGATGCTGGCCAAGGGCCATGACTTCCCCCGCGTCGGCCTGGTCGGGGTGATCGACGTCGACCAGGGATTGTTCAGCGTGGACCTGCGCGCGGCGGAGCAGACGCTGCAACTGGTCCTGCAGGCCGCCGGACGCGCCGGACGCGGCGGCGATCCCGGCGCGGTCCTGGTCCAGACCGGCCATCCCGACCACCCGCTGATGCAGGGCCTGCGCACCGGCGACTACCCGGCCATGGTCGAACCCCTGCTGAACGAGCGCCGCGCGGGCGGCATGCCCCCCTTCGGCTTCCTGGCCCTGATCCGCGTCGACGGCCCCAGCCCGGAGGCCAGCGCGCGACAGGCCGAGGCAATCGCGCAACAGCTGCGCCGTCACACCCGCGACGTCCGGGTCCTCGGCCCCGCGCCGGCACCCCGGCACCGTGTGAACCGGCGCTACCGCGAACAGATCCTGCTGGCGTCGGCCAGCCGCAGCCCCCTGCACCAGGCCCTCGCCGACGCCCGCGAGCACTGGCAACGGAACCCGCCCCCGCGCCATCTCCGCGTCAGCATCGACGTAGATCCCATGACCCTCTCCTGATCCCGCAGGAACGGCCTCCAGCCGCAATGGGCCAGCCGCAAGCGGTAGGTCGGGTTACGCTACGCTAACTTTCATGCCGTTGGGGGGCGCGGCACCCCCGATGATAAAAAGCCGCAA
>NZ_REBW01000250.1 GCF_007692535.1 Thioalkalivibrio sp. | reverse complement strand
ACCACTCCGTGTTCGAATGGCCTGTGGCGGTGTTGCCACCGTGCATGACCGGGCACTTGCCAGTATTCGGCTGATCACTCATGTCTCTCTCCTCTTCACTGCGGTGAATTTGCTTGCGTTTCGGGAACTGCCACCCCGGGAAAAAAGGGCAACCCCTGAGACAATGTGCCGAACTCCGAGCATCCAGGGATGAGGAGCGGCTCTTTGTCCAGCCACCCCTCAAGTTAAGACCCCGAGGTTCTTGAGCACAAGTTGAGATTTCCCATGATCGCGATAGGCAAGCTTTATCACAGCGTCGCGATTCCGCTCTCGCAGTGCACGAGGGGAAGATCCACACTGAGCCACCGGCTTGCCGCTGACAGGCATGAACCAACTTGGTTTGCGGTCCGGTCGGGATGCTTCTTGGTCATCGTCGCACCGCCGCACCGTTGCTCTGTCGCGCCTGCCCTGCCCCGTTGGACGCCCAGCCGGCGTCTGAAACACGGGAACCGTTCGGCAGCCTCGTGCGTCCTAAAATTAGAAGGCGGAACGCTCGGTTGGCCACCCGGCCGGATGCCGTGACCCCCGCGAGGGCTCGCCATTGGCTACCGAACGCCCGCTCCCCGAACCGCGGGCACGCCCGCGGATGTTCCGCGGGAGCAACCGCCCCGGTGCCCGGGTGACCGGGCAACCATGCACCAAGGAGGAATGGATACCAGGAGGAGAACGATGACGACCGATTGCGATTTGACGTTCGACCGCGAACGGCTCAAGCAGGAGATACGCTCCACCTACGGGCGGGTCGCGGAGGAACCGGATGGCGACTTCCACTTCCATCGTGGCCCGGAATATGCCGCCTCGATGCTGGGATACGATCGGGCTGAACTCGACGCGTTGCCGCACTCGATCACGGCACCATTCGCCGGTGTGGGCAACCCGTTTCACGCCGACGCGCTGCCGAACGCTGCCCGGGTCATCGACCTGGGCTCCGGGAGCGGAATGGACTGTCTGCTGGCCGCCCGCCGTGTCGGTCCGCAGGGCGAGGTGGTCGGATTCGACATGACCGACGCCATGCTTCGCAGGGCCGCTGCGGGCGCTGCCACCATCGGCGCGGACAATGTCCGATTCGACAAGGCGGACATCTCCGACCTGCCCCTCGCCGACGCGTCCGTGGACGTGGCGATCTCGAACGGGGTGATCAACCTCAGCCCGGAGAAGGAGCGCGTCTTTGCGGAATTGTATCGCGTGCTGCGCCCCGGCGGGCGCGTGCAGTTCGCCGACATCGTGATCGAGGCGGAGCTGTCGGCAGCCGCGCGCAACGATATCGAACTCTGGGTTGGCTGAATCGCGGGAGCTCTGCAGTCTGCAGGCTACCTCGCGGCACTGGCTGATGCAGGATTCGAACGCGGGCAAGTCGTCACCTACTTCGATTCGTTCGCCGGAACCAGTAAGGAGGCCGTGGCACGCCAGTTCGGCGTTCAGGGTGCGACCTTCGTCGCCTTCAAGGAATGACCCGCCAGCGCTTGTCGGCAGGGCGGTAGGCGGCGAAGGCCTCCATAGGCCCTGGGACAGCGGATTCATCCGTGCCGCCGCTCTCGGTGGGTGCGGCGGCACGGATAACGGATGCCGTGTGCAAGATGGGCGCGACCCTTGCCGGCAACACGACCGTCGATCGGACGAGGGCAGCCACGGGTCGGCGGGCTTGCCGTCAGTGTCGAAGCCTCTGCGCTTCTGTCCAGTTGGATGAGCCATGGGTGCACTCTCCGATCTGCCTTCCGTCAGCCGGCTACTTGCGGACGCTGCGGTTGCAGCGCTGGTGGCAAAGCACGGCCAGCCGGTCGTCACGCAGCTGGTGCGCGACACACTGGCCCATGCCCGCGAGGCCGTGCGTGCCGGCGGGGCAGTGCCCGATACGGCGAGCCTCGTCGCCAGGGTCAGCGCCGACGCCCGGGCGCTCAAGCTGCCGAAGCCCCGCCCGGTGTTCAACCTCACAGGCACCGTACTGCACACCAACCTCGGGCGCGCGCCACTGCCCGAAGAGGCTGTCGAGGCACTGATCCGTGTCGCACGCAGCCCCTGCGCCCTGGAATACGACATCGCGAGCGGTGGCCGCGGTGACCGCGACGACGTGGTCAGCGAACTGCTGTGCGAACTCACGGGCGCCAAGGCCGCCACCGTGGTCAACAACAACGCCGCCGCTGTATTCCTGCTGCTCAACACCCTGGCACGCAAGAGAAAGGTCATCGTCTCGCGCGGCGAGCTGATCGAGATCGGCGGGGCCTTCCGCATCCCCGACATCATGCAGCGCGCCGGGGCCAGGCTGGTCGAGGTCGGCACCACCAACCGCACCCACCTAAAGGACTTCCGCGGCGCGATCACCAGGCGCACGGCGTTGCTGATGAAGATCCACACCAGCAACTACGCGATTCAGGGCTTCACGCACGCGGTGCCGGAACAGGAACTGGCCGAGCTCGCGCACGCACACGACCTGCCCTTCGTCGTCGATCTTGGCTCCGGCACGCTGATAGATCTGGAGCGCTGGGGACTGCCGCACGAGCCGACGCCTTGTGAGAGCATCACCGCCGGCGCCGACCTGGTGACATTCTCCGGCGACAAGCTGCTCGGTGGCCCGCAGGCCGGCCTGCTGGTCGGCCGCAAGGACCTGATTGCCCAGATCAAGCGCAACCCGCTCAAGCGTGCGCTGCGCGTGGGCAAGATCACCCTGGCCGCCCTCGAAGCCGTGCTGCGCCTCTACCGCGACCCGGACCGGCTGCCCGAACGCCTGACGACGCTGCAGCAGCTGACACGAGCCGAGAGTGACATCCGCGCGGCGGCAGCGCGCCTGCTGCCGGCCGTGCAGGGAGCCTTGGCCGCGCTACCGGTGACAGCGCAGATCGTCCCACTGCGGTCGCAGATCGGCTCTGGCTCGCTGCCAATCGATCGCCTACCTTCGGCCGGTCTGGCGATCCGTCCGCAAGGGAAAAAAGGCGGCGTACTGCACCGCGTCGAGGCGGGGCTGCGCACCCTGCCCCGCCCGGTCGTCGGGCGCATCCAGGATGGCGCGCTGCTGCTCGATCTGCGTTGTCTGCAGCCGCACGAGGAGAGCGAGTTCACGGCCAATCTCAGCGAATTCCCATGCTCATAGGTACCGCCGGCCACATTGACCACGGCAAGACCACGCTGGTCCAGGCGCTCACTGGCGTAGATGCCGACCGGCTGCCACAGGAGAAGGCGCGCGGCATCACCCTCGACCTCGGTTACGCCTACACTCCGCTGGCCGACGGTTCGGTGCTCGGTTTCGTCGATGTGCCAGGGCATGAGAAGCTGATCCACAACATGCTCGCCGGCGCGAGCGCCATCGACTTCGTGCTGCTGGTGATCGCCGCCGACGACGGTCCGATGCCGCAGACCCGGGAACACCTGGAGCTGCTCGAACTCCTTGGCATGGGCCGAGGGGCGGTCGCCTTGACCAAGATCGATGCCGTCCCGCCAGAGCGGATCAAACAAGCGCGCGGGGAGATCGCCAGGCTGCTGGAAGGCACGCGACTCGCGGACTGTGCGGTGTTCCCGGTCTCGGGTCGTAGCGGTGACGGGGTGGCGGCACTGCGGGCCCATCTGGAAACCGCGGCAACGACACTGCCGCGGCGTCCGGCAGGCGGACGGTTCCGACTGGCCATCGATCGCTCCTTCTCGCTCACGGGTGTCGGCACGGTGGTGACCGGCACGGCGCACGCCGGCGGCATCGCGGTCGGCGCTACGGTCACCGCCTCCCCGCCGAGCCTCAAGGCGCGCGTGCGCGGCCTCCGCGTCCACGATCGCCCCGCCGAGAACGGTGCCGCCGGTGAACGCTGTGCGCTGGCGCTCAAGGGCGATTTCGAGAAGAAGGACATCCGGCGGGGCATGTGGCTGGTCGATCCCGTGCTGGACATCCCGCTGGCGCGCTTTCAGGGGGAACTGCGCGTCCCTCACGGACAGCAGCCTTTGACGCACATGCAGACCGTGCACGTGCACCTCGGTACCGACGACATCGTCGGCCGGGTCGCCCTGCTCGACTGCCGCAAGGTGGAGCCCGGAAGTGCGGCGCTGGCCGAGATCCTGCTCGAGCGCGAGACACTGACCCTGCGCGGTGACCGCTTCATCCTGCGCGACGCCGGCGCGCAGCGTACCGTGGCCGGCGGCAGGGTGCTCGACATCTTTCCACCCGCCCGTCACAAGCGTGCGCCCGAGCGGCTGGCCCTGCTCGACAGGATGCGCAACGACGACCCGGCTGCGGTCCTCGAACTGCTGGCCAGCCAGTCGCCGACCGGAATCGATCTGGCTCGGTTTGCGCTGAGCTGGAACCTCACCGGAACAGAAACCGCGGCGCTCTTGCGGCGTGTCGGTCTGCGCGTCCTCGGTGACGGCGATGCGGCGATCGGCATTGCCCAGAAGGCATGGGCCGCATTGGAGGCGCGGTTCCTGCAGGTCCTGGAACAGGAACACGAACAAAGCCCGGACATGATCGGTGTCGAGCCGGAGCGGTTGCGCCGCCGGATCTCGGTCGCGCTACCGCGACCGGTGTTCGATGCCTTGAGCGCGCAACTGCTGGCCTCGGGGGCGATCGCGCAGACCCGGACCTGGCTGCATCTGCCGGGGCATCGCGCCAGCGTCAGCGCCGACGACCGCGAGCAGTTTGCCGCGCTGAAGCCGCTGCTCGATGCCCGACCCTACAACCCGCCGCGGGTGCGTGATCTGTCCGAGGCGACCGGCACGCCGGAGACAGAGGTGCGGCAACTGTTCAAGCGGCTCGCCCGCGCCGGCGAACTCTACCCGGTCGCGCACGATCACTACTTCACCGCGAGCACGGTCGCGGCCCTCGCCGAAATCGTCCGCCGACTCAACGCCGAACAGGGCGCAGCGCGCGCCGCGCCGTTTCGCGACATCCTGTTCAGCGATGGCAGCGGAGGCCGCAAGGTGGCCATCCGCATCCTCGAGTTCTTCGATCGCGTCGGCTACACTCGGCGGATCCGCGATGATCACGTGCTGCGTCGCGAGGCTGCAGCGCATGACTGGACCGCAACCTGAGTTACGGAAGAGATCGTTCCCCGGTGGGGCGCCCGGTCTTCAAAACCGGGAGGGGCGGCCATGCGGTCCCTGGTAGGTTCGACTCCTGCTCTCTTCCGCCATTCACGAACCCATCCGCAGTGTCGTAAACCTTAGGTCCGGAGCACGGGGGAGCTGCGCCATGAAGCGTCCAGCACTTTTCGTCGGCTCCTCAGCCGTCCTCGCGATCCTGGCCCACGGCGGAATGGTCTTGGCACAGTCCCTCAGCCCGCACACCGAATTCATGCTGTGCGAAGCCCGTCAAGGTTCCGGCGATGACCACCCTACCGAAAGCCCTCGAGAAGGTTCCGTTGTCTGAGATGGCGTAGGCCCTTGGCGTGCATGCAAGTGATCTCACGACGCCGATCGTGCTCGAGCCCATGGCCTCATGCGCAGCGGTCCGAAGATCGAATTCGACTGCCCCTCATCCGTTCCCACTGACTGGCCCGCTCCGGTTCGTATACCGTCCCCCCACTCGGACCACGTGCTGCCGGATTCATCGGCTCATCCGTAATTGCACCCATGTGAAAACCGGTATGGGAAGCGCAGACTTTCCCCGGCGTTATCCGCTGACGGCCCCTGGTCGGACGTTGCCTCTCATTTCCGGAGTCATGCGACCTCCAGGAAGGCGTCAGGCGCCCGGACCGGGTCCCCCAGCCTGGCGCTATGTCCGCCGCCCCGGCAGCACCGGTTGGCGTCATCGAACCGCCTTTTGGACGTAACGACGTTGTCACCACACCTAGCCAATATGGGTGCGCCTCTCAATCACGATTGGAGTTTGTCATGGCCAGCATCGAATCCCGAATCGGCGCCGCGCTGAACTTGTCAGGCCCGTTCCGCTCCCCCTGCCCGGGAAAGCCAGCAATGAAGCCAATCCGGATACGGGAGGCGAGTTGGCCCGCCGACAGAATGGCTTTGGAGACCGTGCGCTGCGAGGTCTTCGTGAAAGAACAGAATGTACCCCGAAGCCTCGAGTTTGACGGCCTCGACTCGAGTGCGCTGCACTGGCTGGCGTTCACGCCGGAGGAAGAGCCG
>NZ_REBW01000259.1 GCF_007692535.1 Thioalkalivibrio sp. | reverse complement strand
TGCTGCAGTTCGGCGGCGGCACCCTGGGCCACCCGTGGGGCAACGCGGCCGGCGCGGCCGCCAACCGCGTGGCGCTGGAAGCCTGCGTCCAGGCTCGTAACGAAGGCCGTCAGATCGAGCGCGAGGGCAAGGAAATCCTCACCGCCGCCGCCCAGCACAGCCCCGAACTGAAGATCGCCATGGAGACGTGGAAAGAGATCAAGTTCGAGTTCGACACCGTCGACAAATTGGATATCTCGCACAAGTAATGGTGCCTTGGCGTCGGTTCCACCGGGTGGCGACAAGGGCCACCGTGTGGACCGGACCAGGCTAAACCGCTCAATAGAGGAAGATCGATATGGCCGTTCAAGTTTACAAGTCCTCGATGAAGTACGAGACCTTCTCTTACCTGCCCCCGATGACCCCGGACCAGATCCGGCAGCAGATCTCCTACTGCATCAGCCAGGGTTGGAACCCGGCCGTGGAACACTCCGAAAAGGAGAATTCCATGAGCAACTACTGGTACATGTGGAAACTGCCCCTGTTCGGCGAGGAGTCCGTCGATGCGGTCCTGCAGGAACTGGAAGCCTGCCATCGCGAGTTCCCCGGTCACCTGGTGCGCTTCATCGCCTATGACAACTATGCGCAGAGCCAGGGTATGGCGTTCGTGGTGTACCGCTAATCCGTTACGGCGCGCCAACGGGTGGCCTCTGGCCACCCGTGGATCACCGTTTCGCAAGTTGTTTGCCGTGGTGGCGGCCGCCAGGCACCGCGACTCCCGCAGACCCCAACCGATCGAGGTACGTGATGCCACAAGCCAATAAGAGCACGGTCAGCGCCACCCTTTCAGGGCGCGAACTGGCCCGGAAACGCCGCAAGGCGATGGCTTTGCATGGCAAATCCGCATTCGTCAAGACGACGGCCAACCGGCAAGGGACTTCGTCCCAGCGGGCACCGGCCGCGGTCACCAGGCCGGCAACCCCCGGCGGCCCCGCCGAGTACGCCCAACGGGCCACCGGTGGGGCGCTCCAGCCCCCGGTCTCCCCTGGCCGGGAAGCTGCACGCGCCCGCCGTGATGCGCTCAGCGTGGCCGGCAAGGCGGCGCTCAAGCCCACCTCGAGCCGCCCCAGCGGCCGGATGCGGCCCACACCCGAGAGCGCGCACCTGACGGCGCCTGCCGCTGCGAAGAGCCCCGCCACTGCGAAGAGCGAGGATTGCGATTGCGGGGGCGAGCCCTGCGACTGTCACGATCAGCAAACCCGCCCCGCGAGCTCCACGTCAACGAACTCCACGACGTTGGCGTCTTCGGCTCCGGCTTCCGCCAGGAAGCCAATGAACCCGCTCCCCAAGGGCCGGGCACTGGCACGCGCACGGCGGGAAGCGCTCTCGCAAAACGGCAAGGCAGGGCTGGTGCGCGCCGCGCACATGGCCCGCGTCGCGGCCGCGATGCCGGATCAGGATTGGCAGTCCGCGATTTCCAACGGTGCCAGCGGGCGCCAGATCGCCATGCAGCGCCGCAAGGTCCAGTCGATGACGGGTCGCGCCGCCACCGCCAAGTCGTCGACGCAGTCTCGACCCAGCGGACGCAAGCGCGCCCGCCTCGAGATACCCGCACCGCCCAAGGTCGAGAAGGGGCATACCCTTTCCGGACAGACGGTAACCGGCACCATGGTCGAGCGCAGCAACAAGCAGACCGGCAACGAACCCGGTGCCTGCCGCGCGATCACCGGAACCGAATACGTCGGGGCCGAGCTGTACGAGCGTGAGTGCCCCACGCGTCCTGCGCCCGCTCCGACCAAGGTCGGCGTGAGCACCACCGCCCGCGAGCACAAGGTCACGGGAACCGAGGTCGGGCGCTCGATGCGGGTGACCGGTGACGAGATCGGTGCCTGCAGGGGCATTACCGGCACCGAATACCTCGCTACTGAGCGCTTCGACGAGTTCTGCCCGACGCGACCGGCGCCCAGCCCCGCCAAGGTCGGTTCCACCGACACGGCCAAGGGAAAGCCCGTAACCGGCACGATGGTCGACCGTTCTTCCCATGTCACCGGCAACGAGCTGGGCGGCGCGCGCGCCGTGACCGGCACCGGTTACACACTGCCAACAGCGCCCGCCCAGGCTCCCGAGAAGGTGGCTGTGACCCATACGGCCGGGGGCAGGACCGTGACCGGAACCACCGTGGGACAAAGTTCCCGGGTCACTGGAGACGAATCGGGTTCCTGCCGCGGCATCACCGGAACGGAATATCTTTCGGCAGAGCAGTTCAAGACGGAGTGCAAAACCACGCCCCCCACCACACCGCACAAGGTCAGCGTCATGCTGTCGCGCGGGCAGCAGCCGGTCTCCGGCACAGAGGTGGGCCGCTCCTCGAACGTCACCGGGAACGAGGCCGGCTCCTGCCGCGAGATCTCCGGTAACCAGTACTTCACCGCGGCCGACTTTGGCGACCTGTGCAGTGTGAACGGTCCCCGTAAGGTGAATACCATGCACACCCTTGGTGGCGGCTCCGTCACGGGTACGGAGGTCCATCGCAACCCAAAAATGTCCGGTGACGACAAAGGGGGGTGCATGCCCGTCACCGGTACTGATTATGTGGGTGCAGAACAGCTTCAGGCTGTATGCACCGACAGCACCCCAGTTTCAGCAATCGACAAGGTCGCAACCGACAAGACCTGGCGCGGCCAGCCCATCACCGGCAGCCCGATCGGCCGTGCTCCCAAGGTCACGGGAGATGAGTCGGGCGGTTGCTCGCCGATCAGCGGTACTCCCTACATCGGCCGCAGTCAGTACGGCGAGTTCTGCGAGACGCCGGACCTGACCGCTCAGGAAGCCGTCATCCCCTCCAGCACCCTGATCTCCGCGACCGCGGTCACCGGCGATCGGCCGGGGGCTGGCGGTTCGGTGATGACCGGCGATGAGCGCGGGGCCTGCGAACCCGTCAGCGGCACACCGTATGTCGGAGCCGACAACGTCGTCTCCCAGTGCATGACCAGCGGCCGCTTCGTCTCCCGTACCCAGAAGTGGGACGAACCCGCGCGTCCGGCGCCTCCGGCGGACTTCAGCATCCACTCGCCCGCTCGGGCCGCATGGGACCGGCGGGCGGCGGATGAGATCACCGGATCGGCCTACAGCAGTGAGCGCATCACCGGGCCGGCCAGCAAGGCGACCGGACTCATCACGGGAACCCCTGAGTTTCGTCATCGGGACTCGGTGAGCCTGCAGGCGGACGAGCAGGAGAGCATCGCTGCCGCGCGTCGGCTGACCGGCGAAGGCAGCGAATCGGGAAGGAAGATCACCGGGGATTCCTGGGACGCGTCGACCCGCGTGACCGGCACCGAAGGTCCCTCCAGTCTCGCACGGAACATGTCGATGCGCGGGCAACCGCGCGGCGAAGGCGCCAACGCGCGCCGCTTCCGCGAGGTCGAACAGCCACCTGCTCCGGAGAGCCGAATCACGGGTTCTGCCGGCAACTTCGGCAAGGGTCCGCTGGTGACGCTTTCCGGCGGCGCGCGCGGCTGAGGCTCGACGGGTGAACACGCGCAAACGTCTCGCGGCCATGCGGAGGGCTGGGGCGCTGCCACCACAGGTGGCGGCCCCGGCCAATCCCGCGTGCGTGATTGCGCCCAACCAGCCCTGCCAGCATGCGCTCGTGGACCGCGAACTCAACCACCAGCTGTACGAGTACGAGCAGCGCGTACGGGGCCACTTCACGGCGATCGTGGACACCCTGAAGATTCTCTCCGACTGCCGCCACACCCTCGACTTCGTGGAACAGGCGCAGCAGATCGCGCTGGAACGCCTTGGCTTTGAACTGCCCAATGAGCTGCTGGACGATGCCTGGGTTTCCGGGCTGAATCTGCGCGCCCTGCATGCCTACTGCACCTTCAGCAGCTTCAAGATCTGTGTCGACCGGGCACACATCGATCAACGGCCACTATGTGAGCGGTCGCTGATCGATGCCGGCTTCATCCAGTCCTGCGGTTATCACACGCTGGACATCAGCCCCTGCGCTGACGGCCGCCTCCAGGGTCTGGTGCCCTTCGTGCTGCGCATGGCGCCGAACGAGGCCGTCTACGTCAAGGCCTATGCGGGTGCGTTGTTCGACATCGAAGCGGACGTGGCCGATTGGACCCATCGTGAACTGAGCCGCCTTACCGGGGGCATTCCGGGTGGCGAGGATGCCAACTACCTGAAGGTCGCGGTATATCACTTCAGCACGTCGAACCCGAATCATGAGGGCTGTGCCGCGCATGGCAGCAACGATCACCTGGCCACCGAACTCGCGCTGGAAAGGCTGAACGAACTGCGCGCTGCGGTCGAGAACACCTTTGGCCTGGGCGCCGCCCCGGAGATTCTCCTGGTTGGAGTCGACACCGACATCGATGCCATTCGCGTGCACCTGCCGGATGGCAACGGCGACATCAGCCCTCACCGTTACGTGGAAAGCTTCCGGCTCTACCAGGAAACGCTCGGCATGAGCGCCGGGGACGCACGCGCCCACATCGACAGCGCGATCGCGCAGATGGAGCACGCGGAGGGTTGGGCCCGGGGCTCCGGTACCACCCCGCCGGGGATGCGTCGGTTGATCCAGCACCTGCTCGAGGCCAACCTCTCGCAGATCGAGTACGTGATCCAGCACCACGGCGGCCGCTACCAGGTGATCGGGCACAATGAGCGCTTCATCTGCGTCGGCGAGGCCATGAGCGAGTTGCAGTTGCGCAACAAGTTCTACTTCGCGCACCTCGATACCGTGGAAGAAGGCGCGAACGACATGGACGTGGGAATCCGGATCTTTACCGGCCTGAACATCCACCATGGCCTGGGGGTTCCCGTTCTGATCCATTTCCACTACTCGTCGCATGTGCCCGGGGCACGGGAACGCGCTGTGACCCATTGCCGGCGGGTCAAGGCCGCGATCGAGACGCGCTATCAGAAGCTTTACGAAAGCCATCTGCTGTTTTGCCAGATGGCTGTCAGCGACATCCACGGCAGCGAGCGCTGCACCTTCGTGGACGACGAAACAGACATGGTCGGACATTAATGAAAGAGCTTGGTGAGATGGCACGATGAAGATCATGCGGGTTGAAAAAACGCTGGTTTCGACTAACCGCATCGATGGCTTTGGTCATCGTCCCCTGCTGGTCGTGCAGGAAAAGGAAGGCGGCTCCCGAAGCGTCGCGGTCGATGCGGTGGGGTGCATCCCGGGCGACTGGGTGATCTGCGTGGGCTCGTCGGCAGCGCGCGAGGCGGCGGGAAGCAAGGAGTTCCCCTCCGATCTGACCATCGTCGGCATCATCGACCACTGGACCGGAGAGAGCGCCTGATGGAGATCATGCGCGTCAAGGATGACCTGGTCTGCACGCGCCGCGTGCCCGGCCTGCAGGCCTCGTCGCTGCGGATCCTGCAGAACCAGAGCGGAAGCCTGTTCGTGGCGACCGATCCGGTGGGAGTGCCGCCCGGCAAGTGGGTGTTTACCGCCAGTGGCAGTGCGGCGCGCTGGGCGATGCCAGACGCGAAGGTCATGACGGATCTGACGATCTGCGGAATCATCGACCACTGGGAAGAATGACGATCGATTGGAAGGAATGTGACGGAACGAGGTAGGTGGCATGAGGGTGCGGCAGGCAAGGTCGTTTTGAATGCGGTTTCCCTGGCAGTTGATTTGGGCAGTACAGATCGCTTTTTTTAACGTTTTCTTTTACGAGGAGTAATGAAATGGCTGAACGTATGGGTATTGCCCTTGGCATGATTGAGACCCGTGGTCTGGTTCCCGCGATTGAAGCAGCGGACGCCATGACCAAGGCCGCCGAAGTCCGGCTGATCGGCCGCCAGTTCGTCGGCGGCGGCTACGTCACCGTGCTGGTGCGCGGTGAGACCGGCGCGGTCAACGCGGCCGTCCGTGCGGGCGCCGATGCCTGCGAGCGTGTCGGTGACGGCCTGGTGGCCGCGCACATCATCGCCCGTGTGCACAACGAGGTGGAAGGCATCCTGCCAACCGAGCCGTCCGCCTGATCTCCCTTTAACATCGCAGTACGCGTTTATTCAGGAGCTGTAGAAATGGCAAACATGATTGGCATTGCCCTTGGCATGATTGAGACCCGTGGTCTGGTTCCCGCGATTGAAGCAGCGG
>NZ_REBW01000141.1 GCF_007692535.1 Thioalkalivibrio sp. | reverse complement strand
CAGGCCGCTTTGATCTGATCATCTCTACCGTGAATGTCAGCCTGGACTGGAACCTGTATTTATCGACATTGAAGGCCAAAGGCCGGCTGCACTTTGTTGGCGCAACGCTGGAGCCGCTGGATATTGGCGTGTTTGGCCTGATCTTGGCTCAGCGCAGCGTGTCGGGCTCACCGGTGGGCAGTCCGGCCACGATCGCGAAAATGCTGGAGTTTGCCGTGCAGCATGGCATCAAGCCGGTCGTGGAGACCTTCAAGTTTGGCCAGATCAACGAGGCCTTGGCGCATCTGAAAAGCGGCAGGGCTCGTTATCGCATTGTGCTGGAGCGCTGAGGAGCCTCTGAATCACTCTTCGCGGAGCGCCTGGTGAATCGGATGTCGCCCGGCAGTGCCCGGTCATTCGGAGAGGTGGCAGGTCCCGGCAGATCTCGCGGTCTGTGATTGGAAGAAGTCCGGAGGGCGAGGGTTTGCGAGAGCCTTCGAACCCTGCGTGTCCTGGGTTCAATGGCTTCTCACGGATTCTCAGTGTCTCAATCAAGGGGCCATTGACATGGTGCGTATGAAGGCATATGCTTAGGCCTATACTGGCTTCGGAGGATGCGTCAATGTCTACATCAGAGCGGCATGTTCGCCTGTTTCGCAACGGGCGCAACCAGGCGTTGCGCATCCCTCGCGAGTATGAACTTGAGGGGGAGGAGGCCATCATCCGCAAGGAGGGTGACCGGCTAATCGTGGAGCCTGTGCGCAAGGGTCGGCTGCTGGCTCTGCTTTCGACCATGAAGCCGCTGGAGGAGCAATTTCCAAATGTCGATGAAGACCTGCCCGCGCAGGATGATGTGACGCTGTGAGTGGCAGGCCGACCTATCTGTTGGATACCAACATCATTTCCGATTTGATCCGCAATCCGCAGGGCGCAGTAGCAAACCGTATTGCTGCCGTCGGCGAGGACAGCATCGCCACCAGTATCGTGGTTGCTGCAGAACTTCGCTATGGCGCCGCCAAATCGGGGGGCAGCAAGCTTGCCGACCGGGTCGAGCTTTTGCTCTCTGCCATAGAGGTGCTGCCTTTTGATTCACCGGCCGACCGCCGGTACGCGCAGCTACGCGACGACCTGACACGCGAGGGCATGCTCATCGGACCCAACGACCTGCTGATCGCCGCCCATGCTCTGGCTGAAGAATTGACGCTGGTTACTGACAATGTGCGTGAGTTTTCACGAGTCTCTACGCTGGCGGTCGAAAACTGGCTGCGTCAATAGTGACGAGTTAGGGGACAGGCATTGAATGAGGCGGTAGCGCTGAGCGGGAAGAGAAGATGGAGGCGGCCGCGTAGCTTGAGTTTGCCTCGCTTGTCGGATCGGGCACGTTCGCCTGTCCACCGCGGCAGCCGGCCACGACCGTTCTATCGGAAATCAGCTCCAGGGACAGTAAGAGATTTCCCTGTTCAATGCTTGCCCCGGAATCTCTTGGCCTCGATGTCGAAGCGGGACAAACGCGAGCCCCGGAAGATGGGTGAAAGTCCGGGGCTCGCGCTTGGGTGAAGAGCTAACGTTTGATTATGACGTCAGAACTGATATCTCCACCCGGCCATGATTGAGTGGTAGCCACCTTTGAGATCGCCAAAGGTATCATCGTCAAAATATTCCAGTCTGTACATTCCCGTCAGGCTGGTTCGATCGGACAAGCCGTACACTCCCAGCAACTGAAAGCTGTGTAGCGTTGTATCAAGGTCTCTATCAACCAAGGGCAGTACGTCATAGATCTCGCCAGATGCGGTAGTCCCGTCGGTGCGCGTAAAGGTGTAAGCAGCTTGAGTGCTCAAGCGTTCGTTAACCTGCCAGTCCAGCGATGCGTTTAGGACATAGGTATCGACATCATGCTGGGAGTTGTCGCGCCGGACAAAAACGACTGGGTTGCCCGGTGCCTCGTAACGCCGACGATTCGATGCGAACCAGATCGCGTCAGTGAAGTCCTGCAGCCAAGCAATGCCGGCGTTGGCGCGTAGCGCCGGCGAAATCGCAAAAGCAAGATTCAATCCGGCAGATTGATTCTGACGTTCATAGTCTTGGAAAACCTCGATACCGTCAGTGCCGAGCCAGGATAGCGTGTCGTTGGTGCGATTGGAATAGTTGTAGTAGGCATTGATCAAGGTGCCATTCTCAGTAACGTGGCTCAGGATCGATCGCAGTCTGATCTCATCATCAGGATCCGTGATGTTGCCCGACGATTTTCCGGATACGATCGACGGCGACAGTCTCAGCGTAGTCCGCTTTCCGATACGGCTGACGAGGCGCAACGAGAACTCGTCGTACTTGGTCTGATCATCGTACAAGGATCTCTCCGGCGCAATACGGTTGACACTGGGGTCGCGATAGGTGAGATCGCGCTGCGTATCTACGCGTTCCCAGCCCAGGTCAACTGTAGTTCGCATCTGGCGCAGACGGTAGTTGAAGTTAAGACCATACCGAGTGGTTTCGAGGCTATTGATACGCACCGTGACGGCAGTGGTAGTGATCAGGCCAGGTGCCGGGAACGTAGAGTCATTGTCACGATCGTTGTAGCGAACGAAGCCACTGAGGCGCATGCCGGGACGCAAATTTGCTGCTGCGTTGACATACCAGTTGCTGGTGCTGATTTCACCATCAAACCCCGAAACGAACTGTGGGTTCGTGAATGATTCTTGCTTGAGTATGGACTGCCCATAACCCGCGGCGACTGCCACCCTGGAGCCGAAGTTGCGAGTGCCGCGTAGCGAATGTCGGATCAGATTACTGTCCGGCACAAAGCCCAGAGGGCGGAGGGGATTTCCGTCTGCATTGAACTGCCATTCAGGCGGCAGAATCTGATTGACATCGCCTTGGATCCGCTGCTGCTCACTCACTGAGTAGCGTTCAAATACGAATTCATAGTCGAGCACGCCGAGATCACGCGGTGTCAGGGTTGTATACATTGTGATGCGGCGATTGCTTTCATCAACATCCTGGTCAAAGCCACGCCAGCGCTGCAGCGCCCGCTGCGGAGTTGGCGCGTTGGTCACTGCTTCGCGCACATCGCCGCCCCCGAATACATAGGTATTGAACTGATGGCCGGTGCGGTTATAGCCATCTATGGCGGCACCAGCCGCGAGTAGGCCACCGGTGATTGAGGAGTCGAGGTTCAGATCCATCCCGTACCGCAGACGCGTTACATCGAAGCGACGGCGCTGGGAATCATCGTTGAACTGGGCCAAATACCCCGAGTTTGTGTTCGTCTCTGCCGGGAAGAAGGCTGCGGGCGTGAGCGCCCCTTCGACATTGTTGGCGTTATACAAGTAGCCTACGCTGCCGCTGGCGGTGCGGAAATTGGAGTAATAGGCACCAGCGTTGCCGTACTGATTGTTTAGTTGCAGAAATCCACGCTGATTGTAGCGGCCATGCGCCACCCGCTCTAGCACCAGCAGCTCGCGATCTTCATCCGCGATTCTCAACCCAAAGTCAACATCGGCATACAATCCAGATCGACGCGAGCCGGACAGCATGCTGCGCTGAAAGTCATAGATTTCCAGAAACTGGCCGAAGGCACTGCCGGCGCCGCGAAAGTAATCGAACGCATAGATCTTGGGTGTCAGGTAGCCCGAAGTGCCCGGCTGGAATGGGACATTCTCCGTTGCCAGTGTGGCGATGGGCGCCAAGGCAAGTGCACCAACGCCAAGTGCCAGCCGGATGCTGCGAGTTAAACCGCCGGTCGTCGCATGTTCTGCTGAGTTCATATTCATTCTCCCTTCCCTCGAAATCAATAGCGCAAGAACTGGTCTTGTGCACTGCCATGGACCTGGGCGTGGCAACTGGTGCATTGCCTGAATGCGGAGCCCGGTACAGGCTGAAACAGCGCCGCCTCTGTCAGGGCATTAGAGCCAGTTAATCCGTGTCGGTTATTCGCAAAAGAATGGCAGGTCAGGCACAGCATGGGCTCGTCCATGACCAGCAGGCTGCGATTCGGCGAGCCGTGAGGGTTGTGACAGGTGGAGCAGTCCTCAACCACAGCCGGATGCTCGTGTACATAAGGCCCGCGAACGCGTTGATGGCAATCCGTACACTGCTCGGTGCGGGATTGGAGGGAAAGGCTGGCGCTGGAGTGTGGGTTGTGGCAACCGACACAGGTCGCGCCGCCTTCGATCACCGGATGGTGAGAGGTCATGTGAAATTGGGCACGGACGTCCTGATGACAGGACACGCACTGAGCCGAGCTCGGATCGGTTCGGAACAGCCCCACGTCGCGGTTTTCGAACGCCGGCTCGTGAATACCGTGGCATGCGGTGCATTCGAGTCCTGCCTGCGCGTGGTCGGAAAAGGCGAACTGGGCAAAATGACGGTCAGACCCATGGCAGTCCATGCACTGCTGGGTGCCCACTTCTGTTGGCTTGACCCGGGTCGGGGCGCGGGCATGTTCTTCGCTACCGACATGACAGGAGAGACAGTCCCGATGAGCTGCTTTCAGCTGGCTCTGGTCCTGGTGGCACGCCATGCAATTATCGTTTCCAACTTCGGCGAAAACGTGTCCGTCCAAGATCAGGCCGAACGCCAATAAAAACACGAAAACTATTGAAGCTGTTGTGATTTCCCTGCTGCTCTTAAAGGCGCTCATTCTGGTTTCCCTCCGTCAGTTTCGCACATTAAAATTTCGCTAGATGGATGCTACCCCCCCCCTTAACAAAAGTCAAGAAAGCGTGATGGTTAGGTCGCAATCTTCGTATGCCAGGCAATTCATTAATCTTCAGTAATCTTCGAGTTTCGGGACAGGCATTGAATGAGGCGGGAGCGCTGAGCGGGAAGAAGAGAGGGAGGCGGCCGCGTGGCCCGAAACCGGGGGCCGGACAGCCCGGCGTCCGCTAATCCTCCTTCATCTCTGCGTCAACTGAAGGGTCGGGATCTGTCCGGCTTGCCGGGTTCCCGGGAGTCCGGCATAATCGAGCCATGGAAACCGTAAAGATCGGAAAGAAAGGACAGCTCACGATTCCGCGTCGAATCCTGGAGGAATCAGGTCTGCCAACCGAGTCGCAGGTCATCGTGGAGTCGGAAGCCGACGGCAGCATTCGCCTGCGCCCGGCTGCGATCTACCCCATCGAGCTCTACAGCGACGAACGAATCTCCGAATTCGAGCGCGAGAATCAGCTCCCGGATACGCTCAAGAATCGAGCCAGGAAAAGACTCGTCAAGTAGGAATCCAGCGTGCGGTTGTTTCTGGATGCGAACATCCTCTTTTCGGCCGCTTGGAAAGAGGGCTCCGATGCGCTTTTGTTATTCGAATTGGCACAAGCCGGTCACTGCAAACTGACCACATCCGGTCTTGCTCTGGAGGAAGCACGCCGGAACATTGCTCGCAAGCGCCCTGAACGGCAATTTGCGCTGGAGCGCCTGGTGAAGCTGATGTCACTCGGCAGGGAACCTGCCCAGGAGCACCTGGCGATTGCGCGAACCCATGGCCTGCCTGACAAGGACATCCCGGTTCTCGCCGCAGCGATCGCGCAGCGAGCGGATTTGCTGGTCACAGGCGACCGGCGCGATTTCGGTCACTTGTACGGGTCAAACCCCGGTGAAGTAGAAGTCATAGGTCTTGCTGGCGCAATCGAGCGCGTGCTAGACACGCCGGAATAGTCCGGGCGCACGGCTTGCTGATACGGCGATCTCGGGCTTTCCGGGCACTTATTGTTATCTGTCAGCAGCGCGGCGTTCGCGAAGTAGCAGGTGCGCTGGAGTTGTGCCAACTAGCGAGCGCCACCGACCAGATCCCAGAACTCCTCATGCTTGTTGGTATGCGGAAACGCCCCATCCGGCGGCGAGACTTGCAGGAAATCGCACAGCGGCCCCCAGCCTTCCTTGACCTGGTAGACCAGCAGTTGAGCGGCCGGAACGGCCTGTTTGACGGATTCCACGTGCGCCACGAAAGCGTCGATCAGGCCGGCTTGATCAAGAGTGTCCGGAAAACCGGTCCTGGTGACCACTCGGTGCGCCATCTCCAGCCATTCCTGCATTTCCGGCGGAGCCTGGTCCCTTCCGGCGATGAGCTTCTGGATGGTTGATGAGTAGCTGTTGGCCCAGCGCTCGGGGCTGCGATGCGTCAGGATGAATTTGGCCGATGG
>NZ_REBW01000257.1 GCF_007692535.1 Thioalkalivibrio sp. | reverse complement strand
GCGCGGGGCGATCGCGACCGGAGGTCGCTCCTATGGCGTCTCTTCCTCCGCGCCTTCCTTCTTCACCGGCAGCAGGACCTTGCGGTCGACGCCCAGCATCAATGCGGCGGCGGCGGCGATGAAGATGGACGAGT
This sequence comes from Thioalkalivibrio sp., assembly GCF_007692535.1. GTDB lineage: Bacteria > Pseudomonadota > Gammaproteobacteria > Ectothiorhodospirales > Ectothiorhodospiraceae > Thioalkalivibrio. Next base: position 5,999 of record NZ_REBW01000257.1, on the reverse strand, counting down.
AGGTCCCGACCAGAACACCGACAATCAGGGCGATGGCGAAGTTGTTCAGCGCAGCGCCACCGAGCGCGAACAGGGCAACCAGCACGAGCAGCGTCGTCATACTGGTAACGATGGTGCGTGCCAGGGTCTTGTTCACCGCGTTGTTCATCACGAACTGGGTGCCTTCCTTGCGCAGGATGCGGAAGTTCTCCCGGATCCGGTCGTAGACCACGATGGTGTCGTTCAGGGAGTAGCCGATCACCGCAAGCACCGCCGCCAGCACCGCCAGGTCGAACTCGATCTGGGTCAGCGCGAAGAATCCCAGGGTCAGCGTCACGTCGTGCACCAATGCCAGCACCGCGCCGACCGCGAAGCGCCATTCAAAACGCACCGCGACATAGATCAGGATGCCGAACAGGGCGTAGATCATCGCCAGGCCGCCCTGCTCGCGCAGTTCCTCGCCCACCGCCGGGCCGACGAATTCCACCCGCCGCAGGTCAACGCCGTCGGGACCCCCGGCCTGCAGCGCCCGAAGCACTTCGTTGGACAGGGCAGCCTGGTCCGGATCATCGACACGGGGCGGCAGCCGGATCAGCACGTCGCGCGAGGTGCCGAAATACTGCACCGTGGCTCGCTCGAAATCGTTATCCGCGAGCTGCTGACGGATCGGATCGAGTTCCACAGCCTGTGGATACCCCACCTCGACCAGCGTGCCGCCCGTAAAGTCGACGCCGAAATTCAGCCCCCGGGTCGCCAGCAACGCGATCGAAACCAACACCAGGATCACCGAGATCATGACCGCCATCTTGCGATGACCGAGAAAGTTGATGTTGGATTCGGCAAAATTAAGATGCGGAAGCATTTCGATAACTCCGGGGCTAGATGGACAGCCGCGCGATGCGCCGCTGCCTGCCATAGGTCAGGTTGACGATGGCGCGCGTAACCACGATCGCGGTAAACATGGACACGACCACCCCGATGGACAGCGTAATGGCAAACCCCTTGATCGGCCCGGTTCCGAACAGGAACAGCACCACCGCGGCGATCAGCGTAGTCACGTTGGCGTCGGCGATGGTCGAGAAGGCCCGCTCGTAGCCACTGGAGATCGCTGCCTGCGGCGACATGCCGTTGCGCAACTCCTCGCGTATTCGCTCGAAGATCAGCACGTTGGCGTCCACTGCGATACCGACGACCAGCACGATACCGGCGATGCCCGGCAGCGTCAGCGTTGCCTGCAGCAGGGAAAGGATCGAGACGATCAGCACCAGGTTCAGCGCAAGGGCGAAGTTAGCGATGAGTCCGAAGACGCGGTAGTACAGGATCATGAACAGCATGACCCCGATGAAGCCGATGATCACCGACTGCATCCCGCGATCGATGTTCTCCTGACCCAGGCTCGGCCCCACCGTGCGCTCCTCGACGATCGACATCGGCGCCGCCAGCGCCCCGGCGCGGAGCAGCAGCGCGAGGTTGTGCGCCTCGCGGGTGCTCTCCAGACCGGTGATCTGGAACCGCCGGCCCAGCGGCTCGTTGATGCGGGCGATGTTGATGACCTCCTCCGAACGCGAGGTCCGCCGCACCAGCTCCCCGTCTTCTTCCGTCGTCTCGGTGGTGGTCTCGATGAACACCGTCGCCATCAGGCGGCCCACGTTCTCCGCGGTGACGCGCGAAAAGATGCGTGCCCCCTGTCCATCCAGGTTGATGAACACCGCCGGCCCGCCGGTGTCCTGGGCGATGCCCGAGGAGGCCCCGGTGATGTAGTCGCCGGTCAGCATCACCCGGCGCTGCAACAGCACCGGGGTCCCGTCGCGCTCGAAGTACAGACGGGTGCCTGAAGGCGCACGACCCGTCTGCTGCGCCTCGCGGGCATCAGCCCCCTCGGCGACCATGCGGAACTCCAGGGTGGCGGTCGCCCCGAGGATCTCCTTGGCACGCGCGGTATCCTGCACCCCGGGCAACTGCACCACGATGCGGCTCTCTCCCTGCTGGGCGATGATTGGTTCGGCCACGCCGAGTTCGTCGACGCGCTTGCGCAGGGTGCTGATGTTCTGCTGCAGGGCCAGCCTGCGCAGCTCCGTCAGGTGATCGCTGTCCAGGGTGACCTCGAGACTGCTGTCCTCCCCCGCGCCCCGCTCCCGGAAATCCAGTTCCGCGCGGTACTGCCGGTTTAACCAGGTCAGGGCCGCGGCCCGATCCTGCTCGGAGGCGAAGGTCACGGTCAGGTGCCGGGCGGAGCGTTCGACGTCCTCGAAAGCCAGCCGCTCCTCGCGCAGCCGCCCGCGGAACTCGTTGGTATACCGCTCCATCGCGGTCCCGATCACGGCGTTCAGGTCCACCTCCATCAGGAAGTGCACGCCGCCGCGCAGGTCCAGCCCCAGGGACATGGGCCGACCATTGATCGCCCGCAGCCATTGCGGGGTGGCGGGTGCGAGGCTCAGCGCCACCACGTGATCGTCGTCCAGGGCTCCGCGCAGGACATCGGCGGACCGCAGCTGGTGATCGGCGCTGTCGTAGCGCAGCAGCAGCTGCCCCTCGCGTTCCTCCACCTGCTTGGCCTCAAGACCCTGGGCGCCGAGGATGACGTCGATGATGGAGGCCACAGCTGGCTCCACCTCACCGGTCCGCGCGTTCGCGACCTGCACCGCCGGATCTTCGGGGAAGATGTTCGGCAGCGCATAAAGGCCGCCCGCCAGGATGGCGACGGCGATCAGGGCATAGACCCAGACAGGATAGGCATTACGCATCGGAGATCTTTCTTAGACGTCTTTCATGGTGCCTTTCGGCATGACAGCGGAGACCGACTGGCGCTGGACGATGACGTTGACGCCATCGCTCAGTTCGACCCGGATAAAGTTCTCGCCCACCTCGGTGATCTTGCCCAGCAGACCGCCGTTGGTCACGATCTCGTCGCCCTTGGACAGGGCCTCGACCATGGACCGGTGTTCCTTCGCGCGCTTGCTCTGGGGCCGGATGATCAGGAAATACATGATGGCGAAGAAGATGGCGATCATGATCAAGAATGAGATCATGTCGCCACCGGCGGCGCCTTCCTGTGCGTGGGCTGCGGAGATAAAAAAGTCCATCACGTCACTCCATTCGAAAAGGGTTGTTCGGGTTCAGGGCACCGATCCGGGTACCGGAATGCAGACAATCGCTCCCACTGGCAACGGAAGCCCGCTCCGGGTTCCGCGCCAGAAGCCCTCGCAGGACGTTAGAGAGACAACCGGGATCGGTAGCAATTCAAAACACTCGGAATTATGCCACAGGCGGGACCGGCATGCCGCGCGCCGCATAGAAGCTGTGGACGAAACGGTCCAGTTCCCCTGCAGCGATACCTGCCCGCAACCCACGCATCAGGTCCTGGTAGTAGTGCAGGTTGTGGATCGTGGCCAGGCGCGAACCCAGGATCTCGTTGCACTTGTCGAGGTGTTTCAGGTAGGCGCGGGAATAATTGCGGCAGGTGTAGCAGCCGCATTCCGGGTCCACCGGTCCGATATCGGCGCGGTATTGGGCGTTGCGGATGCGCAGGATGCCCGTCCGGGTGTACAGGAACCCGTTGCGCGCATTGCGGGTGGGCATCACGCAGTCGAACATGTCCACCCCCCGACGCACCGCCTCGACGATGTCCTCGGGGCGGCCCACGCCCATCAGGTAGCGCGGCCGGTCCGGGGGTAACAACGGGAGGGTCACGTCCAGCGTCGCCAGGCGCTCGGGTTCCGGTTCCCCCACCGAAAGCCCACCGATCGCGTAGCCGTCGAACCCGATCTCCATCAGGCCCTCGGCGGAGCGCGCTCGCAGCGCCGGGTACATCCCGCCCTGGACGATGCCGAATAGCGCCGCCGGGTTGTCGTCGTGGGCATCGCGCGAGCGCCGCGCCCAACGCAACGACAGTTCCATCGAGGCCGCGGCCTGCTCTTCGGTGGCGGGATACGGCGTGCACTCGTCGAAGATCATCACCACGTCGGAACCCAGTTCCCGCTGCACCTGCATCGAGGATTCCGGCGTCATCAACACCCGGTCGCCATTGATCGGAGACTGAAAGCGCACGCCCTCCTCGCCGATGCTGCGCAGGTCCGCGAGCGAGAAAACCTGAAAGCCACCGGAGTCGGTCAGGATCGGGCCGTCCCAGTGCATGAAGTCGTGCAGGTCCCCGTGGGCGCGGATCACGTCGGTGCCCGGCCGCAGCATCAGGTGGAAGGTATTGCCGAGGATCATCTCGGCGCCCAACTCGCGCAGATCCTCCGGGGTCATGGCCTTGACCGTTCCGTAGGTCCCCACCGGCATGAAGGCCGGCGTCTCGACCACTCCCCTGGGGAAGGCCAACCGCCCTCTTCTGGCTTTTTTATCCGTTACCTGAAGATCAAACCTCATGTCATCTCCTGATGATCAGGCAAGCTCCGCAGGCCGTCCTGTCGTGCACAACGCACTCTCCGCATGCCCCTTCTCCGGTAGGAGGCGAGCCCTCTCGCCGATCTGGGGCCGGACCCATCGGCCAGGGGCTGGCCTCCTACATCCGTGCCCCTTGAAACAACACAAATCTGACCACCGGCGGAGCTTTCGTGACAATCAGGTGTCATCGTGCACTTGAGCTTGGCGGTAGATCGTCCGGACGTCCCGGCGCGAGCCACATCGCATCGCCATAGCTGAAGAAACGGTAGCGCTGGCCCACTGCATGCTCATAGGCCGCCATCACCCTGCGGTAACCACCGAAGGCCGTCACCAGCATCAATAGCGTGCTCTGCGGGAGGTGGAAGTTGGTCAAGAGCCGGTCCACCACCCGGAAGCGGCAGCCAGGCGTGATGAACAGGCGGGTCTCTCCGGCGAACGGGCGCAGTTCCCCGCCCTGAGCGGCGGATTCCAGCGAGCGCATCGAAGTCGTCCCGACGGCCACCACTCGCCCGCCGCGCGCGCGGCAGGCGGCGATCGCGGCACAGGTGTCGGGACCGACTTCGGCGTATTCGGCGTGCATCTGGTGTTCCTCCGTGTCCGCCACCTTCACCGGCTGAAACGTCCCGGCGCCGACGTGCAGGGTCACCGTGGCCACCTGCACGCCCTGCGCGCGCAACGCATCCAGCAGTTCCTCGTCGAAGTGCAGCCCTGCGGTGGGGGCCGCCACCGCGCCGTCCCGGGCCGCGAACACGGTCTGGTAGCGCTCCTGGTCCTCCGCGCTGTCGGGGCGTTCGATGTACGGCGGCAGGGGCACGTGTCCGTGCAACTGCAGCGCGGCCAGGAAATCCGGCTGATTCAGCAGCCGCAGGCGGAAGAACATGCCCTCGCGCCCGATCACCTCGATCTCCAGCGCCTCCGCCAGGTGCAGGCGCGAACCCACAGGCGGCGACTTGCTCGCGCGTACCATGGCCAGCGCGGTATCCGGCGCCTCGATCCGCTCCACCAACACCTCGACTCGCCCTCCGGTCGCCTTGCGTCCCAGGAGCCGCGCCGGGATCACCCGTGTGTCGTTCAGCACCAGCAGATCGCCGGGCCGCAACAGCCGACCGATCTCGCGTACCGATGAATCGATCGGCCCGGGCCCTTCCAGCACCAGCAGCCGCGCACCCGACCGCTCCGGCAACGGTTGCTGGGCGATCAGTTCCCCGGGGAGTGAATAGTCGAAGTCGGCGACGCGCATGGCGCGCGATGCTACCACGCCGCCCTGCCGGCGCCATCCCTCAAAAGCGGCGGCAAGCCGCCGCACTCCATATTGGCCGGTGCGGCCGCGCCTAGAAGATCAGGCTGTCTCGAACGCCTTCTGCGCGTCGCTTGTCTGTCTCTCCTTCTGCGGTACACTATCGACCCGCGCCGGGGTGGCGGAACTGGTAGACGCGCCGGACTCAAAATCCGGTTCTGGCAACAGAGTGCGAGTTCGATTCTCGCTCCCGGCACCATCCGTCCCCTATATCGCAACGCGAACACGGGGAACGACGCGGAACGCTCAAGCGCCGGCGTAGCTCAGTTGGTAGAGCATCTGATTTGTAATCAGAGGGTCGCGGGTTCAACTCCTGTCGCCGGCTCCAAACACT
>NZ_REBW01000153.1 GCF_007692535.1 Thioalkalivibrio sp. | reverse complement strand
CGGAAGGCGAGAAAAAGCCGCTCAAACCCGTGGACGCGATGCAGTGTTACGACTGCCATGCGCAGATCGAGGACATGCACGCGGACAACAAGCACGCGACCGTGAACTGCGTGCACTGCCACGATGCCAGTGAACATGTCGAGACCGCCAGTACCCGGCGCATGGGTGAGCGCCCGGTTACCCGTATGGACCTGGAAGCCTGCGCGACCTGTCACATGGCGCAGTTCAATTCCTTCGTCCACGTGCACCACGAGTCGCATCCGCGGATGGAGAAAGCGACTCCGACAAGTCGGTCTCCGATGTTCGACAAGCTGATTGCAGGGCACGGTTTCGCTTTCGAGCACGCCGAGCCCCGCAGTCACGCCTTCATGCTGGTCGATCATTTCATCGTCGACCGTGCCTACGGTGGCCGCTTCCAGTATCAGGACTGGACCAAGGTCACCGATGGCATGGGTGCCGTGCGGGGTGCCTGGACGGTGCTGAAGGACATGGATCCGGAGACCTCGGACCAACGGCGTTTCCTGTCACAAACAGCCACCGCCGCCAACCCTGTATGCCTCAACTGCAAGACGCAGGATCACATCCTCGATTGGGCCTACATGGGCGACGAGCATGACGCTGCCAAATGGAGCCGGACCTCGAACGTGGTTGAGTTCGCTCGCGATCTGAATCACCCGTTGAACTGCTTCATGTGCCACGATCCCCACTCCGCCGGGCCACGTGTCGTGCGGGATGGCCTGATCCACGCAGTGGTGGACGAAGGGCTGGGTACGTATCCGCAGGATGCGCAGAAGAGCGAACTCATCACCATGGAGAAAGTGACCTTCCAGCGTGGCGGTGAGGACTTCCGTTCGATCGGTCTGCTGTCGATGGCCGACTCCAACCTGATGTGCGCCCAGTGCCATGTGGAATACAACTGCAACCCGGGCTCTCAGTTGAGTGATGGTGCAAGCGTCGGTATGGACGACCGTCGTGCCAACCATTTCTTCTGGGCCAATGTGTTCGATTACAAGGAAGCCGCCGAGAAGATCGATTTCTTCGACTTCCGGCATGCGACGACGGGTGCGCCATTGCCGAAGCTGCAGCATCCCGAGGCCGAGACCTTCTGGGGTTCCAAGCATGAGCGGGCCGGCGTTGCCTGTGCCGACTGCCACATGCCCAAGGTCAAGCTGGAGAACGGCAAGGTCTACACCGACCACGGTCAGCGCAGCCCGCGCAGCCGCATCGAGACGACCTGTCTCAACTGCCACGACTACTGGACCGCAGATCAGGCCGAGTACGCGATCGACTACATCAAGAACTACACGCACGGCAAGATCGTGAAGGCCGAGTACTGGCTGGCGCAGATGATCGATCTGTTCCCTGTGGCGAAGCGGGCCGGAGTGTCTGAAGACGTACTGAACGAGGTGCGTGCATTGCATTATGACGCCCATCTGTACTGGGAATGGTGGACTGCCGAGAACTCGGTGGGCTTCCATAACCCCGACGACGCACGTAAGTCACTGACTCTGTCCATTGACAAGAGCAAGGAAGCAATCAAGCTGCTGAATGACGCGATCGATGCGCAGGTGGCATCGAGGTAGGCGTTACGGCAGGCAACCTGAGGAGCCGGTGCTGGTCACCGGCTCCTTCTTTCCAGGTTTCGCTGTGGTAAATCTGATGCCAAAGACTTCCAGCACCCCGGGCTCACCCGTGTGCAGCGATTTTCATCGCATCCCGGCGTGCGCACGCAACGCCGCCGCCTCGCGTGCTTCGCATTCGTGGATCCTGCAACGGCAAACCCAGGGCGGTGAGGCATGATCCCCGAGTTGGGTCAGTTTGCAATCGCGCTGGCGCTGGCACTCGCACTGATGCAGGGCAGTATTCCCCTGGTCGGTGCCCACCGTGGTGACAGCCGGCTGATGGCGTTGGCCAAGCCTCTGGCACAGGCACAGTTCGCATTGCTCGTGCTGGCATTCGCCGCACTGGCATGGTCGTTCCTGACCCATGATTTTTCGGTCAAGAACGTCGCACAGAATTCGTTTTCCCAGCTGCCCGCGGTGTATCGCTTCACCGCGACCTGGGGCTCCCACGAAGGGTCGCTGCTGCTGTGGACCGTGATCCTCGCAGGCTGGTCCGCAGCGGTGGCGGTGTTCTCGCGGCAACTGCCCGAGGAGATGGTCGCAAGGGTCCTCGGCGTGATGGGACTGATCAGCGTCGGATTTCTCGCGCTGCTCCTCTTGACCTCCAGCCCGTTCGAGCGGCTGTTTCCAATCCCGGCCGACGGGCGCGACCTGAATCCATTGCTGCAGGATCTCGGGATGGTCTCGCACCCGCCGTTGCTCTACATGGGCTACGTCGGTTTCTCCGTCGCCTTCGCCTTTGCGATTGCGGCGCTGTTGTCCGGCAGGCTGGATGCTGCCTGGGCCCGCTGGTCGCGACCGTGGACCACGACGGCCTGGACCTTTCTGACCCTGGGCGTCGGATTGGGCAGCTGGTGGGCCTACCGCGAGCTGGGTTGGGGCGGGTGGTGGTTCTGGGATCCGACCGAGAACGCCTCGCTGATGCCCTGGCTGGCCGGCACCGCACTGATTCACGCGCTCGCGGCGACAGAGAAACGCGGTGTCTTCGGCAACTGGTCGGTATTGCTGGCGATTGCAACCTTCTCGCTGTCGCTGCTTGGCACCTTCCTGGTGCGTTCCGGCGTGCTGTCGTCGGTCCACGCATTTGCCACCGACCCGACCCGGGGGCTGTTCATCCTGATCTTCCTCGGCCTGGTGGTCGGCGGCTCGTTGACGCTCTACGCGCTGCGCGCGCCGCGCATGATGGGTGGTGGTTCCTTTGGCTGGTTCTCGCGCGAGTCCCTGCTGCTCGCCAACAACGTGTTTCTGATCGCCGCACTCGGCGCGGTGCTGCTCGGTACCTTGTATCCCCTGTTCCTCGATGCGCTGGGTCTCGGCAAGATTTCCGTGGGTCCTCCGTACTTCAACGCGGTATTCGTGCCGCTGGTGGCGCCGGTACTGTTCCTGGTCGGGGTCGGTCCGCTGGCCCGGTGGAAGCAGGCGGATCTGCCCGACCTGATGTGGCGCCTGAAGGGGGCCTTTGCCGTGGCGCTGGTCACCGCGGCGCTGTTGCCGCTGACCCTGGATGGCATGAACCTGCAGGTGACACTGGGCGTGTTCCTCGCGCTCTGGATCCTGTTCACGGTGCTCAAGGGCTTTGCCCTTCGGTTGCAGCACCACCGCGGCAGCAGGGTCCGGCAGCTTGCACGGCTGCCTCGGGCCTTCTGGGGCATGCAGCTTGCGCATGCCGGTCTGGCCCTGCTGGTGGTCGGCGTCACCATCGTCTCCAACTACGAGACCGAGCGCGACGTGCGCATGCCGATCGGCAGCCACCTGGAACTGGCCGGGCATCGATTCGTTTTCCAGGGGGTCGAGGAACTGCCGGGCCCGAATTACCTGGCCGGACGTGGCACGATGGACGTGACGACTCCCTGGGGACGTTCCTTCACGCTGTATCCCGAAAAGCGCAATTACAACGCCTCCGGCATGATCATGACCCAGGCCGCCGTGAACTACGGGCCGTTCCGCGATGTGTACGTCTCGCTCGGGGATCCGCTGGGCGATGGGGCCTGGACCGTGCGCGTCTATCACAAGCCGTTCGTGGGATGGCTCTGGGCGGGAACGTTACTGCTGGCTCTGGGCGGCGGGTTGGCGGCTGCCGACAGGCGCTACCGGGTGGCGCTGCGCCGCCGGTCGGACCCCGCTCCGGCGCCCGAGCCCCTGCGCTCCATCACCCGGGAGGGTGTGGCATGAGGCGCTGGATCCCGTTGCTGGTCTTCGCGGTACTCGGGGTTTTCCTGTACCTGGGGCTGTACCTGAATCCCAAGGAGGTGCCCTCGCCGCTGGTGGGCCGGCCGGCGCCCGATTTCACCTTGCCGGTGGTCGGGCGTCCCGGGGAAACCTTCTCCCCATCCGAGGTGCGCGGCGACGTCTGGCTGCTGAACATCTGGGCCCCTTGGTGCAGTGTTTGCCTGGAAGAGCACAGGCATCTGCCGAGGATGGTCGGGGGCCGGGTGCCGGTCTACGGCCTGACCTGGAAGGACCTGGACCGCGAGGCCGCACCACTGCTCGCCCGCAACGGCAGCCCTTACGTCGCCGCGGTGGACGACCACGACGGGCGCGTCGCGATTCGCTACGGGGTCACCGTGACGCCGGAGACCTTCGTGATCGACCGCGACGGCATGATTCGCATGAAGCACGTGGGGCCGATCACCCCCGTCATCTGGAAGAGCAAGTTCGAGCCCCTGCTTCGGGAGTTGCAGTTGTGAGCTGCCGTCTACGCCTGCTCGTACTCGCGGTCTTCCTGCTCCCGGTGTTGGGCGCCGCCAGCCTGCCGGCCACGCCCAACACCGACGACCCGGCGCTGGAGGCCCGTCTGAACCACCTGGCCGAGGATTTGCGCTGTGTTGTCTGCCAGAACGAATCGCTGGCCGAATCCCGCGCCTCGCTCGCACTCGACCTGCGCGAGGAGATCCGCGAGATGATGCGCGCGGGGTTGACCGACGATGCTGTGGTGGAGTCCCTGGTCGCGCGCTACGGCGACTTCGTCCTCTATCGCCCACCGGTGAAGCCGCTTACGTATGTTCTGTGGGGCGGCCCGCTCGCCTTTCTGCTCATCGGCATTGCTCTGGCCCTGGCCACGCTGCACCGGCGCCGGACCCTGCGGCCACAGGCCGACGTCAGCCCCGAGGCACTGCGCGAGGCCGCGCGGTTGCTTCGGTCGGATCATTCCCGCCATCCGGGTTCACCGATCGCCTCCGGCACGGCGTCCCGGCTTTCGCACCAAGAAGAGAGGTAATCCCCTTGAATGCCATTGTGACCGTCGCCCCTTTCTGGATCGCTGCTGTTCTGATTCTTGCCGCCGTGCTCGCGTGGGTGTTGCCGCCCCTGTTTCGGCGACCGCCGGCCAGCCATGGCCCGGATCGGCGGGAGCTGAATATCGCCGTCTACCGTGATCAGTACCGGGAACTGGAGGACGATCATCGCAACGGTCTGCTCAACGATGAACAGATGGATGTGGCCCGCACCGAGCTGGAGGCGCGACTGGCCCGGGACGCTTGCAACGGGGACCCGGTGGCCGCTAGCGCTCCGGCCCGTAGCCGGGGACTGGGGATGGCCCTGGTCGCGGTAATTCCGGCCCTGGCGCTGGGGTTGTATCTCGTCGCCGGCGACCCCGGGTTCGTGATCCAGCAGGCGGTTGCCGACCAGGCCGAGCAGGAGCGGGAGCGGAAGGTGCAGGAGGCGCTGGCCCGGCTGGAGGAACAGGTCGATGAGGCGCTGGCGACGCTGGAACAGAACGTCCGCGACGATCCCGAGGATGGCTTGAGCTGGACGTTCCTGGCCAATGCCTACATCGCCCGGGATCGCTGGCAGGATGCCGAGGTGGCCTATGCGCGCGCGTACGCGGTGATGCCGGATACGCCGGTCGTGATGTCCGGCTATGCCGAGGCGATGGCGGTCAATGCGGGGCGCGACCTCAGCGGCCGGCCTATCGAATTGGTGCGCGAGGCGCTGCTCCTGGATCCCGAAGATCCAAAGGCGCTGGAGATGTCGGGCATTCATGCCTACCAGAACCGGGAGTACAGCACGGCGGGGTATTTCTGGAACCAACTGCTGCGCCAGACCCCGGAGGGCAGCCCGGCGCACGCCGAGTTGAGCGCGATGGTGCGCAGCGCACGCGCACTCGGGCATACGGAGGCCTTTGGCGGGCCGGGGGGCGCGCCGGCAGACGCTGCGGTGATCAGCGGTCGCGTCGAACTGGCTACCGATCTGGCAGGACAAGCCGAACCCGGCGATACCGTCTATCTCTTCGCGCGTACGGCGACCGGTGGCCTGCAGCCCCTGGCGGGCCTGCGCACCCGCCTCGATCAGCTGCCAGTCGACTTCACCCTGGACGACAGCCTGGCGGTGAGCCCCGATCACGTGCTTTCCAACCATGAGAGCATCACCCTGGTGGCACGCGTGTCCCGCCATGGAGACTCGGAGGCGCGCCCCGGCGACCTCGAGGGCATCCTGGAAGGCGTGTCCGTGGGCCGCGGGGATGTCCGCCTGGTGATCGACACGGTGCGACCATAAGCGTGTCTGGTCCCGGGCTTTTTTGGGTATGACCTGCGCAGGTGCGACGGGCTTGTTCGTGACCGGATCGTAAGGGATTCCTGGAAATGTGCGGTTTGGCGTCCTATGGTTGAGGACGCGCACCCTGCGGTTGGGTGGATGATGGCATCGTCGCCGGTGGGCTGGCTCCGGCGCATGGCGCGGTTGACGGATCAGGAGGCGAAGTGATGAAGAAGC
>NZ_REBW01000266.1 GCF_007692535.1 Thioalkalivibrio sp. | reverse complement strand
CGCCAACTCCTCCGCCAGCCGATCCGCTTCGGGATTTCGGATATTCAGCGCCATGCGTTCCCCACAATTGTACAGACAGCTACACAATAAGTCGCGACGTCAATTCCCGTCAAACTCGCGCGTCGACGCAAGGCCGGCAGGTGCACGAATCACGAGTCTTGAACATGCCCGCGCAGCGCCAGTGCATCTTGCGAAGCGCGCGGGTACTGCACTTCCCGCATGGCCCATCAGCCCGAACGTTCATGCAGCCGATGCAGCCGGTTCAGGCTCCGTCTCTGGAGCCTGAGGGTTCCGGTCCGGTTCTCCCAGTTGGCGACAGTCTGGGCCGAAACGCCGAGTTCGGCCGCAAAGGCGGCCCGGGAGAGGCCGAGGCGCTCGCGCAGGGCACGAATGCCGGTGGGAGTGGTTGCGATCCCGGCCTCGGCCTGTTTCTGCGCGGTTCGCTTCGCAGCCCGCCGGGCCGGGCCGGAGCCGACTCCCCGGGTGGTTCCGGCATCCCGGGTGACTTCGGCGTCGCGGGTGGTCCGGGCATCCGGTGTGGCTTGCGCGGAGGCCGGCGGGTCCGCCGGAAGATCTTCATCGTCGATTTCGATGCCGAAGACTTCGCTCAGGGCGGACGGTGGCAGAGTCTGGCGCGAGGACCGCTCCCCCGTACCCGAGAGCGCGGCCATATCGCTCTGGATCAGTTCGGCGTGATCCACACCGCGCAGGGTGAACAGAAGCTCGGGAGCGGTGTCCAGCCGGGCGCCGACGCCGTAGAGAACCGCCGCAAGGTGTTTGCAGAGGTCTGCCCAGTCGGGACAGTCGCAGCCCAGGTGGATCTCGTCGGGACGGGGGAACAAGCCCGTGTCGCGATCGGTCACGACGGCCATGATCTCACGCGAAATCCTGCCCTGCAGCAACTCGATCACGGAACCGATCCGGCCTTGACAGCGCTGTTTCAGAGCCTCCCATTGCCCGGCGGGAAGCGGGTCGATGCGGACGCTTTGCCGGTACAGCTCGGAACCCATCACCAGGGCCTGGATCTTCCCCGGCTCGATACCGAGATGCAGCACCGAACCGTTGCGCAGGTAGGTGCGTCCACGTGGAAGGCGGTTCGCGAAATCGCTGTAGGATTCAAGGTGGTCGCACCATGCCTGGCCCCAGAAACTGACGGCGATCCGGCCGCGGGGGGTGGCGGCTACCACCGGCTCGACGACCTCCCCCCGCTTTTTCATGGCCGCAACGTGGCGGAGCCCCTTGGCCCTGCGTCGGGCCACGGGGACATAGGGTTTGTAGTTCCAGCTCATAGCGTCGTTTCAGCCTGGTTCAGGTCGAGGCGGATGAACTCGAGCAGCTCGCGGTCATTCATCTCGGTGAGGGCCTTTTCCGCGCCATCACCGAGGATCGCGTCGGCCGTGCCCTGCTTCTCGTCCATCAGCGCATCGATTTTCTCCTCCAGCGTGCCCGAAGTGATGAACTTGTGCACGAGCACGTTCCGCCGCTGGCCGATGCGGAAAGCGCGATCGGTGGCCTGGTTTTCGATCGCGGGGTTCCACCAGCGGTCGAAGTGGATCACATGGGATGCCGCGGTCAGGTTCAGCCCGGTACCGCCGGCCTTCAGCGAGAGCACGAAGAACGGCGGGCCGTCCTCGCGCTGGAAGCGCTCGACCATCCGCGAGCGCTCCTTGACCGGGGTGCCGCCATGCAACACCAGCCCGTTGCGCCCGAAGACGCCGGCGAGGCTGCGCTCCAGCGGCTCGGTCATTTCCCGGAACTGGGTGAACACCAGGGCCTTCTCGCCCCGCGAGGCAATCTCCTCGCAAAGCCCCGCGAGGCGCTGAAACTTGGCGCTGTCGCTGTCGGCGTAATCGCCCGACCGGGTCAACTGGTCCGGATGGTTGCAGATCTGCTTGAAGCGCATGAGGTAGGCGAGTACAAGACCTCGGCGCTGCATCCCGTCACTGTGTTCGAGTTCTTTCTGCAGCCGGCCTGCGGTCTGCGAGTAGAGCCTGGCCTGGACCGCAGTCAGGCCGCAGTAGACCTTCATCTCGGTCTTGTCCGGAAGATCGGCGATGATGCCTCGATCGGTCTTGAGGCGGCGCAGGATATACGGAGCGACCAGGCGGCGCAGGGGGCCGAAATGGGCGTTGTGGTCCTTGCGCAGGGTCTTGACGAATTCCCGGAACTGGGAGGCGGTGCCGAGCAATCCGGGGTTGATGAAGTCGAACAGCGACCAGAGATCGCCCAGGTGATTTTCCACCGGGGTTCCGGTGAGGACCATGCGGGCCTCGGCATCGAGCTTGCGCACCGCCCTGCTCTGGCGGGTACCGTGGTTCTTGATCGCCTGCGCCTCGTCGAGAATGACCCAGCTCCACCGGGTCCGGGCGGGCCAGTCGAGCCGGGTGAGCATCCCGTAGGTGGTGATGACCAGGTCGGCGCCGGACAGGGTCTCCGCGGTCGGTGCTGCCAGATCCGCTTCGCCCGCCTCGGAGCGGTGCGCGATGAACAGGCGCAGGGTCGGCGCGAAACGCGCGGCCTCCTGTTTCCAGTTGCCGATCAAGGAGGCGGGAACGACCAGAAGGGCGGGCGGGCTCTTCGGCAGCTCCGCCTGCTTCCGCAGCAGCGCGGCCAGCACCTGGACGGTCTTGCCCAGACCCATGTCATCGGCCAGGCATGCCCCGAGACCGGTCCGGGCACACAACCAGAGCCAGTCCATCCCCTTGACCTGATAGGGCCGCAGCGTTGCTCGCAGCGCCAATGGCGGGCCGGACGCCGCCGGGTCGGACAGTTGCCGCAGGGTGTCCGCGAGCCACGCGCCCGGCTGGGCGAAGGCCCACTCGCGCTGCTCTTCCAGTTCCGCCTTGTCCTTGAGATCCCCAGGCGCGCCGGCGAGCAGGCGCATGCCTTCGATGAACGACAGCCCGCCATCGGCCTCGACCGCCTTCCAGTGGTCGAGCGCCTGCTGCAGCCGCTCGCGGTCCACCTCGATCCACTGGCCCCGGAAGAACACCAGTCCGTCGTCGCCCTCCAGCAGCGCCTGAACCTCCTGCGCACTCAGCGTCTCGCCATCGATCACCACATCGAGCCGGAAGTCGAGCAGGGCATCGAGGCCCAGCGCACCGGCCCTGGTGTCGCCGATGGTCGCCGTCACCTTTGGCCTGCGGCCGCGCTTCTGCCACCAGTTGGGCAGGCGGACCAGAAGCCCCGCGTCCTCGTAGGCGGGAATGCTCTGCAGGAAGGCATGCGCCTCCTGTGGCGTCCACGCGATCGGGTGGTAGATGTCACCGCTCTCGATCAGATCCGCCATGAAGGGACAGGCCTGCGCCGCGCGGTGCAGGGGCTGGAGCAGCTTGAGCAGAACGGCCTTGTTGCCCGCGCCGGCATATTCCTGCAGGGCCTTGCCCAGCGGCAGTTGGCGCAGGCGTCCGGAGGCGGCAAGTCCCGACGCGTAGGAGGCCATGAAGGCGAAGGGCCGGGTGTCATCGCTCTTGTTTTCGGCGAGGTGCACCGTCACCTTGCCGACCCGCGACCACAAGGGCGCGTGTTCCTCCAGAAAGCCGGTCACGCCGCCCAGCTCGTCGACACGAGCCTGGGTCCAACCCTGCAATCGGTTCCAGATCCCTTCCAGCACCGCCGCCGAGAGATACTCAGCCCCCCGCATCGGCGGGGCACTCAGGATCCACTCGGTCAGTCGGGCGGATTCGGGCGGAGGCACCGATCGGGCATCTTCGGCCCCCTCCGGCAGATGGCAGACCGCCCGCAGGAATTCCTCGGCGATGCTCCGCCAGAACAGCAGCGTCGCATCCGCAGCCCCGTTCGCAGCCTTCCGGCCAGCGAGGTGCACCAGACCCGCCGCCTCACTCTCGGCGAAGACCGTGCCCAGGGGGCTCTCCGGATCGTGGCACACCACACGGCCACCGGGGGTCAATCCGAGGAGACCTGTATCCCTCACGTCCATCACGCGTTTCCCGTCAGAAATCAGCAGCCCGAAGCCAGCCGGCACCCTCGTCGCCACCGGACATCACGTAGGGCGGAAAAGGCCGAAGGCCGTCATCCGCCGTAGCGGTGGGAAAGGCTCCGGCGTTTTGGGGCTTCGATGAGTGCCGCATGGCGGATGACGCTGCGCTCTTCCGCCCTACGGATCCTGGGGTGACGGCGACGTGCGCGGGCATGGATCGGCGCCGCATGGCGGATGACGCTGCGCTTTTCCGCCCTACGGATCCTGGGGTGACGGCGGCGTGTGCGGGCATGGATCGGCGCCGCATGGCGGATGACGCTGCGCTTTTCCGCCCTACGGGTCGGCCTCGGGCAGCCGTAGGGCGGAAAAGGCCAAAGGCCGTGATCCGCCATTGCAGCGCTGGGGGTCGCGCTGTCATCCTGACAATGCAACCTTGATGACCTCAAAGCCCTGGGAGGCAACGGCTTCCGCAAGCAGGGCGTCGGACACGACGAAGACCCAATCCTCCTCGGCCAGTAGTGCGAAGCTTGCAAAATGGATCGCATCCAACGTTCGCAGGCTCCAGTCCGCTCCCGTTAGCCGCATGAGCTTTTCAGCCTCGACGAGTACCAGTTCGCTCACCGGCTGGGTGTTGAATTGTTTCCATTCGGATTCGAATCCAGCGAGCGTCGCGTCGAGCTGATTGCCGTCGATATCACCCCGCCGCAATTTCCGGTAGAGGGCACTCATGAACTCGACCCTTGCGAGGTCGGAAACCCACGTCGCGTTCTCGGGACGCTCGATGAGTTCAATCACCTCCCGCGTACCGCTCTCGGTGTGGAAATACTTCACCAGCGCCGAGGTGTCGAAGAAGAGATTCATAGACGATCTTCACGACCCTCGATCACAGCCTGGCTGAGGCTGGTGTCGAGATCGGACAAGGTCTTGCGGCTGCGGGCTGCGCCGTCACCGCGCGTGGTAACGGTAACGCCCCGGGCCTTCACCAGAGCCTCCAGGACGGGTTCGAGGGCCTGCAACCCTTTCAGATCCAGTTTCGCCACTTCACGCAGCACGTGGTTTCGCAGTTCGTTCATCAGGTGATCCTCGCAGGATGGTAGAATTATATGCCCGTAACGGGGGCAGGAACGCCTTGGCGTGGTGGCCCGGGGTGGGGTTCCGGGGTTGTGGCAAGCGCCGTTTGGCGGATGACGCTTCGCTTTTCCGCCCTACGCGTGCCCGAGCACGACCTGTAGGGCGGAAAAGGGCGAAGCCCGTCATCCGCCGTCCCGTCGCTGGGCATGGGTTCCACGCGTGGGTCAACGTTCACCGCCACCTCCATGTACCCGGTCTTCCAGGCCGCCGCCCCAATCTGCCGGGTACACGCCTTCGCGGACGTACCGGTGGAATGTCGAATATGGCCAATCGGCGACGGCGTTGACCCATCCGTGTTTCATCGGGTTGATGTGCACGTAGTCGATGTGGGCGGCGTAATCGTCGTCGGAGAGGATGGTGTGTTCCCAGAACCGGCGTTGCCAGATACCGCGTTCGCCGGTGCGGGTGGTGCAGGGGCGCGCCGCCGCAGGCCGGGGTACCCGCTTCGCGAATGCGGTCTTGAGGGCGCGCCAGCGTCCGGAGTAGTCGTGGTCGCCGGGTGGCAGCGTCCAGACGCAGTGCATGTGGTCAGGCAGCACGGCCCATGCGTCGATATGAAACGGGCGGGCTCGCAGAACACGGCGCACGGCGTTGCGCAGAGTGTCGATGTGTTCGACGAGGTAGCCGCTTTGTCGGTCCGCCAGGTTGGCGGTGAAGAAGTAGGTTCCTCCCGGAACGCGGTTCCTTCGATAGTTCGGCATGATTCCAGTCCCTTGGAATGATGGGTTGATGATGCACAGCGGTAGGGCGGAAGAGGCCGAAGGCCGTCATCCGCCGTCCGAGCGGTGGGGATGGCGCGGGCGTTCGGGGCTGCGACGGGCGTCGGTTGGCGGATGACGCTTCGCTCTTCCGCCCTACAGCGACTCCCGTGGGGCGGAAAAGGCCGCAGGCCGTCATCCGCCATTCCGGCGGTGAGTACCTGTCGGGCGTTCGGAGCATCGGCCTGCGCTGCTCGGCGGATGACGCTTCGCTTTTCCGCCCTACGGTTGGGGCACTCGTGGCGCGGGCTGTCGTCCGCTGTTGGGTTGGTGGGGATGGCTCGGGTCACGCCGGCTGTCCGGTGAAGGCGGCGATGACCTGGACGTAGGGATCGGGTTCGGTCATCTGGGTTTCTTCGAGCCAGCTTTCGTAGTCGCGGAAGATGCGGTCGATGTGGGCGAGGCGTTCGTCGCGGCGACGGGTCTTGAAGACCTCCAACAAAGTGGGTGTCTAATACGTTGAACGTTGATGGCGCTAAGTGCTTGAAAAGATGGCGTCCCCACGGGGATTCGAACCCCGGTCGCCGCCGTGAAAGG
>NZ_REBW01000087.1 GCF_007692535.1 Thioalkalivibrio sp. | reverse complement strand
CAGGTGAGTATAGGCTGGACGGACACCCGATTCTTTCCGCTACGCCCCCCCCGACGGCTGGTGGTGGCAGTGGCCGGCCCAAGGGGGACACCCACGCCCGACCCTTGAGCGGCGGCTTGCTGATCGATATCGACATATCAAGCAAGGGACAGGTCGAGTGCTACAACACAGGGCGCGGCTATCGCTGACCATAACGGCCCGACCGCCAGGGCGCGGCGATCTTCCACCTTCGGACGCGCGCAGAAAGTCAGAAGCTGTAACGTGCCCGGAGCTCCAGGCGCCAGTCGTTCTGGCGCTCGCCGAACTCGGTGTTCCGACCACCCGTCAGCGCCGCCAGACGTCCGCGCACCTCCAGGTTGGCGATGCCCGTGTAGCTCAGCTCCGGAATCAGCGAAGCGCTGCCGTCGTTCAGATTGACGATCACCGTCCCGCCGACGGCCCAGTAAAGGAGATCCCAAGGCTCACTGTGCCGTACGCGTAGATAAAGATAATCGCGCATCACCTGGGGTGCGCCGTAGCCGGACGCACGCGCCTGCGCCGCTTTGCGCTGCACCGCGGGATCGTCCCCGCTCTCCCGGGCCAAATCGAAGAAGTTCCGGATTTCCTGGCGCGTGTAACCCGCACCGTTATGGTAGTACTCGGCGATCCAGGTGGTTTCCCACTGCGTCAGATAGCGCAGGCCCAAAAGGAAATCCGTTGACCGGGCGTCCCGGCTGTCCAACGTCCCATCGCCGTCCACCACTGTGACCTCGCGCCGACCGAATCCTGCCAGCTCGGCGTGGGCCTCGAAATGGGGGGCCAGGTTGCGTGACAGCGCGATGCCCAAGGCTCCGGGGCGGCTGCCGCTGGCACGGGCGGTCAGATGGATATCGGTGTCGCGGTACAGCAGGTAGACGCGGCCGGCGGGGTTGAGCGCGCTCTTGGCACCGAAGTCCTCGTTCAGATCGTCGTTCACCGGCAGGACCAGCGGATTCACCATCAGCGTGCGCAACGGCCCGTCGAAGCTCCGGACGTACTCGCCCTGTGCCAGCACAAAGCCCTCGCGGGTAAGATCGGGGTCGGTCGGATCCTTCGGGCGCTCCAGAAAGGCCGCCGGGTTCCACGCATAGCCGGTACCCCAACGCAGCGTACGCTTGCCCGCCTCTCCTGACAGGCGGTCGCCGAAGCGGTGGTTCAGATAGAGTTCCTGCACCGTGACATCTTCGCTGCTGCCGAAGACATCGTCCCGCCACTCGGCCTGCAATCGGCCATTCAGCGTCGTATCGTCCCAGCGGTACTGACCGGAAAGGTTTCCGGTCGCGCGGTAGCGCTGGAAATCCCGGCGCTGCCCGTCCGGAAAGTTGAGCGCATAGAGCGCGGAATCGCGGTCCAGCAAGAAATGCTCGGCGGTTCCCTGCAGGTAGCCGGAAACCTCGTAGGGCTTGCGTTCGTACCGGCCGACATCGAAATCGAACTCGAATTCGGCGAAGCCGAGTGCTGGCAACAGGAACAGCAGCAGCCCGAACCGGCCGTGCTTCAACGGCGCAGATCCCCGATCCTGGGCAGATAGCCGAGCGAGAAGACCTCATCGGGAAAATCGCGCCGCGCGATCCCCGAGAACAGCATCACCGAGCGATAGCCCCGCTGCAGCGGGCTGGTCGTCTCGAGCATCGCCGGCCGCACGATGCCGTCGCCGAAATCGGTGATCCGACTGTACTCCAGCGTCTTGATCAACAGGCCGGTGGCCGCGTAGGCCTCGATCTTCGCCGGTGTGCGGGTCTGCTGGTCCACCCACATCTTCAGGCGATCATAGGCGACCTCGGGTCCCCGGGCCTGGAGGTCGAGCACGTACTGCTCCTCGTCCTCTTCGAGCAGGGTCGCGCTGTACTCGACGCTGAAATCGAGGCGCAGGATGTCGGTATTGCTGAACACGCCACCGACGACCGACTGCAGGCTGGTGATCCGGATCGGCCTGCCGACATCGGGAATGTAAAGCCACATGTTCTCCCCAAGGCGCAGCGTCGACCGGCCGCGCTCGCTCGCCGGGTCCAGAAATACCGCCGCCATGCTGTCGGCACCGCTGCGTACCGTGTACAGCACGAATTCCCGCGAACGGCCATCCGGTTCCACGTTGATGATCTTGCGGTACATCTCGAGCGCACCCGGCTGCATGCGCTGGTCGACCTCGGCGAGCAGCGCATCCGCATCGACGGCCCAGAGCGGCGCGCAACCGAGGATCGCGAGCAGGAGAATGGCGGCAAAGCCGGTTCGCATCGGTCGAGTCATTGTCATTGTCCTAGACATGCCGTAACGCCGTGTTCGGATCCATCCGCGCCGCCTTCCACGCCGGCTGTAGACTGGCGGCCGCCGCGACCGCAACCACGATCGCGGCCACCCACAGGATGTCGCCGGGCGCCAGTGCCGGAGCCAGCACGATCTCCTGACGCCCGAAGGCGAACTCCACGGACCAGACGTTCAGCAACCGGACCACCCCGAGGCTGACCAGCGTGCCCACAAGCGTGCCGACGACACCCAGCAGGACGCCCTCGCCCACGAACAGCGCGAGGATTCTGCCCGGGGGCGTCCCGATCGCGGCGATCGTGCCAATCTCGCGCACGCGCTCGTAGACCGACATGATCATCACGTTCATCACCGCGATCAGCACGATCCCGACCAGCATGATGCGGATGAACAGGTCGAGCAGATCGATCATGCGCGCGATATTCGCAAACGGCGTCAACTGGTCCCAGGTGTGAACGGTCAGCAGCGGCTGTCCGCGCGGGTTGACGATCTCGCCCAGCATCTGCTCGAGACGGCGCGCCACGCGCTCGGTCTGATCGGGGTCCTGAAGACGGATCGCGATCTGGTTCACTTCCGGCGCCTCCATGCGCAGCAGCGCGCGGGCATCATCGATATGCAGGTAGCCGTCACGACCGCCGGGCCCGGTCACCGCATCGAGGACACCCTGCACGAGGAACGTTCGCCCGTTCACCGAACCATCGACATTGGTCGCCACCAACACCACCGTATCCCCCACCTGTACACCCATGCCGCGGGCAAGAAGTTCCGGGAGCAGGAGCGCGCCGGGCTCCAGCAGACCATTACGGATCTCGCCATCCAGCAGCCGCCCGGCCAGTAACGGCATGGCCGCTGCTTCGCGCTCCGGCACCACGCCGTTGAGCCGGATGTTGGTGGTCTCCTCGAAGTCACTGAGCATCGCACCGAATTTGAGCCGCGGGGTGACCGCCTCAACTTCCGGCATCTCTCGGAGCAGGGCCTCCACGCGGGCGACCATCTCGGGCTTCATATTCAGGTTCAGCGGCAGGTTCTCGATCGACGCGACGTAGCCGCGCTGGTGCACCTGCAGATGCCCCAGCATCGAGTCGGTGATCTGCCCGATCATGATCTGCTTGAATGAGGCCGACACCGCGACGAACAGCAACACGGCGACCATCCCGAGCACGATCAGACCCGCAGTCAGCAGACTGCGGCGCCAGTACCGCGCCAGATTGCGCGCTGACAGGCGCAGCACCCGGATCATGTCGAGCCTCCGACGCCATCCACGATCCGGCCGTCCTCCAGATGAAAGACCTCCTCGGCCGCATCGACGATACGCGGGTCATGGGTGGAGAAAACGAATGTGGTTCCGAATTCGTCGCGCATTGCCTTCATCAGGTCGATGATGCGCAACGCGGTCACATGGTCGAGATTTGCGGTGGGTTCGTCGGCCAGCACCAGCTTCGGCTTCGACGCGAGCGCCCGCGCGACCGCGACCCGTTGCTTCTGGCCACCCGAAAGCTGGTCCGGTCGCTTGTCCGCGCGGTCCGCGATGCCGACGGCTTCGAGCAGCTCGGCGACCCGCGCGCGGCGCTTCGCAACCGGCCAGTTCTGGACCATCAGTAGCGGATACTCGATGTTCTCGGCCGCACTCAGCACCGGGATCAGGTTGAAATCCTGAAACACGAACCCGAGGTTCGCCCCTCGGAAGTCCGCAGCCTCACGCCGCCCAAGGGCAGCGACGTCAGTGTCCAGAACGAGCAGCTTCCCGCCCGTGGCCCGGTCCAGGCAGCCGATCATGTTCAGCACCGTGCTTTTGCCGCTGCCGGACGGTCCGACGAAGGCGACGAAGCCGCCGGACTCGATCGAGAAGTCGATCCCCCGCACCGCGTGCACGCTGACATCGCCCTCACGATAGGTCTTGTGCAGACCCGATGCCTCGACCAGGGCCACGGACCCGGACCTTAGTAGGCCAGTTCGAGCCGGTCCAACTGCTCTTTGGTAATGTCGCCCCAGCGCTCGAGGTTCCATGCACCCTCCCCGACCCAGGCCTTGAACACGGAGAAGTTGCGCGCGCGCTCGTCATCATCGGCACCAAGGTGCTCGTACATGTTGCCGGGCTGGCCTTCTGGGTGGCTGCTGCCGTCGTCGAGTCGGCGCATCAGGGCGCCGGTATCGGGATATACGACGAACATGATCAGGTCCGCGTAGGAGTCCATGCGTGGCCCGAGCCCCATCTCTTCGTAACGGGCCTTGTCCTCGTCGAAATCACCTACATACGGGGCATTCACCCCGTGGCAGCCTGCGCACTGAGTCTGGAACAGGGGCTGGACGTGTTCGCGGTAGGTCACCTCGTCGGCATGCAGGGGCACAGCCGCGAGCGCCAGCGCGCCAGCGGCAAGAATCACGGGAAGGTTTTTCACGGCGTCACCTCAAGCGATCGGTTCAGAGACGGTCGGCCCAATCGGCTGCCGGGCGCAGGAGCGACGGGCTAAGATCAGTATACTCCGAGAGCCACCAAACCTGACGGAACAGGCGCAGGGACCCCGGCGACACATCCCTGTTGGCGGGCGGGGTCTCAGCGGCGCCTTGATCAAGGCCTGACAAACGCTGCATCCGTAAGAGTGTGCAGGAAGGCGATCAGGGCATCGATCTCCGGGTCACTGAGGGGTTTGGGCATCGCCAAAGCGGCAAAATCAACGTTTTCGGGATAGTCAGTGGTTCCCCAGGCTAATCCGGTTTCCGGGTTGAGCGTGTGTAGAACGCTATCCCGCGCGCCACGATGGCTGTGCAGTTTCAGAACGGTGGCCAAATCATGCGCTAGGCCGTTATGAAAATAGGGGGCCGTGACCGCGACATTGCGAAGAGTGGGAACCTTGAAACGCCCTAATTGGGCCGCGGCTGGACTGCTCAGAAACTGATTGGCGGCCAGTCCAGGATCGGGTGAATCATCCTGACGAGCATCGCGTACCGCAGTATGCATGGGTACTCCGAGATTGTAGTAGCGGTAGTTCGTGAAGGTTTGCCGGCTGGGTCCGGTTACTGCAGTGGAGTCATGGCACCTCAGGCAACCGGTCTCCCGGCTGTGAAAGAGATCGAAGCCCGCCTGTTCCAGGGGTGTAAAGGTGGCCTCCTGGCCCATCACGGCATCATAGTGTGCGCTGAAGGGATGAAAGGCCTGCGTACGCTCAAAGGCGGCGATGGTATGGCCCAGACGTGAGAATGCCTGTTGCTCGCGGGCGAAGATCTGCGGCCCGAAAAATCGTTGCAGGGCATCAACATAATCAGCGTTTTCCCGCACGCGCGCTATCACCGCTGCACGGCTGGGCATCCTCATTTCATCCGGGTTCAGAAAGGGGCCGCCATTCAGATTGACCTGATTGGGCAAGGAGCGGGCGCGACCGTCGTGGAATTGACCGCCACGATAGACTCCTGGAGCCATGGCATGAAAGGGCGGCGCATACAGGGCATACATCAATGTTGGAGCATTGCGAATCCCCAGGGCCTGGTCATCATCCCCCACCGATACCGCACCGCCGACTCCCTGAGTGCGACTATCGATAAAGGCCGCATCGGCCGCATGACAGGTGGCGCAGGATTGGGTGCGTTGCAAGGACAGGTTAGTGTCGTGAAATAGCGCTTCACCCAGGGCTTCCAGGGTGGGAAAGGGGTTGGGTGCCGGCTGTGCGTTGGCTAATGCCGACAAAAGTAGCGCGGTGGTCAGTGTGGCAATGAGGCGGATCGGAAAGGTGCCAGTATTCATGGCTTGCTCCTCGGGAATCCAGACAGAATAAACCGCCTGTCCGCCCGGCGCGAGGCTTACTTGGCGTTCATTGGCCCGGCTGCTCGGCCGTCGATCTGCTCTGAGACGACCCACGGAGCGTCACCCCAGGCAAGGACCCTGTGAACCAGCGTGGTCGCCACCCTTTCGTAAGCGCACATTCTACGACGTCCTATCCCGGGGCCCCGCCCGTGCCTACGCTGGTCACCATCGAGGAACCGGTGGGAGATGGCGGCGATGGGACGGTGGGTGCAGCGGGATGCAGAGACGTGGTGGGCGATCGTGCAGCGGCAGATGGAGAGCGGTCTGAGCCAGGTGGCGTTCTGCGCCGCCGAGG